>CAMAPT010000003.1 GCA_945860225.1 Chitinophaga pinensis | reverse complement strand
ACTCCTCCCATCGACTCATGTTTCTTTATTTCAAGAAGCATTTTTATTCTTGGAAAAATAAGTCTAGGCGTACTTTTTAGTAGTTTTTTTAGTTCATTAACTGACTCTTTTACCTGTATTGATTTTGGCGCAGACATAATGATTTAATGTTTAGCCCAAAAATAATAAAAAGAAATCCAATATGCAAATATTGGACTAATTATTTATTCACATTGGTATTAATTGCTTTGATGCAGATGATATTTCAATTGCGAACTTTCGTGTAGTTTTAAATCGTTGTTTGTATTTTGGCCTTCTTTACTACCTCAGTTCATCTATTTTCATAATAAACCAAGATGAATTAAAGCATCTCCTTGATTAATGACAGGATGATTATTAATTCCAACAATATAACCATCAACAGATGACATGATTTGGTGTTCTATGTTTCCGAAAGGATTACAAATGACACCTAATAAATCTTCTTTAGAAACAAAGGAACCATTTGGTTTGTACATGTGAAAAAGACCACTAGTATTTGCTCTTATCCAAGTGTCTTTTTTAATTTTCACAGCTTTGTTGCTTGGAACCTCTGTATTAATCATTTCGTAGCTTTTCATTAAGCGTAAACAGCCATTGACACCTTCATTGATAGCTTGATAATCGAAACGCATACTTTCACCCCCTTCATAAACGAGGATGGGTTTGTTTTTTTTAGAGGCTTCTTTTCGTAATGTGCCTTCTCTGTAATTGCTATCAATAATTAATGGTGGAGCAAATTTTTCTGCTAAAGAGATATTATCATGAAAATCAAATACACAGCGTATTTGTGGGCTGTTATTAATTTTAGCGCCTCCTGTATGAAAATCAACTCCAAAATCAATTAGAGGAATGATATGTTTCATCAAATCATAAGCTATTCTGCTTCCAAAAGAACCATTTTTTTTTCCGGGAAAACATCTGTTCAAATCCCTTCCGTCAGGTAAATCTCGGCTACCAAATAAAAAAGATACACTATTAATCACAGGAATCGCAATGACATTCCCACATTTCAGACTTTTAATTTCTTTATGCGTAATAATTTTTCTTATAATTTCGATTCCGTTTGTTTCTTCACCATGCATTCCGGCAGACAATAGTAAAGTAGGCCCTTTTTGTTGGCTTCTAAATACAAATACAGGAATTTCTATTTTAGTTTTCGTGTGTAGTTCGTAAGAATTTAAAACAATTTGCTTGAATTCACCCGGTTTAATTCTTTGTGAATTGATGATGAAATCTTCCATTACTGACCAGGTGCATTAAACTCATTGCGTTCTACATATTCTATGATTTTACTTGCGATATCAATACCCGTTGCTCCTTCAATACCTTCTAATCCTGGTGAAGAATTAACTTCCATGACTAAAGGTCCTCTGTCGCTTTGTAATAAATCAACACCCGCAATACCTAATCCTAATTTTTTAGCAGATTTAATTGCGGTCGCTCTTTCTTCTGGGCTTAATTGAATTAGAGTTGCAGTGCCTCCTCTGTGTAAATTGCTTCTAAATTCTCCTTCTTTTGCTTGGCGTTTCATCGCGCCTACAATTTGTCCATCAACCACAAATACGCGTAAATCTGCACCTTTTGATTCCTTAATAAATTCTTGCACAAGCATATTAGCATCTAATTTTAGAAAGGCTTCCATCACCGATTTAGCCGCTTTATCATTTTCGGCTAAAATAACACCAATACCCTGAGTACCTTCTAGCAACTTGATGACACATGGAGCACCACCTATGCTTGAAATGACTGATTCAATATCTTTTGGTTCATTGGCAAAAGCAGTTTTAGGCATTCCTATTCCGGCACGTGCTAATATTTGTAAACTACGTAATTTGTCTCTAGATCTTACCAATGCTTGAGATTCAACTGCGGTAAATATTTTCATCATTTCGAATTGTCGTACCACTGCTGAGCCATAAAAAGTGGCACTGGCTCCAATTCGAGGAATAACGGCATTGATGCCTGTTACTTCTTTACCGTTGTAATAAATGTGTGGCTTACTTTGTTCAATAACCAACACACATTTCATGTGATCTAATAACACCACCTCATGACCACGAAGTTCTGCGGCTTCAATTAAACGTTTGGTAGAATATAGATTTTTGTTTCGAGATAGTATAGCTATTTTCATAGATAAAATATTTTAGGGGTTATATCTATATACCTTGATTAATGGTATAATTAATTATTCAAGGTAATTTATTTATTTGACAGTTTCGAATTAGTTGTGCGATATTTATTCTTAGTGTACATATATTTTTTTGTTGCCATTTCAATATTTAATCCATTTGTATAAATCAAATTAACATCTACTATAAATTTCCCTTTCAATAACCGACGCCCTATAAGAACCGGATAACGCATATTCCCTCTATCGCTTAAAGAAATGGATATATGAATCTTTTTTTTACCGATTGAAATAAGTGTTTTAACAATATAACGCTCTTCCATTTCGCCAAAAGAATTTTTTATTTTTTTTCGTGTAAATTCTTCTACTTGATAGTAGGTGTTATTGAATAAGCGAAATGTTAAAATTTGTTGATTATTTTCTGTTTTTAATTCAATGTGGTTACAATCAATAGCACAAGTATAGGCGCCTGTATCAATCTTCGCTTCTGCTTGTTTAATATTTAGTAGCGGAAAATCGATGTACTCCCTTCTTCCAATAATCTTTATTTTATGTTGTTCTAATCGCATGTTTTCGAAAACTAATTTAACTAAATTATTGGGAAACTAATAGAAAGTGGTATAAAAATATTATGGTTTTTGATGTTTGAATTATTTTGAGAAGTTATTGAACATAACTTCCTAAATTTTCACTCCAATTAAACATACATCGTCTATTTGCTCTAAATCACCTTTCCATTTGTGAAATGCTTCGTGTAAAATTGTCTTTTGTTCGTTCATTGATTTATTAGAAATAGAAACTAATAAATTCTCTAATTGCTTATACATAAATTTTTTTCCCTTTGGTCCTCCAAATTGGTCGGCAAAGCCATCTGTTAAAGTATAGATCATATCACTTGATTGTAAATCAAATTCGTATTGAATGAATGGAATATTTTCTTTAGTGTGTCTACCAACAGGCATTCTATCGCCTTTTAAAACTATAAATGATTTATCTCTTACGATCCAAATAGGATTATTAGCAGCCGCATATATTAATTTTTTGTTTTTAAAGTCGAAACTTATTACACTACAATCCATTCCATCTTTGCCACCTTCTTCGCTACCATCATTGGATAAATGTTCGATAATTTTTTCACGAGTAGCATTTAATATATCTGCTGGTTGTTTTAACTTATCAGCATTGATCGATTCATTGATACAACTTATATTAAGTATGCTCATAATAGCACCAGGAACTCCATGACCAGTACTATCTGCTGTTACTAAAATAAAATTATCAGCTCCACTTGAACTTACAATCTTTGAGCCCCAATAAAAATCGCCACTCACAATATCTTTTGGGCTAAAAAATAAAAAATGTTGTGGCAAGTTTGCTTTTAATAATTCATCACTTGCCAGTAAGGAATATTGAATGCGTTTAGCATAATTAATACTGTCTAATATTTCTTTTTGTTTTTCTACTATTTCATTTTTTTGATTTTCAATTTCTGTGTTTTGATTGTGAAGTAATAAATTAGCTTTTTGTTTGCTTTTAACACTTTTGTATGCGATTAATAAAGCAATTCCAATTACTAAAACTATAAACCCTGTTAAATACAAAATTGTGTTTTGAGAGTTGATTTTGTCTAATTGTGTTATTAATTTTTTGTTTTGTTGATCTATATCTTTTTGTTGATGAGCTAAAACAGCGATTTGTTTGCTGATTTTTTCCTCCTGTTCTTTTAAAGTTTGTTCTTTATCATTTATTGTTTGAGTTTGATCATGCATTGTATTCATAACTTCCTCAGCTTCTTTTTTAGTAAGTGTAATTTCTGATGAATTATTGTTAATTGCATCAGCAAATTTTTCAAATACGTTTCTCCATTCTTTCGCTTTTACCTCATCAAGTTTCTTATCTATTCCAGTTATTACATGAGCAGCTAATTCCTTAACAACTGAATTCATTATTAAACCAGAATTTTTAATATTAATTTCATTTATAGCAAATACTCGCTTGTACTCTTCAGTAATAAAAGCAATCATTGTATTGCTTAAATCAGGATTGTTTTCAGTTATGACTAATGAGTTTTTTAATTTTTTTATCTTATAATTTGGAAACTTCTCAAAATCTACATACAACATTTCAGTATAAGTGATTTCATCAATAGAATTAAATAGAATTATTTTTATTGGTAAATTCATAACCTTCTTCACTAAAGCAACTTTTTCTAATTCAAGCTTTAACGATTTATTATCTCCTAATAACCCTATTCTGAATTCAGATGACTTATTAACGCTATTCCACTCGAAAAGCTTGGTGAAATTATAAATAAAATATGCTTTGATTTTTGCTGTAGGATCATTTGAAACATTAGGCTGTCCTTGATACTTTATAGTACCTAAAAAAAATATTAGAAAAAATATATACTTCATATTTTTTAAACTGTATTGATTTAATAAGATGAAACGTTCGGTTTGAAGAATAATTTATGGCAATGTAGACAAATTACTTATTTCTGTTATGTTCTTATATTTGTTCCGTTCCGCTTACCTTAACTTTGTATCTTTATCTAACAATTATTACATATTTCTTCTGTATTGTCCTCCAACCTCAAACAAACATCTAGTTACTTGCCCAAGCGACATATATTTAGCAGCTTCCATTAATTCAACAAAAATATTTTTGTTTTGTATAGCAGCAATTTGAAGACGTTTCACCATTTCTTCATGTTTATCGGCATGTGTTTTATGTAGTTCAGCTAACATGTTAATTTGGTATTCTTTTTCTTCGGTTGTTGAGCGAATAACCTCACGAGGTAATACCGTTGGACTTCCTTTACTTGATAAGAAGGTATTGACTCCAATGATGGGATATTCACCTGTATGTTTTAATGTTTCGTAGTATAAACTTTCTTCTTGTATTTGTCCACGTTGATACATCGTTTCCATAGCTCCTAATACACCACCACGTTCAGAGATGCGATCAAATTCAGTCAACACCGCTTCTTCCACTAAATCAGTTAATTCTTCAATAATGAAAGAACCTTGTAATGGATTTTCATTTTTTGCTAAACCTAATTCACGGTTAATAATTAACTGAATAGCCATGGCTCTGCGCACAGACTCTTCTGTAGGTGTTGTAATCGCTTCATCATAGGCATTGGTGTGTAGTGAATTACAGTTATCGTAAATGGCATACAATGCTTGTAAGGTTGTACGAATATCATTAAAATCAATTTCTTGAGCATGTAACGAACGACCTGATGTTTGAATATGGTATTTTAACATCTGACTTCTTTCGTTTCCACCATAACGTAGTTTCATGGCTTTTGCCCAAATACGACGACTCACACGGCCAATCACACTATACTCAGGATCGATACCGTTACTAAAGAAGAATGATAAGTTTGGCGCAAAATCATCAATGTGCATTCCACGACTTAAGTAATATTCTACAAAGGTAAAACCATTAGCTAAGGTAAATGCTAATTGAGAAATAGGATTTGCTCCCGCCTCTGCAATGTGGTAACCAGAAATTGAAACCGAATAGAAGTTACGTACTTTTTGATCGATGAAGTATTGTTGTACATCACCCATCACGCGTAAGCTAAACTCTGTACTAAAAATACAGGTATTTTGTGCTTGATCTTCTTTTAAAATATCAGCTTGTACCGTACCGCGAACTTGTGATAAAGTTTTGTTTTTTATTTCCTCATAAACATCTTTAGGTAATACTTGGTCTCCTGTAACGCCTAATAATATTAAGCCTAAGCCATCATTGCCTTCTGGTAATGGTCCTTGGTAACGCGGACGAACCGTTCCTTTTTCTTTGTAGATTGCTTCAATTTTTGCTTCTACTTCTTTTTCTAAACCATTAGCTTTGATGTATATTTCGCATTGTTGATCAATAGCTGCATTCATGAAAAATGCGGCTATGGTTGGTGCCGGACCATTAATAGTCATAGACACCGATGTTTTAGGGTCTGCTAAATTAAAGCCAGAATATAATTTCTTCGCATCATCTAAACAACAAATACTTACTCCTGAATTACCAATTTTACCATAAATATCGGGACGATAGTCAGGGTCGTTACCATATAAGGTAACGCTATCAAAGGCTGTACTTAAACGAGCTGCAGGTAATCCTTTACTGACATAGTGAAAACGTTTATTTGTTCTTTCTGGTCCACCTTCACCGGCAAACATACGCGTTGGATCTTCGCCCTCACGCTTAAAAGGATAAATACCAGCGGTGTATGGAAAATCTCCCGGGAAATTTTCTTGTAATGTCCATTTTAAAATATCTCCCCAAGACGTATATTTTGGAGAAGCAATTTTTGGAACTTGAGTATGGGATAAGGATTCGTAATGGGTTGCAATTTTTAATACTTTATCACGTACTTTAAATTCATAAAACTCATTGCTATATAATTTCTTTTTTGCTTCCCATCCTTCAATCACTAATAAATGATGAGGATCTAAATCTAATTTTGTTTTTTCGAATGCTTCTTGTAAACCTTTCACCAAACGATCTTTATCTTCCATTTTAGATTCCGCAATCGTTTCGATGGTTTTTTGAATACCATATAGTTTTTGCGCAACCTCCGCTTGGGCATTGGCTCTTTTATCGTAATTACGGTTGTTCTCAGAAATCTCTGATAAGTAGCGCGTTTTTGAAGGAGGAATGATGTAAATTTTTTCACTCATCTCTTCGGTAATATGAAATTGAGAAGCTAAGGCATTGTTCCCTGTTTTCTCAACCATTTTATTCATCACCGCTTTGTATAAACGATTCATACCAGGATCGTTAAATTGAGAAGCTATGGTGCCAAACACTGGAATATCTTCATCTGCAATTTCCCATAAGTTATGATTGCGTTTGTATTGTTTTTTGACATCACGTATGGCATCTAAAGCCCCACGTTTGTCAAATTTATTTAAAGCAATGATGTCAGCGAAATCTAACATATCGATTTTCTCTAATTGAGTAGCTGCTCCGTATTCTGGAGTCATTACATACAAACTCATGTTAGAGTGTTCAATGATTTCTGTATCAGATTGTCCAATACCAGATGTTTCTAAAATGATTAAATCGAAATTAGCAGCCTTGCAGATGTTAACCGCATCTTGTACATATTTGCTTAATGCTAAATTACTTTGACGAGTTGCTAATGAGCGCATGTATACTCGGTCGTTTTTGATTGCATTCATTCGAATACGATCACCTAATAAAGCTCCTCCTGTTTTACGTTTAGATGGGTCAACAGAAATAATAGCTATTTGTTTGTCTTTAAAATCAATTAAAAAACGACGTACTAATTCATCTACTAAACTAGATTTACCAGCTCCACCAGTACCTGTAATGCCTAAAACAGGCGTAGAAGTCCCCTTCGATTCCCCCAAAGTGGGAATGATAGAACTGAACAACTTAGTAAATTGTTCATTATGATTTTCTGCAAACGAAATAACTTGCCCTATTGTTTTATAATCTTTGTTTTTAATAGACTTTATAGCCACTTTTGCAGCCTCCTCGCCTTCGGGGAGGAACGAGGTGGGGCTATCACACTGGCGTAATAAATCGTTAATCATTCCTTGCAATCCCATGGCGCGACCATCATCCGGCGCATAAATACGTGCAATACCATAGTTATGTAATTCTTGAATTTCTTCAGGAAGAATAACTCCACCTCCACCACCAAATAACTTGATGTGTTCACAACCTTTCTCTTTCAATAAATCGTACATATATTTAAAATACTCCACGTGGCCACCTTGATAGCTGGTTACGGCAATGGCATTCGCGTCTTCTTGAATAGCGCAGTTTACAACCTCTTGCGCACTCCTATCGTGACCTAAATGAATAACTTCTGCTCCACTTGATTGAATAATACGACGCATAATATTAATAGCAGCATCATGCCCATCAAATAAAGCGGCAGCAGTAACAATACGAATTTTATGTTTGGATTGATATGGGTTAGTTTCCATAGGAAAAGGATTTAAAAATATAAAGGACTAATATAGTAGTTTTTATGATTTTAGTCGGAATGATTCTGTATGATTTCTCATTAGATTTACTTGATTGGGTAGATAAGGAATGAATGGCAGAAATAAACTCTGATAAATAACTATATTTCTAGAACGCATCAACTAATAGGCACAAAAGTGAAATACATAGAATTTTATTTTTAAAACTAAAACTGCCCAGTAGCTGTGCTTATAATCAACTAAACATAAAGTGAAGCTTTTTGTATCTATTAAAGCCTTTTTACTATCTTTAAGCGTAATTTAGTCTCAAAACACACATGATTCAGTTCGAAAAATTTAAACTTAAAAATAACCTTACAGTTATCGTTCATCAGGATAAAAGTACGCCTATGGCATGCTTAAACATCATTTATGATGTTGGAGCGCGTGATGAAGATGAAAATAAAACTGGATTTGCTCATTTATTTGAGCATTTGATGTTTGGGGGCAGTATCAATATTCCAAATTATGATGAGCCCTTGCAGTTGGTGGGAGGCGAAAATAACGCATTTACTACTAATGATATAACTAATTATTATTGCACGGTTCCTTCTGATAACCTTGAAACCGCTTTTTGGTTGGAAAGTGACCGAATGTTAAGTTTAGCATTTGATAAAAAAAGTCTCGAGGTTCAGCGCAGTGTAGTAATTGAAGAGTTTAAACAACGTTATTTAAATCAGCCTTATGGTGATGTATGGTTGTTATTACGTCCTTTAATTTATAAGGTTCATCCTTATAAATGGGCTACAATTGGTAAGGAAATTAAGCATATTGAAGATGCTACAATTGATGACGTAAAAGCATTTTTCAAAAAACATTACAATCCTAGTAATGCAATTTTAGTAGTTGCTGGAAACGTGGAAGTTAATCAGGTGAAACAATTGGCAGAAAAATGGTTTGAACCAATTGAGGCTGGATTAAAGCCCAAAAGACAATTACCAGTTGAACCTCCGCAAACAGAATACAGGAGTTTAACAGTGGAGCGTGATGTACCGATTAGTAGTATTTATAGAGCTTACCACATGTGTTCTCGAAACGACGCAGAATACCATACCATTGATTTAATTTCGGATATTCTATCACGAGGGAATTCATCGCGTTTATACAAAAACTTAATCAAGGATAAACAATTGTTTAGTGATATACATGCCTACGTGATGGGTGATTTTGATAAAGGTTTATTTGTAATTTCAGGAAAGATAAATGATGGTGTGAGTATTGAGGATGCCGAAGCAGGGATTGACGCTGAAATAGCAAAATTACAAAACGAACTCGTTACTGCTGATGAATTACAAAAATGCAAAAATAAGGTTGAATCTACTGTAACTTACAGCGAAGCAGATGTCTTGACTAAAGCAACTAATCTTGCTATTTCTGAACTATTAGGCGATGCGAATTTAATTAATCAGGAAATTGAAAATTATCAAAAGGTGACGGCCGAGCAAATTAGAGAACAAGCAAATAAAATGTTACAAAAAACAAATTGCAACACTCTGTTTTATTTGAAGAAAAAATAGAATGGTGTTCCATAGATTACGCAAATGGCATAATAAAAAATATAACAAAAGCTCCATGGGTATCTGCGGGGCACTATCAAATGACACGAGCTTCTGAAAAAGTAAAAAATCTATAAAAATATCTGCGGATATATGCGAAATCTGCGGGCGCATAAAATGATACAATTTTCTTCTATAAACCCAAACAGCAGTTTTTCAGAATTGCTAGAGCAAGAGCAAAGAGAATTTGCTATATATCAACATTATGATTTTTTAGATTATAAAAAACAACGTTTAGCGTTTTTAGAAAAGCAATTAAATGCTCCTTCTGTAAAAGCATTATATGATTACGTTGGAATAAATAAACCAAAAATTGGGCTTTTTGCCGGGAGTTTCAACCCTTTTCACAAAGGTCATTATAATGTATTACAAAAGGCCGAAAAGTTATTTGATAAAGTCATTATTGCGTTCGGCAAAAACCCTTCAAAAGATGTACATACTTGGCCTGTTCCAAAAACAATTTTAAACAGACAAATTACCGCTTATAATAGTTTACTAACCGACCATGTAGAGTCTTTTGGTTATGAAGTAACAGTGGTTAGAGGTTTGAGAAATTCTACAGATTTTCAATACGAGCAAAATCAATACCGATATATCCAAGAGTTAAAACCTGATATTAAAATCATTAATATTTTTTGTGATAAAGAGTTTGAACATATCAGTTCATCCGGTATCAGAACTCTAGAAAAATATGATAAACATCATCATTATTTACTAGATTAATTACTCATGAAGCTGCTATTTAACATTATTATCAGTTTACTTGTTTGTTCACAATTAGGAGCACAAAAGGTATATCAGCCTCCAACACAGTTTTCAGCTTTTGATTATTTGCCTAAAACAATTATCATAAAGGTAAAAGCAGACTTTGCTCATTTATGTTTTAATAAAAGGATTGAACATCCTACATTTATTAGAACGTTAGATGCAATAGGGGCAGTTAATCTTCATAAAAAATTTCCTTTTAATAAAAAGCCCGGGAAAACGCATAACGAAGCAGGGCTTGCTTATGCTGATCTTTCGTGTATATACGAACTGAATTACACTTCAGATTTGCAACTTGAAAAAGCTATTCGTCAATTAGTATCAACCGGAATTTTACTATATGCAGAACCGCATTTTGTTCCAAAAATTTCTTATTTCCCGAATGATCCTTTGGCTAATGCCACTAATCAGTATCATTTACAAAACATTCGTGCTTTTGAAGCGTGGGATATAAATAAAGGTGATTCTTCTGTTGTTATAGGTATTACTGATACTGGGATTGATTTTACTCATTCAGATTTGTTTGATAATGTGAAGCGTAATTTTAATGATACTATTGATGGAGTAGATAATGACGGTGACGGATATATTGATAATTTCAGGGGTTGGGATTTAGGATCAAACGATAACGATCCTACATGGCAAGTTCATGGTCATGGTGTACATGTAAGCGGTTTGGCGGCTGCAGTTGCCGATAATGGAACGGGTGGAGCAGGTGTTGGATTTAAGTGTAAATTTTTACCAATTAAAATATCTGATGCGAATGGGGCATTGATTGCCGCTTATGAAGGCATTAAGTATGCTGCCGATCATGGTTGTCACATCATCAATTGTTCGTGGGGAGGAGGAGGTGCGAGTCAGTTTGGACAGGATATGATAACCTATGCAACTATCAATAAAAATAGTTTGGTGATTTGTGCTGCAGGAAACAACAATGCGGATGGCGATTTTTTTCCGGCTGCTTATAATTATGTCTTATGTGTTGGTAATACTACTCAAAACGATACAAAGCAAGGATCATCTAATTATGGTTATATGGTAGATGTATGCGCTCCTGGCGATCAGGTTAGTTCAACATGGCCAGGTAATTTATATATTTCATCTTCAGGCACTTCTATGTCGGCTCCTGTTGTGGCTGGTGCCGCGGGTATTGTGAAACATCATTTCCCATTTTATAGCGCTTTGCAAATTGCCGAACGATTGAAAGTAACCGCGGATAACATTAATCAGATAAATCCAAATTATGCCAATAAATTGGGGAGTGGTCGTATTAATCTTTTCAGAGCATTAAATGATCCGGAAACACCGAGTGTAGTTTTGCTCGAACGACATGTTACCGATCATAATGATGAATCGTATATGGATGGCGATACTTTGTTTATAACAGGCACTTTTTTTAATTATTTAAGTCCCACTTCGGCGCTCAACGTAACAGTAACTCCTTTGTCTCAGTTTGTAACTGCTATAAATAATACGGCTTCTTTAGGTATTATATCTTCAATGGCGAGTTCCAGTAATTCGTTAATTCCTTTTACTTTCAAATTATCAGGAGCAATACCCATCAATCAACCTGTTGATTTTGAGGTTACTATGGGCGATGGAAATTATCAGTCTAAACAGTTTTTCACCCTTTATATAAACGTCGATTATATTAATGTAGACGTGAATGATGTGGCAACAACGGCAACTAGCAAAGGCAAGCTAGGATATAATCAGGATGCTCAGTTGCAAGGAAAAGGGTTTAGGTACCATCAAACGGATTTACTATATGAAGGTGGCTTGATGATTGGATGTGATACTTCAAGAGTTTCTGATTGCGTGAGGGGTATGAATGGAAGTGCCTCTGATGCTGATTTTGGTAATATAGAGCGTATTGCTCTTCAAATGCCTTCGTTGAGTTCTGATTTTGATACCAAATCTAAATTTAACGATTATGTATCGAACTCACCATTATCAGTTGAAATTCAGCAAAATACATTTGCCTGGGCCACCATACCTAATCATCAGTTTGTGATATGGGAGTATCATATTACGAATAAGCACGCTATTGATACCTTAAAAAATGTGTACGTTGGTATATTTGCAGATTGGGATATAGATGGTGCCACATTTGCTCAAAATAGGAGCGCATATGATGTTGCAACTAAAATGGGCTATAGTTTTTGTACAAATACGGGAGGAAAGTATGGAGGCATCAAATTACTGACTCATGCTGCACCTCCTAATTTTTATGCAGTTGATCATGTAAGCGGAGGTTATGGTGGATTGGATTTGGCTAATGGATTTACAACAAAAGAAAAGTATCTTAGTCTGTCAACTAATCGCTTGTTTGCGGGGTTAAATGGAAGTGGTAACGATGTGATTAATGTGATGGGTACAGGGCCATTTTTATTAACTCCTGGTCAGTCTGTTACAGTTGCTTTTGCTATCATTGGGGCAGATAGTTTACCTAATCTGATGAGTGCCGCTCAGCAAGCTCAAATTAAATATGATGGATTGACAACAACGATTAAAACAACTATGGAGGATGATGAATGGACAATATTCCCAAATCCTACAAACAGAAACATGACTATTGCTCAAAAACACGATGTATTTCAAATTGTTGAGATTTATACTTTAGATGGTAAATTAATGTCGCGTGAGCGAATGCAATCTCTTCATCAATTGTTTGATTTATCAAATTATTCAGCAGGTATTTACGTCATAAAGTTGATTGAAAAAAACAGCTCTGTGTGTAAAAAATTAGTACTCATCGAATAAATTTAATAGGTGGTACGATATATTTTTGAAATATCAATTACCTTTACCGCTCTTTAATATATGGCATCAAATCAACTCAATAAATATGTGCGTCTAACCTGGTTAATCGTTTGGACGCCTTTATTACTTCTTTTTTTCATTATTTCGATTCTTTCGCTCGAGGTATTTGTCGATTTACCTAGTGTTGCGGAATTACAAAATCCTAAAAGTAATCTTGCCACTGTTATTTATAGTAGCGATATGAAATCGTTAGGTAAGTATTATGCAGAAAATAGAGTGAGTGTAAAGTATTACGAATTGGATAAAGATTTGGTAGATGCCTTAGTGGCTACCGAAGATGTTCGTTTTCATGAGCACAGCGGCGTTGATTTTAAAGCAATAGGAAGAGCTATTTTTGGTGCATTAACCGGACAGTCGAGTAGTGGTGGTGGCAGTACACTTTCTCAACAGTTAGCTAAAATGATGTTCCCACGCCAAAAGCTTAGTAAGCCTGGTATGATTTTACAAAAACTAAAAGAGTGGGTTATTGCCGCTCGATTGGAAAAAAACTATACTAAGGAAGAGATTTTGGCTTTGTATTTAAACAAATTTGATTTTTTGAATCAGGCAGTTGGCGTTAAATCAGCGGCACAAATATATTTTAACCGAACGCAAGATAGTTTGGAAATACAACAGGCTGCCATGTTGATTGGAATGGCTAAAAACCCTTCTATGTTTAATCCTATAAAAAAAGAAGAAGCTACTTTGCATCGCCGAAATGTTGTGATGATGCAGATGGTAGTAAATGGTTTATTGGAAAAAGAAAAATACGATAGTCTTAAAAATTTACCTCTGGGAATTAGCTATCACCCTGAAAACCACAACGATGGTTTAGCGCCTTATTTTAGAGAATATCTTAGAGAGTATGTATTAAAAGACTGGTGTTCTAAACACATTAATCCCGAAACAAACAAGCCTTATAATATTTATAGAGATGGTTTACGCATTTATACAACCATTGATTCGCGTATGCAAAAATATGCCGAGGAAGCCGTGCAAGAACACATGACGGATTTACAAAAATTGTTTACCAAAGAATGTAAAACCAAGAAAAATGCACCATTTGCTTGGAATGTAAACAAGGAACAAATAGAAAGTATCATGATGAGCTCCATGAAAAGGAGTGATCGTTATCGATCTTTAAAAAATGCAGGTTTATCAAAAGAAGAAATTTTGGAAGATTTTAAAAAACCTGTTAGCATGACTGTCTATAGTTTGCGAGGCGAAATAGACACCATTATGACTCCTTGGGACAGTATTCGTTACTATAAAGGATTTTTGCATACAGGCTTTGTTTCTATAGAACCTTCTACAGGTTATGTGAAAGCATGGGTAGGTGGCGTCAATCACAGGCATTTTAAATTCGATCACGTTAAAGTGGGCAGAAGACAGGTAGGTTCAACTTTTAAACCATTTGTTTATGCACTAGCTATTCAGGAAGGATATTCTCCATGTTATCAGGTTCCAAATGTAAGAACCTGTATTGAAATGCCTGGTCAGCCCGATTGGTGTCCGGATAACTCGGATGGAAACAAAGGAACAGGGAAAATGGTGACTTTACGTTATGCCTTGGCAGGTTCTATTAATTATGTAACGGCTTGGGTAATGAAGCAATTTGGACCTGATGCCGTTATTCATTTAGTTCGTCGGTTGGGTATTACAGCCCCGATAGAGTCTGTACCTTCTATTGCTTTAGGAACACCTGATATTTCGGTGTATGAAATGGTGGCCGCTAATGCTACTTTTGCTAATAAAGGCACTTATATACAACCTACTTTTATGACACGTATTGAAGATAAAAACGGAAAAGTATTAGAAGAGTTTTTTCCAACTACGGATGAGGTGTTTAGCGAAGACAAAGCTTATGCCATGATTCAATTGATGCGCGGAGTTGTAGACAGAGGAACCGGTACCCGATTGAGAGGAAAGTATAAATTATACAATGAAATTGCCGGAAAAACTGGAACTACGCAAAATAATGCCGATGGTTGGTTTATGGGTTTAACGCCTGATTTAGTAGCAGGTTGTTGGGTAGGAGGAGAAGAACGAAGTGTGCATTTTAATTCGACCAACGAAGGGCAAGGGGCCAGTATGGCTTTACCAATTTGGGGTAAGTTTTTTCAAAAAGTGTATGCCGACCCCACTTTAAAAGTCACTAAAAAAGGTTTTGAAAGACCTAAAAATATGGGTGATATTGAGTTAGATTGCAGTGCCTACGATGCCCAAAGCGAAAAGGATATTCCGATGGAAGAACTTGATTTTGATGGGGGTGAAAATTAAAGTTTCAGTATTTATTTGTATCTAATTTGGGTATTGTACATACTATGGTATAAATTCACCACTCTAGTTTTTTCAACTGTTTGTTATTAAATACATATAAAGGATATTTAATATCCGTTTTTTTAAGAACAATTTTAGTTTGATTTGCTTGTAAAATAGGTAAGTCGTTATCTTGATTAACTCTCATGAAATAATTTTTTTGATCAGCGTGTGCAAATATTAGGCTGTCATTTGAAAAATGATAGGTAATCAAATTTCCATCGCCATGATGAATGTTTTGCCAAGAGAGAACGTGAATACGGTTAAATTTTCGGTTAGGATAAATAATTCGCAGTGCTTCCTGAAACGAATTTCTAAAAATATAGGCTCCTTTATAGTTATCGGGCATGTTAACGATGCAGATGGGATTTTTATATTCAATAGAATCCTTGAAGCAGTTTATTAAACTATCGGATATATCGCTCGAAGTTTGCCAAATTTGATTGGTCTGAATGGTGTGATAAGAAAATAACCCTAATTACATAGTAAAAACAATTTGCTTAAATATGTTATTAAATAAACTATTAATTAATACGGACAGTAACACACAGAAAAACAACGAGGGGAAATACCCATATCTATCCGATTGTAAATCGCCTAAAAATGATGTTTCTAAATTAATTACCGGTATTAATGAAATTAGAAAACAAATGAAAATAAAACTAATGATTTTTATTGGTTTGATATTTGTATTTCTAAAATATAAATAGGCAATGCCCCCGGTTACTATTAACACAACGATAAATATGGATAAAGGAGAGTGGTAAATAATACGAAATGAGGCTCTTACAAATTCAGGTAAATACCGGTAGCCTAAAAAAAACTTTGACAAATAGGCTACGGTGTTTTTTAGTAATAAAAAAGGATTATAGTTAAGATGAACAGAAGCTCCATAATGTCCAATTAAAGTTCCTAGGGTTATATATCTTACCAAACAATATAAAAAGATAACAACACACGCCTTCATAGTGATGAGTAATTTGGTTTTCAAGTCCTTTTCAAAAAATACTTGGTGCATTAACAGTATTACAGGAAGTATTATTAGGATTTCTTTGCATAGTAATCCAATAAACAAAAAAAGATAGCTGAAATATAAATCACGAATTCTTGATTGTTGAACAAAAGAGACATAATAATAAATACTTAACAATCCGAAAAATGTAGCTAGAAGATAGGCACTACATGCTATCCATACTACGGCTTCGGTTTGATAGGGATATGCTAAAAAGAATAAAGAGGCATATATAGGTACTCTTGAAAAAGAACCACCTATTGTTTGAACAAGTTGATGAAGTACTTTATAGAATAAATAAGCATTAACACCATGTAATAATATATGTGTGAAATGGTAGCATATTGGATAGTTCCCGAAAAGGCTGATTTCGAAATATTGAAACAGATAAGTTACCGGTAAAAAAAATGAATCCTTGAGTTGTTTTTTAAATATATCAAATCCAATAGTTTGATGTTTATAGAGAGAATCAAAATCGTCAGAGGCAAAATTTATATCAATGACATTGTAATAATAACCCAAACTGATAATACAAAAAAAACAACAGTTAATGAGGTTTTTGTTTGAGTGATAAAATTTTAAGGCTTGTGTGTTAAAGACAAATTTTATCATACAAAAAGGTCGAATTAATTAATAACCATCTTTTGCAAATGGCTATAAAAATTAAAAAACTAGTCGGCAGATTTTGGAGTATCTCCATTTTGATCTTTGAAAGCATCAAAGTCAAACGTGAGCGTAAAACGAAGTGTGTTTTGCAAAGGATTGCGTTGTGTGAGCGGGATTAAATAAGCCATATCTAACCCAAAAACGTTGTAACGTAATCCAATGCCTGCAGTAAAAAATTTACGATTACCTTTAGTTTTGGCTTCGTTAAAATAGCCGGCTCTTACAGCAAAAGTTTTGGCATACCAATATTCAAAGCCAATACTGCAGTTAATTTCATTTAATTCCTCTTTACCTCCACCAGGAGCATCATTAAATGATTGAATGATGCCTTTTGCTACACTCACATTGGGATTTTTTCCTGCTGCAATAATTTTTTCTCCGGTAGCTGGATCAATGGCGTCAACTGACGTTTCATTTCCGAGAGAATCTAATGCTTTTTGGTAAATTGGTTGAGTTGGCACTAGTAATTTATTTAAATCTCCATAAATACCAAATGTGTTTGTTTCATCCAGATCAAATTTTAGGCCACCACCCAAACGCATATTCATTGGTATAAAATCTTTTTTGACTGAATATGAAATTTTTTGGCCAATGTTAGTAAATACTAAACCTAGGCTGGCTGTTGCTTTTTTGTCGTTTATTTTAAATTTTTGAGATTGATAGTATAATCCAACATCAACAGAAACGGCTGTTCCGGGTTTAGTGGGCTGACCATTGCTTAATGTGTAGTTTCCGGTTAAATTCGATCGCGTATAGCGAGCAGCTAATCCGGCAGATAACGTTTGTGATAATTTTTGTGAATAGCCGAAATCTAAAGCAAATTCGTTTGGTCTGAATTGCCCAGTTGTATTTCCAACAATATCAGTAAATGTAATATTTCCAAGTGAAAAATACCTCAAAGAAGCACCAATAGCCTGTGTTTTGCTAATTTTACTATAACCGGAAACATAATAAAGGTAAATATCCGGAACTAATTGTTTTAACCAAGGAGTTACAGAAATACCGGCACCGCCTTTCTTTTCTGAGAAAATCATTTTTGCAACGTTCCAATGAATACTATTACCGTCAGTGGGAGTTGCTGAACCCGCTTCTCCCATGCCACCTTGTCTAGAGTCAGGAGCAATTAGTAAAAAAGGCACAGCTGTTGTGATGGTATTTACTCTTCCGCTTAGGTCTTGTGTGGTTAATTTGGAAGAATTTGTTGTTTGACCAATTGCCTGTGTGCAGATAATCGTTCCTATTCCTAATGTTCCTATGATTCGTTGTTGCATATTAATCGTCGTCGTGATTATTGTAATCTTAAAAAAGCAGTCTCAAAGATATGATTAATTTAAAATTACCAGTTTTTCAATTTTATCGGCTGTTTTTTTGCCTCCATCTGTAACTGATACTTTATATATATAAACCCCTCTTGCTAACTTATCTCCATATTCATCCCTTCCATCCCAATCAACCGCATCAAAACGAAAACCTTCGCTGTTTATTGTTTGATGAATAGATTTGACCATTTTGCCTGTAATCGTGTAAATTTGGATAGATAATTTTAATGATGTGCAACATTGATTATGTTCGACGAAAAATTTGGTATTAGTTGTAAAAGGGTTTGGATAATTTAAAACATGTGTTAAAGCTAATTCAGCTTTGTTAGAAACAATAAAGTCTAAATAAGAGGTGGAGGAATTGTTTTGAACATCCCATACTTTTAAACTTAAGGTATGTTTTCCTTCTGATAATGTATTTAAAGGATACCTGATTTTTCCTGATTGATAGGTGTTTAAATCGGATACGTAATAATCATTTAAAATGATTGGTTTGCTGGTATTTTCGTCAAGGATGGCTACAATATCATGTCCTATACCTAGCCCAATAGTATTAATACCGCTAGAATCTGATATTTCACTGAAAATTTTCGGATTTTCATTGGTTAGGCCTCCCGAGACAAATTTTTTGTCATTCATAAATAAATGAATTGCAGGTCCTTGATTATCTTTTTGAGCTGCTGAATTAGATCCTCCAATAACTAATTTGTCATAATACCCATTGGCGTCATTTATACCGTTATGCGCATAAGAACTGATTTTTCCTTTACCAAAATTATAGGAAATGTCTTTTGGAACTAGGAAAGAACAAGAAAAATTACCATTTATTACTTTTGATTTGCCTTTATACATGATGTTTTTTTGAAGTAAAAAAGGCATCACATTTGATGTTGGGTCGTTGCTTAAGGTAAAAGCAGTAGTTTCTTTATCAAATACGGTTGTATAAACTACACCATTAAAATTAGTTAGTTTATTCCCATTTATGTCGCCCACATATCCGGTCAATTGAACTAAAGATAAGGCTTTTAATGTATCGCTTGAAGTAGTTGATAGTGTGTGATTATTGATAGAGGACATGTAAATTCTCTGTTCAGGGTAAGCTAATTTTAGAGCAGGATCACCTAAGATTACAAAATTTTTATACTGTTCGTTCGTTCCTATTTGCCTTTTGGTAAGTCTGTATATATCTCCAATGCAAGGCATTTTCCCATTTGACATAGGAGATAGAGCATAATCATAAAAGGCACTATTTAGAATATAGTTTAATCTTGAAAATGCTAATCTAACCGTTGTCATTAGTCCGATTGCTCCGCCGTTTTCATTTAATAAACAATATTCTCCGGCTGATGTTCTGTCAGGATCATCAAATCGGCTGAATTCGCAAGTAGCGGTTACCATTAAAGGCATATTATTCTTATTAGTCCAATTTAAAATTTGCGAAATTTCAATAATGCGTTCTTCTGCTAAACCAAGTTCGCCTCCGTGTCCTGTATAATTCACGATAAGCGCCCCTTTTTCCATTCTTTTATTAAGGTCATTCACCGCATCCGGATATCGATCACCTCCTGGTGTGGATGATTGAACATAGGCGTCTAAAAATATTTTATCTATGTTGTATAATTTATTTCCATTATACACTTTATTTGCCAAATTATTAGCTTGTTCAACATGTTCATTTCTATCTTCGTCATCTGCTATAAAACATACCCAATTTCTCCAATCTCCTTGCGGATAGTCTGTTTCTGACGTGAGATATGATGATTCAATTGCCGACGGGTCAAAACCAAAATTACGTTTATAATAGTGTTCAATTTTATTGGTGACTGCAATGGCCTCTTGTTTATTTTTTACCGGTAATCTTCCTACCCCAATATCAACTAAGTCAGGACTGCCATAAGCCAAATCTCCTTCGTTATCGTCCATCATTGCAAAATAATCATCCGTTGTGAATGAATTAGTGTATGAGGTAGAATTTAATGTTTGAAAAGAGGGGATAAGAGCCGTATTGGAAACAGAATTTATATCTTTATTTTTATAAGAACCATCACCGAACAGTAACAAATATTTAGCAGCCTGGTTGGAATTTGATGGTCTTTTATATAACATTTTTACAAAATCTCTAATTGCTCCAATGTCTGGTGTTCCAGAAGAAAATTCGTTATATACTTCCTGTGTAGTTGCGATAGCATAAGTAAGAGAATCATACTTTTCATGAATTTGAGCAATTCGTTTGGCTTCTTGTAAAAACATAGGATGGGTAACAATCACAAAATCAGCTTGTTGAATAGCATGTAAATTTTGATTCGGAATCAATCCATAACTTTTCGGTAAATAAGTTTCAGACGGTAAAAACATGCAAAACTCTTTTAAAGAATCAGACGGACACGTAAAGTCCAATATATTTGCAGTCATATTATATAACTGTTCTTTAACATTTAATGGGTTACTTACATCCCAAATTGTTGGTGCCGAAGCTGAATTATTAGTTAAGATGTATTTAGCAAATGAATTTAATCCTACAACGGTTTTCCTGTCTCTGAAATTAAATTGAGTTTGATTAAATACTAAATTCCTTCTACAATTGAAAACTATGTAATCTAGCCATCCGGTAGCTTGGGTAGTTTGTTTAGAAACAGTTATATTCAAAAAGCTTGAGCCTAAAATACCTCCTTTAGTTCCCCATCCAAAATATCCAACATCTGCCAAATAAGAAGAGGTATTTGTTGGTGAGCATGAAAATGTAAAAGAGCCATTGTTAAAATTAACGGCATAGCTTGAAACAATGTCACTTCTTGATAATACACCAGAGCGAACATAGATACTATCGCCAATAGCGGCATTGGGAACATTGAAAGAAAAGGTGTAGAATGAATTTAAATCAAATTTTTCTCCATAAAATTCGCGACCACTTTTTACCAAGTTCGTTGAATTTTGTTCATGAAAGTCGTAATAGTCTTGAGTGCTGGTGGTTATATTAGGAGTATTGTTAGAGGTATTTTGAATAGCAATCCTTCTTCCTGGCCCTAAGTCAGTCGTTATAAAATAAAATGAGGTATCACTAAAATAATGATTTTGGTGATCGAAGGGCATTTTTGAGCCGGGTAATCGTTTCCATGTGTCTGTGCTTTGGCCATAAAAAAGTATGTAATCAGAAGGATCTAATATGCCATCGTTTTCTCCTATGACAGAAATGGCATTTTGTTGTAAATCATCAAATCTAAATACGGAGTTTTTTTCAGGTAGCAGTTTTCCCCCATTTCCATAAATTTGGATATTTCTTGGGTCAATAGTCGAAACATCCATTCCTAAACTTTTCAAGAATGTTTTGTCTATTTTGTACACACCATTTTTTGTGACACCAATTTTGTACCATTTACCAGTAGCTAAAATCGATGAATTAGCTTGATTGACGAGTTGATTTTTTTTGTAAGAATAGGATACATTTTTTTGATTGCTATTTGTTTGCCAAATTGCTTGGTAACTTTCTAAATATTCGTAATTGCCGGTAATTTTATTAATTCTAATAGGAATTATCTTAGCATATAAAACGTCTTCTAATCTGGCTTTGCTAAAGGAATAAGATATTTCGAAATCATTAGTAATTAAATGTTTAAATTCAGATATAATTTCTATTTCACGGGTTGTTAAAATTCTAATAAGCGAATTTTCTAAATATAATGTTGGAGTAATATTGGAACTTAAGGTCGTATTTTCCAATAAGTAGGGTAGGTTAGATTTATTGGCATCTCGATGCGTATGGCTTAAAAAAGGCAAATCATTAGAAGTCAAATGGCTAACTGAACTGCTTTCTGATGTGGTTTTTTTACCAATTACTTGGGATATTTGAGAATAGGTTAAAAAAAAGCACCAAAAACTTAAAATGAAGGAAAATAGGAAAGATTTATAGAGAGTCAATAACATTTACCCGGTTTTTTATGAAAAATAACATGTATTGAACGACAAAGAAAATGAAATATTGTTGGCTAAAAGTTTTTATTTTCGAAATTGACTGTTACATTTGCGATTACGAATACTTTATAAGTAACAAACTTACATGGCCAAAAAACTGATATTACTGCTTTCAACGGTTATTTTTGCTACAATTTGGCAAGATTTAAAGGCCCAAGATCCTCAATTTACGCAGTTTTATGCCAATCCAGTATATTTAAATCCAGCTTTTGCGGGTACGGCTCGTTGCCCTAGAATTTGTATGAACTATAGAAATCAGTGGCCTAGTGTTTCAGGTTCGTTTGTTACCTACAGTGCTTCTTACGATCAGCACGTTGATGCTATTACGGGCGGACTAGGAATCATTGTTACCCAAGACGATCAAGCTAACGGAACGCTCAAATCTACCCAAGCTAGCGCTGTTTACTCTTATTTATTACCAGTTACTCGACATTTTTCTATCAAGGCTGGATTACAGGCTGGCTTTTTTCAGAAATCGTTAGATAGAGGTAAATTAAATTTTGGTGATATGATTGATGCTAGAAGGGGCTTTGTTTGGAATACAAATGAAGTTATCCCTTCACAAACCAAGAATAATTTAGATTTTTCAGCAGGATTGTTAGGCTACAGCAAACGCTATTTTGTTGGGTTTGCTGCTCATCATATTACGCAACCTGATGAGGGATTGCAGGGTGCCTCTAAGTTGCCAATGAAAATTACGGCTCATGCCGGAGCTATTATTCCTCTAGAAAAAGGAAATGAATCGTATATTTCACCTAATATTTTATTTCAACAACAACAAGATTTTACGCAATTGAATCTAGGCCTGTATTTTGTAAAAGGTGTATTGGTTGGTGGATTGTGGTATAGAAATTCAGATGCATTCATAGCTTTGATAGGGGTACAGACAGATTATTTTAAATTGGGTTACAGCTATGATATTACAACTTCTGAATTATCGGGTAATACTGCTGGTTCTCATGAGGTTTCATTGCAACTTCAGTTTGAGTGCAGACCGAAAAAGAAAAAATACAGAACTGTAAGTTGTCCATCTTTTTAAAAAAAAATATTTGTAACTTTTTTGTCAAACTTTCGTTATAGTCTTAAATTAAAAATAAAAACATGAAGTTTAATTTCATAAAAAGTCGAAAATCGATGATAATTATATTATCATTTTTGGCGGTGTCATGTGAATATGAGCGTTCCCCGATTACAGGTTGGGCTTACAATGATCCTGATAATGGAGGTTTTGAAAAAATGCCTTACGAAGAACAGGAAACCGGTCCTGGGTTGGTATTAATTGAAGGTGGTTCATTTTCAATGGGGCGCAGTGAAACAGATGTAACGTATGAATGGAATAATGTTCCACGAAGAGTAACAGTTTCTTCTTTTTATATGGATGAAACAGAGGTAAGTAATTTTTCTTATCTTGAATACTTATGGTGGACAGCAAGAGTTTTTGGACCAACTTTTCCTGATATTTACTATAAGGCTTTGCCTGATACATTGGTTTGGAGAGAAAAATTAGCTTACAACGAACCTTATGTGGAGTATTACTTACGTCACCCATCTTATAGAGATTATCCGGTAGTTGGTGTAAATTGGTTGCAGGCTAACGAATTTTGTGCATGGAGAACAGACCGCGTGAATGAGTTTATTTTAATTCGTGAAGGTTTAATAGATCATGTACCTAGTCCTTCCGATCAGGATTATTTTAGTACGGAAGCTTACTTATCAGGTAAATGGCAAGGTCAGTTAAAACAAAAATTACCTTCTTTTGATGACCAAAATCCTGAAAGGGATGTGAAGATGGAAGATGGTATATTTTTACCTAAATACAGACTTCCTACCGAAGCAGAATGGGAATATGCAGCCTACGGTTTAATTGGTAACACGATAGGTGAACGTATTACTGATCGCAGAATTTATCCATGGAACGGTCACGGAGTTCGTAATTCTGATGAAAAATACATGGGACAAATTGCCGCCAATTTCGTAAGGGGAAATGGCGACATGATGGGTAGCGCAGGATTCTTGAATGATAATGCTGATGTAACTGCTCCTGTTTATTCTTATTGGCCGAATGATTATGGTTTGTATAATATGGCTGGTAATGTGTCTGAGTGGGTAATGGATGTATACAGAGCTAGCACTATGCAGGATGCAGATGAGTTTAGGCCATTTAGAGGTAATGTTTTTGTTACCCAGTTAAAAGATAGTACAGATGGAACGATTGCTACTAATATTGATGGTCCTGTGTTCCAAAAATTCAAACATAAAGTAAATGCTCCTGGAGATCACGGTATTTCCAAGGAAGCCGAGGAGGTAACGGATAGTATTTTGACTGTTATGAATGGTAAGGCAGGAGATTTGGATGCAATGAATGGTAACAAGAACGTACCGGCAGATGGTAAATCTGATATACCGGGAAGGGTTAAATGGAGAGAAGTGTCTACGGCTTTCTCATCTGATAATTTGGATGAAAGAAGAAATTACAAAACAGCAGATTACATCAGTTATTTAGATGGTGACGTCAATTCAAGTCTTTATTTTAGTGAAGGTGAGGAAGCTTACAGTGACAAGGCCGATAAATTAATGTATGAGTACGCAAAATTCTCTTTAATTAATGATAAGTCTCGTGTATTTAAAGGAGGTAGTTGGAGAGATAGGGCTTATTGGTTAAACCCTGGTACACGTCGTTATTTAGATCAAAGACAAGCAACAGCTTATTTAGGATTTAGGTGCGCTATGGTGAGACTAGGTAGTCCGGTTGGATTTAGTAAATAGACATGTTGAAAACTATATGAAAGCCCCTTATCAAATGATAAGGGGCTTTTTAATTTTGTATGTATGAAGAAATATATAACCACGGAAGAATTATACAGTTTATTCATCAACTGTAACCAAAAAATATCTACCGATACTCGAAAAGTAGAACACGGCAGTATTTTTTTTGCTTTAAAAGGCGATAATTTTAATGCTAACACCTTTGCTCAATCAGCTATTGATGGTGGATGTCGTTATGCTATTGTGGATGATGAAAATATTAGTAATGGAACAACTATATTATTGGTAAACAATGTATTAGCAGTGCTGCAGGATTTGGCTAAATACCATAGAAAACAATTAAAGTTTCCTATCATCGGTATTACCGGAAGTAATGGCAAAACAACAAATAAAGAGTTGATACACGCGGTGCTATCAAAAAAATATAAGACGTATGCCACTAAAGGAAATTTGAATAATCATATAGGTGTACCTCTTACGCTTTTATCATTAACCACCTTTCATGAAATGGCTATTGTAGAAATGGGAGCTAATCATCAAGGAGAAATTGCCATGCTAAGTGAGTTGTCCGACCCTGATTATGGGGTAATTACTAATATTGGAAAGGCTCATTTAGAGGGTTTTGGTGGTGAAGAAGGAGTTAAGAAGGGAAAGAGTGAATTATATAAACACTTGAAATTCAAAAACGGAACTATTTTCATCAATGAAAATGATACTGTTTTAAAAGAACTCAGTGAAGGATTATCGAAAATTTATTATGGCGACAAGCCCGAATGCGATGTTTTTGGAGCGATGGTGTCAAATTCAGAATTTGTTGAATTTAAATGGAATACAAAAGGCCAATCTCTCGATACTCAACCATTAGTTAAAACTCACATGTTCGGACATTATAATTTTGTTAATGTATTGTGTGCTGTTTGTATAGGAAATTATTTTGGGGTTGGAGAAGAGGCAATTAATGAGGCTTTAGAGCAGTATGTTCCTGAAATGAATCGTTCTCAAATAAAAAAAACAGATAGTAATACGGTTATTTTAGATGCTTATAATGCGAATCCGAGTAGTATGGATTTAGCTATTAAAAATTTTGCTGAACAGCCACTTAAAAATAAAGTGCTCATTCTTGGAGATATGTTTGAGTTAGGCGATTATAGTGAAAAGGAACACGAGCAAATTATCAAACAACTTTTGGAGACAAATTTAGATGAAGTTTATTTGGTAGGAAAAGAGTTTGGGCTTTTTCAAACCAAAGTTTCTAAGTTTCAATTTTTTGAAACTGGTCAGGATTTGAAATTATTTCTAAATAATCACCCTATTTTTAATGCCACTATTTTAATCAAGGGCTCTAGGGGCATGAAATTAGAGCAAGTAGTTGATTGTTTGTAGTTTGAATTAAAAATACAACGAGATTTAACAATAAATTCAGCGTAAATATTGATAATCTTGTTAAAGATTATTAAATTTGATGTAAAGCATTGTTTAACTTAAAATTATAAAATTATGAAAAAACGACTACTTCTATCGTTTGCTTCATTAGCTACTATTGGCTTAAATGGGCAAAACAGCAGAGTTTTGGTTAATCCAGAAATCTCAAAAGTTGAAAAAGTGTTTCCTCATACCTACATGGAATCCCCAATAACGTATGATGTAAATGCTAAATCTCAGTCTTCTGCGAAAATGAGCCTTGGGGTTTATCCAAGAATTGGTGGTTCGCCAAATTTATTAAGTGTAACTGACCATAATACTCGTGCACTTAAATATTTGGAAGAAATTAATACAGTTGGGATGGTTATGAGAAAAAGTTCGGGTTGGACAGGAGTAACTGGTGGGAACTCTGGTACGATTTGCTATGCGTATTCTAAAGACAATGGCGCTACTTGGGATTCCACAGTTGTATCTTCAGGCGCAACAAATGTAGGTCGTTACCCTACTGGTGCGATGTACAATCCAAGTGGAAATACAGATCCGGCTAACGCTTTTGCGGTAGTTTCAGGGCCGGGTATTTTAAATGGTTCAGCTTGGGTTGGAAGTTATTTTGGAGCTAAGCAACTGTCTTTTCCTGGTACTAACGATAATGGAAATGTTATTTGGGCTGACAATAATAACTTAGCATCAAATCAACGCAAACAAACATGGGTCAATGGTAGTTATCAGGTAACAAACGACGGGAAAATTCATGTAACTGGAGATTTGTTGGAAGATATTATGGCAGATGACACTAAATGGAGAGGAGTTATGTTAAATACCGGTACACATCTTGGTGCAGGTTCTTTCGATTGGAAATTAGATTCTATCAAACCTAATTTCAAAAAGTACACAACCAAAGATGCGGGTGGTAATTCTGTACAAGGTATTTATGACGGAGGTTACACAATGACTTGGAGTGAAAATGGTCAAATTGGCTATTTAACATTTTTTGGTGTAGATGCAGATGCTTTACCTGAGACTTCTGCTAACTGTTTTCAACCTATGTGTTATAAAACTACTGATGGAGGAACCACTTGGAATCGTCATGGGGCATTATTTGATTTTTCTTCAATTCCGGCTTTAAATAATCGTTTGTATCCTGCAAGAAGAACAGCTAATGTGGTATTAAAACCATTTGTATATCCATCTGAAGGCGCTTCAGCAACTGTTGATAAAAATGGTAATATGCATTTGATTTGCACGATGAGGTCTGGTTACAATGATCACATAGATAGTCTAAATTATTCTTACACGCCGAATTATACAACTTCTTTTAATTACATTGTAGATTTTAATACCACAGCTTCTGGTTGGTCTGCAATCGTGTTAGACTCTATGAAATGCAAACCTGTAACTACCGCGTCTACCAGCACATCTAATTGGGTTACAGCTACTGGAAGTAAATATGGTTCCGCAGCCCGTTTCCAAATTAGCAGAACAACGGATGGCGGCCATATCTTTTACAGCTGGGCAGATAGTGATCCAACTCTTGTTACTAATTTAGAAAGTTCTATACCTAATATTTTTATGAAAGGCTATGATGTGGCCAATGATAAATTGACTGAAACTAAAAACATGACACTAGGTAAATCGGAAATTGAGTATAATGCTTACTTTTTTTACGCAGCTGATAAAGCTATTAAACCAGACCCTTCTACTTTCATTATTCCTGCATCTGTAACAAGAAGTAATAATAATGCAGCTCCATATAACGGAGATGCTGCCGTTAGCTATTATTATATCAATGACAATCAGTTTAGTGTTTCTGAATTTACAGTACCAACAGTCGGTGCTAATTCTGTGACTTCCATTAAAGAAAATTCGAATAATGTTCGTGGTTTAGGGTTTTATCCAAATCCGGCTTCAAACAATGGTACAGTTGAAGTGGTAATGAATGAAACAGCAAAAGTAAACGTAACTATTATGAATAGTGTAGGCCAAGTTGTTAATACGCTTAGTGTGAATGGAAATTCAGGTTTAAATAAAATAGATGTAGATTTGAGCCATTTAAGTGCAGGTATGTATTTCTACTCTGTGAAAGCAGGAAATGAAAAAGCTATCACTAAAAAATTAGTCATTGACAAATAATCTATCCTTAGATATTTGATTAATTATAAATAAATTAAGTTAAAATGAGCGATTCCTTCAAAGAATCGCTCATTTTTTTTGTCTATTTTTGAAGGAAAATCAAGATGATATAACACTTTTGGCAGATATGTCAGATTTACAGTTAATCTTATATATTTAAATTTTAGTTAATAAAACTTATTTGTCTTATTGAAATAGCCTATGTTAAAGAAATTGTTGTTTAATATTTTATGTCTTTTTGGAGTAGTCTTCAGTTTAGTTGCACAAGAAATCCCGGTTCATTTTAGATTTTCTGTCAAAAAAATAGCAGATTGTGAATATGATTTGCAGTTCAATGTATCCATCGATGATACTTGGCACATGTATTCTTTAGCCCCAGCTAAAGATGGCCCTAATCCCACCGCTTTTAATTTTATTAAATCTAACGATTATGAATTGGTTGGTAATATAAAAGAAAGTAAACCGTTGCAAGCCTTTGATAAGGTGTTTGACATGACTGTGAATTATTTTGAGCACGCAGCCACATTTACCCAACGGATTAAATTAAAAACCAATAAAAAAATCAGTATCAGGGGAACCTATGAATATCAGGCTTGTACGGAAGAAAAATGTATTTTTCCACCATCTGAAAATTTCGAATTTCCGTTGGAAGGTTCACCCAATTGCACGAATGCTGAAAAAGCTTTATTAACGAAAGAAGATTTATCTAAATCGACTATAGCCATTAATTCAAATTCTCAAACAATTCTTCCTACAAGTCATATATCAGAAAGCACTAAACAATCAGATAGCGTTAGCGCTGAATATTCAAATCATGAGCCTGTGAATGTGTTGAAAAGCCATGAAAAATTATCCCCTGTTCAAAGTAGTAAATCATGGTGGGGTATTTTTATTGCCGGATTTATCGGTGGATTAGCGGCTTTACTAACTCCATGTGTATTTCCGATGATACCAATGAATGTGAGTTTCTTTACCAAACAAAGTAAAACAAAATCTGAAGGTATCAAAAATGCCTTGTTGTATGCGGTATCAATTATTATTTTATATGTGAGTTTAGGTTTAGGTGTGACGTTAATTTTTGGAGCCGGCGCATTACATAGTTTATCTACTAACGTGTGGTTCAATTTGGCATTTTTTGTATTATTATTGGTATTTGCTATGTCATTTTTAGGAGCATTCGAAATAACGTTGCCGAGTAGTTTTGTTAATAAAATGGATGCTAAATCTGATAAAGGTGGATATGTGGGTATATTCTTTATGGCATTCACTTTAGCTTTGGTATCATTTTCTTGCACAGGCCCAATCATAGGAACTTTATTAGTCGAAGCGTCTTCAACCGGCAATGTTTCTGGTCCTTTTTGGGGAATGTTTGGGTTTTCATTGGCTTTAGCTTTGCCGTTTGGGTTGTTTGCTGCATTCCCGGGTTGGTTAAATTCCTTACCTCAGTCGGGTGGTTGGTTAAATGCGGTAAAGGTTACGTTAGGATTTTTAGAATTGGCCCTTGCTTTAAAATTCGCCTCTAATGCCGATTTGGTAGTACAGGCAGGAATTTTAACACGAGAAGTATTCATAGGCTTATGGATTGTCATTTTTGCCTTATTATCAATGTATTTAATTGGTTTATTCAAAACGTCTCATGATAGTGATTTGAAACACATTTCCGTTGGAAGGCTTTTTGTGGCTATTATTTCATTTTTCATCACTATGTATTTGATTCCTGGTATGTGGGGTGCACCCCTAAAATTATTTTCAGGAATATTACCTCCATTAGAGTATTCTGAATCGCCACATGGCTTCGGAGGTTCTCATATATCTGCACATCCTTCCAATTCTATTTCTCAAGATACTGAATACAGTCAATTTATGGAGGTTAATAAAAATGGTATTGTTCATTTTAAAAATGATTATGAACATGCTTTGGCATATTCAAAAAAAGTAGGTAAGCCTTTACTCATTGATTTTACGGGGCATGCATGTGCCAATTGCCGTAAAACGGAAGATTATGTTTGGCCGGATATAGAAGTGACCAAACGATTAAATGATGAAGTGGTTTTAGTGTCGTTATATGTGGATGATAAAAGGTCGTTAGATCCAAAAGAATTTATGACTGTAGAGTGGTATGGAAAAACTAGGCAGATTACAGATATTGGTGATAAATTCAAATACATGCAGGAAAAATTATACGGTCAAAGCACACAACCTTTGTATGTGATGGTCGACGGCAATGAGCAAGTATTGGCACCAATCAGAGGATATAATCCTAGTATATCTGAGTACATTAAATGGTTAGATGAAGGGATTAAACACTTCAAAAAACACGATTAAATGCGTTTTGTAATCCAACGAGTTTCGGAAGCGTCTGTTAAAATTGATAATACGGTTGATTCTGAAATAAAACATGGTTGTTTGGTATTGGTTGGTATTGAAGAAGCAGATACCCGAGAAGATGTTGAATGGCTGTGTCGTAAAATGATTTCTTTGAGAATTTTTAGTGATGAGGCTAGTAAGATGAATTTGTCTCTCACAGATACTAATGGAGAGGTGTTATTAGTCTCTCAATTTACATTGTTTGCTTCAACCAAAAAAGGAAATCGCCCCTCATTTACTAAAGCAGCAAGACCTGAACTAGCGATTCCTTTGTATGAACATTGTATAGCTTTGTTAACTCACCTTCTTGGAAAACCCATTAAAACCGGTCAGTTTGGAGCTGATATGAAAGTCAGCTTAATAAATGATGGCCCAGTTACAATTTTAATAGACAGTAAAAACAGGGAGTAAAAGGTATTTTTTGTTTATTGATATGTGTTTTTCTGTATTTAACTCAGGTACAAATAGCAAAAAATGGTTATTAATACGATGCCAATGACATCTAGTATTAAACCTACTTTAAACATATCTTTCATATCAATTCTTTTCGTGCCAAAAACGATGGTGTTGGCAGCAGTAGCTACAGGTAACATGAAACCTAATGACGCTGCAAATGTTGCAGGAATCATCAACAGCAGCGGGGGTAAATTTAAGTCTTTTTGCAAGGCAATCATGACAGGAATAGCTAATTGAATACTAGCAATATTAGACGCAAATTCGCTAATAATGGTTACAATTAAACAAATTCCTGAAATTATAAAAATGATGTGTATGCCTTTTAATGATTTTAAGCATTGAGCCAGCCAATCACTTAAACCAGAAACATCAAACCCATAAGCCAAGGCAAAGCCACTTCCAAACATGAGGATAATATCGTAACGTATTTTTTTTGCATCATCCCATTCTAATAAAGCTTCGCCTTGATGTTGTTTACTTGGTATGAGAAATAATAGAAGAGCCGCTAAAATAGCAACAGAGGCATCATCGACTAATTTAGGATTGGCGAATAGGTGGTTCCATCCTTTAAAGGTAAACGATTCAAACACGATGTCTGATCGGGTAAACCAAAGTAACATGCAACTTATAAAAATCAACGCTATCCATTTTTCTTCATAAGTCCATTTCCCTAAACGGGTATAGGTATTCTTGAAATGATGTTTGTCTAATTGGGTAATAGTTACTTTTTTTTGTAAGTAATAAAAACGCAGTACCAAAAACGTAGAAAATAAAAATAAACCAGATAAAGGAAAACCAATTGAAGCCCATTTAAGAAAGTTTAAATCATTTAAGTTGGGGAAAGCTTCTTTGTAAGCCTTAAAAAAGTACATATTAGGGGGCGTTCCCACCGGAGTGGCCATTCCGCCAATGGTTGCTGCAAAGGCAAGACCGAGAAGAATGGCGGCGGCAAATCGTCCTTTACTTTTTTCTCCAAGAATAAATTCATCCGTTTCATTGATTAAAGCCATAACAGCACCAAATAACATCATGGTAGTAGCAGTATTCGAAATCCAATTGCTAATGATGTAGGCCGATAACATAACTCCTAATAAAATATGATGCGGTTTAGTGCCAACCACCGATAGTATTCTAATAGCTATGCGTTTGTGTAGATGCCATTTTTCGATGGCAAATGCCAACATAAACCCACCAATAAATAAAAAGATGATACTGTCGGTATATTGTTGGGCTACTGATTTAGTGTCGGCTATTCCTAATATTGGCATTAGCAAAAAAGGGATAAGTGCTGTAACTGCTAAATGCACGGCTTCGGTAAACCACCACACACTCATCCAAATAGCTAAACCTGCCATAAGCGTTACTCGCGGATTTGTCGAATCTAAATCTGTAAATAACCAAATCAAGCCGGCAGCAAGTGGCCCTAAAATAATAAAGACATATTTTGAAATAAAGTGTTTCATGGCTAACTATCACAAATTTAACATTTAAACAGTTCAATGGAGGCAATATTAGAAGTCGTTTGAGGTGCTATAAAAAAAGAAGAGGTATGTTCTTCTTATCATCTTTCTATGTACTTTTAGCGGTAATTTATAATCACTGATTATCTTCAATCAGACCAATATTGATAACATCTATTAAATAAGTAGCATGAAAATTGTATTTATGGGAACGCCCGAATTTGCAGTTGCAAGTTTGGATATTTTAGTTCAAAACAATTACGAGGTTGTAGCGGTAGTTACCGTACCCGATAAACCGGCAGGTCGTGGTCAGCAATTACAACAATCGGCTGTAAAAAAATATGCTTTAGAAAAAGGATTAAAAGTATTGCAACCCGAAAAATTAAAGGAAGAATCTTTTATAAATGAATTAAAAACATTACAAGCCGATCTTCAGATTGTGGTTGCATTTAGAATGTTGCCAGAGGTAGTTTGGAATATGCCTCCATTAGGAACATTTAATTTACACGGATCTTTATTACCCAAATATAGGGGAGCTGCGCCTATTAATTGGGCAGTGATTAATGGAGAACTAGAAAGTGGTGTAACTACTTTTAAATTGAAACATGAAATTGATACCGGAAATATGTTGTTTCAACAAAAAACTCCCATTGCCCCAGCAACTACAGCAGGAGAATTACACGATGCTTTAATGGAAATAGGAGCCAACTTAATTTTAAAAACGGTGAAGGCAATTGAAAGTGGTGACTATGAATTAAAGCCGCAGGATGATGCACTCTCCATTCACGCTCCTAAATTATTTAAGGAAACATGCAAAATAAATTGGACTAATGATGTATTAAAAATTCATAATTTAGTTCGTGGTTTATCACCTTATCCAACTGCCTACACAGAATTTAAAGATAAACATGGTCAACTTATGGGATTGAAAATTTTTAGATCTGAAACCGAAGAAACTATTCATGAGCATCACTCGGGAGATGTTAAAACCGATGGTAAATCGTTTTTAAAAGTGGCTTGTCTCAATGGATTTATTCATATCAAGGAATTACAAATGGCAGGAAAAAAACGGATGTCAACAGAAGAATTTTTAAGAGGTTTTAATATTGAAGCAAATTTTCGTTTCTATTCATAAATCTTTACCCATAATTTAATGCCTATAATCTGAATTATATATAGTTTCTGATTAATTCATTTACTTGAAAGAGCCTATTATATGGGTGTTTCGAATGTATTTATTAACAAAGCGCCTATTTATTAACAAAAGAAAGGGTTTTGTCTTTGAAACACTTGACAAATAAGGATATGAGCATACATTTGTATTTATAAACACGAAAATTGTTAAACTCTTAAACACTCAAAAAATGAACAAAGCAGAATTAATTGAAGCAATTGCAAATGGTGCAAAATTAACTAAAGCTGATGCAGGTCGTGCATTAGATTCAACTATCGAAGCAGTTGGAAAAGCATTGAAAAAAGGCGACAGAATTTCATTAGTAGGTTTTGGTTCTTTTTCAGTAACTAAACGTGCTGCTCGTACTGGTCGTAATCCTCAAACAGGAAAAGAAATTAAAATAGCTGCTAAAAAAGTAGTTAAATTTAAAGCTGGAACTGATTTATCAACTAGCGTTAACAAAGGTGCTACTGCTACTAAAGCTGCAGCTCCTAAAGCTACTGCTAAAAAATAATCAGCAGTTTTAATATGGATTGTAAAAGCCCTTTCGTTTGTAAAGGGCTTTTTTATTTCACATCGCTTTTCATAATTAATTTGATTGGTGATAAGAAATGCTTAAATTTTAAAAAAAATAGGCATATCATACCATTCGTTTTGTAAATCTCGTATTTTTGCAATACTTACATATAAAAACACATACCATGCAATTTCAACTAACAGAAGAGCAATTGATGATTCAGTCAGCCGCAAGGGACTTCGCACAGAATGAATGTAAACCGGGAGTTATCGAACGAGATGAAAAACAGTTATTTCCGGCTGAGCAAGTGAAAAAATTAGGTGAGTTGGGTTTTATGGGCATGATGGTTGATCCAAAATATGGAGGTGGCGGTATGGATGCTATTTCCTATGTGTTGGCTGTTGAAGAAATCTCTAAAATTGATGCTTCTTGTAGCGTGGTAATGAGTGTGAACAATTCATTGGTTTGTTGGGGTTTAGAGCATTTTGGAACAGAGGAGCAAAAACAAAAATATTTAGTTCCTTTGGCGAAGGGAGAAATAATTGGGGCTTTTTGTTTATCTGAGCCCGAAGCAGGAAGTGATGCTACTTCTCAAAGAACCACAGCTATTGATAAAGGAGATTATTATTTACTGAATGGTACAAAAAACTGGATTACGAATGGTTCATCAGCATCTGTTTATTTGGTTATGGCTCAAACGAATGTAGAAGCTGGTCATAAAGGAATTAACTGTTTAATCGTTGAGCGTGGTATGCCGGGCTTTGAAATAGGTCCTAAAGAAAATAAAATGGGAATCAGAGGAAGTGATACCCATTCACTGATGTTTACAGACGTAAAAGTGCCAAAAGAAAATAGAATAGGAGAGGAAGGATTTGGATTTAAGTTTGCTATGAAAACTCTAGGTGGCGGTCGTATAGGTATAGCGTCTCAGGCTTTGGGTATTGCTCAAGGGGCTTACGAATTAGCATTGGCTTATTCAAAAGAAAGAAAAGCATTTGGAAAATACATTTCGCAACATCAGGCCATTCAGTTTAAGTTAGCTGATATGGTGACCCGAATTGAGGTAGCTAGATTGTTGATTTACAGAGCCGCTTGGTTAAAAGACAGAGGTTTGAATTGTGATAAAGAAAGTGCTCAGGCTAAAGTGTATGCTTCAGAAACGGCGATGTGGGTTACTACCGAAGCCGTTCAAATTCATGGCGGTTATGGTTACGTGAAGGAATATCATGTTGAGCGTTTGATGCGCGATGCAAAAATTACACAAATTTACGAAGGTACTAGCGAAGTACAACGTATAGTTATTTCAAGAGCTTTATTAGCGGACTAATTAAATTTTTCTGCGTTTTTGGTTGATTATTTGCCAATGAATGTTAGATAATCCTGAAGGATAATTGTGGCACTTATCATGTCAACAGTATCCTTGTTGGCTCTAGCCTTTTTGTTGAGTCCTCCCATTAACATGGTTTGGTGCGCCATACTTGTAGTAAAACGTTCGTCAAAGCGGGCAATTTTTATGTGAGGAAATTTTCGGGTTAAATGAGTTACAAAAGGTTCTATATATCTAGCACTATCTGAAGCTTCGTTTTGAAGAGTTTTTGGTTCACCAACAACAATACATTCTACACTTTCTTTTTTTAGATAATTTTCTAAGTATGAAATCAAATCTTTACTGTGAACAGTTGTCAGACCAGATGCAATAATTTGCAGAGGGTCAGTAACAGCTAGTCCAACACGTTTGCTTCCATAGTCTATTGCTAATATTCTTGCCATAGTATAAAAATAGCATTAAAATCAGATCTTTTTCTATTTTGATTATAAAGTTTATGCATGAACCCTTCATGCGCATCAGCACGAGTATTTATGCCTTCTCCTTCCATTAATTAGTGAGAATATCTATCTTTAAGTTTAATTATGATGAGATCGTTTTTTAAATCATTTATTTATGCCATAAATGGCATCAAGTTAAGTTTGAAACAACGTAATATGAAATTTCATGTTGCTTGTGCCACCTTGGTAGTTTGTTGTGGTGTCTTCATAGAAATTACATCTGTAGAATGGTGCTTGATTTTTATGTTGATTGGTCTTGTTATCTCTTTTGAAATTATAAATACAGCCATCGAATTGTTAGTTGATTTTATAGAGCCAAACCATCATCCCGTTGCAGGAAAAATAAAAGATTTGGCAGCAGGGGCTGTATTGTTTTCTTCTGTAATTGCTATTATTTGCGCAATTTTTATTTTCGGAAAATATCTAATGGTTTATTTGTCTTCCGACTAAGATTACCACTATCAATCTATTTAAGAATCAGATTATTTCGGAGTAACCGCTTTTGTTTTCAGAAATTCAGAAAATTCTTGAGAGCGTGCTTTTGAGACCTGAATATTCGTGCCATCAGACATGATGATTGTTCCACCTTCGGCATTAGAATATTCTTTGATAAAATCAACATTTATAAGCGATGAGCGGTGTATGCGGAAGAAAATATGGGTTGGTAATATGGCTTCAAATTCTTTTAATGTTTTTGAAGCAACAATTTTCTTTGTGTTATTCAAAAAAATATTGGTGTAATTATCTGAAGCTTCTAACCAAATAATGTCTTTGTAGTCTATTAGCGTGAACCCTTTACTGTGATTAATTAATACTAAGTTTTTATCATATGAGCCAGCATGAGTATTCATTCCTTTTTGCTCATAGTGGGTGACTACTTTTTTTACAGCGCCTTGTAATTCACTCAATAATAATGGTTTTAATAGATAATCAATAGCGCCGGCTTTCACGGCATTGATCCCAAACTCACTATAAGCCGTTAAAAATATCAAACAAAAATCTCTATGAACCAAACCATCTATCATTTCCAAACCTGTCATTCCAGGCATATTAATATCACAAAAAACGACTTCAGGTTTAAGTTCCTGAATCATTTTTTTTCCTTCCATTCCGCTGCTTGCATCTCCAATAACTTCTATCTCTGGGCAGTAATTGGCTAACATACTTTTTGTGTTACTACGACTGTTTTCTTCATCGTCTATAATAATGGCTTTGAAAGTTTGCATAAAGTGATATTTGGATTACGCTAATCTAACAAAAATAAAGGCAATATCCTACTGTTCAAACATCTAAAATCGTGAATAAAATTGTCATTTTAGATAAAAGGTAATGATTATCTTCATTGCCTAATTACAAACACATTTTTTATGAAATCTTTTTTCATATTTATTATAGCTTGTTCATGTCTATACGTTAGTAGTCAAGCTCAAAAAACAATAACGATTGAGGATATTTGGACGAACTATGCATTTAGACCCGCAACGGTAAGTGGTTTTAATGCCATGAAAGATGGATTACATTATACAGATTTTGAAGAAGATGGTAGCTTTAAAAATATTGTTAAGTATGAATTAAAATCAGGTAAAAAAATCACGGTTTTAGTAAAAGGTGCTGATGTAAAAGTTGGAGACAAGTATATCGATATTACCTCCTATTCATTTAGTCCCGATGAAACCAAATTGCTTTTTTCAACAGAACCCGAAAATATCTATCGCCGCTCTAGTCTTGAAAAAAATTATGTTTATGACATTAAAACATCTAAAACCATAGAGTTATCGGATAAGGGTAAACAGATGTTTGCCACTTTTTCGCCTACTGGAAATAAAATTGCTTTTGTTAGAGATAATAATTTGTTTGTTAAGGACCTGAATAATGGTATGGAGGTTCAAGTAACTACAGATGGTAAAAAAAATGAAATAAAAAATGGTTGGGCCGATTGGGTTTATGAAGAAGAATTTAGTAAAGCCAATTATTTTGAATGGAATGCAAACGGAACTAAGCTTGCTTTTGTGCGTTTTGATGAATCAAAAGTTAAGGAATACACCTTTGATGCATACAATAATCATTTATATCCTGATAAAATCACTTTTAAATACCCTAAAGCCGGAGAAGATAATTCGATATTATCGGTTCATATTTATGATTTGGAAAAAGCGAAAACAACCATGCTTGATATCGGAAAAGAAACCGATATTTATATACCAAGAATTCAATGGACTGCTGACGCCAATCTATTATCCTTACAGCGCTTAAATCGCTTGCAAAATAAATTAGAATTATTGTATGCGAATGCTGATGATGGTTCCACAAACGTTATTTTGACAGAAGAGTCGAAAACGTATATTGATATTACGGATAATTTATTATTCTTGGCTGGTAATAAAGGGTTTATTTGGAGTAGTGAAAAGGATAATTACAATCATTTATATTACTATGACAACACAGGTAAAATGATTAATCAGATTACAAAAGGTTTTTGGGATGTAATTGATTTTAATGGTTACGATGAAAAAACTAAAACTCTTTTTTACACTTCTACTGAAAGAGGCCAAGTGAATAGAGATATTTATAGTGTTAAACTTGATGGCTCATCAAAAAAACGATTGTCATCAGCAGAAGGCACAACCTCTGCTGATTTTAGCAAGGGACTTAAATATTACGTGAGTGTTTATTCGAATGCTAATACTCCACCGGTATATGAATTACATAGTGCTGATGGGAAATTAATTAAAGTGTTAGAAGATAATTTGGCATTAAAGAACAAAATGAAAGATTATACGCTATCAACCAAAGAATTTTTTGTGTTTAAAAATACAGAAGGTGTAGAATTGAATGGTTGGATGATGAAACCGAAAAATTTTGATCCAAGTAAAAAATATCCTGTTTATATGTTTGCGTATAATGGGCCAGGTTCTAACGAATGTAACAATGCCTGGGAAAATTTCGACTACTGGTGGCATTCTTTATTAAATCAAGAAGGTTACATGGTCGCTTGCATAGATGGTAGAGGCACGTACGGAAGAGGTCGAGAATTTAAAAATTGTACGTATTTACAATTAGGGAAATTAGAAACATTAGATCAAATTGATGCGGCCAAGTATTTGGGTAGTTTATCTTATGTCGATAAAAATCGTATAGGATTTCAAGGTTGGAGTTTTGGTGGATATATGGCATCTTTATTAATTACTAAAGGAGCTGATTATTTTAAGTCAGCTATTGCTATTGCTCCGGTAACGAATTGGAAATTTTATGACAACATTTATACTGAACGATTTTTGCGTAAACCTCAGGATAATAAAAGTGGTTATGAAGATAATTCACCGGTTAATTTTGTAAAACAAATGAAAGGGAATTTTTTATTGATTCATGGTAGCGGAGATGATAATGTGCATTTTCAAAATTCGATGGAATTAGCAAATGCTCTCATTAAATGTAATAAATCTTTTGATTTTATGGCATACCCTAATAAAAACCACGGCATATATGGAGGGTTTACTCGAGCGCACTTGTATAATAAAGTCCTCAAATTCGTTAAAGAAAATTTATGATAATATCGAATTACGATTTTATTTGTTCATTTTTTTAACTTTAAAGGCCATGTGTTTGTCTACTGATAGCCGTCTCTCGTCTATTTTGTTTTTTTACTCGGTTAATTTCGTTATTTTTGATAAACTATTACATTGATGAATTGTCTTAACAATTAAAAATAGTTGTAAATCGAATGATTACCGATTCTAAAATAAAAAAAGTAGGTATTGCCCTTCAAGGTGGTGGTGCACATGGTGCTTTTACCTGGGGAGTGTTAGATAAGTTGTTGGAAGTTGACCATATTGTAGCTGATGCTATGTGTGGAACTAGTGCAGGAGCAGTTAATGCGGTAACGTGTGCTTATGGTTTACATATTGGCGGACCTAAAAAAGCAAAAGAGTTAATGGATGCTTTGTGGCGCAAGGTAGCAAATACAGGCAGTCTTTTTAAACCAAGTGGTTTCGATAAGTTATACAGTAATGGAGATATTGATAATTCTCCGGGTTATATGCTTTTTAATAATATGACCCAGTATATGTCTCCCTATAATTTTAATCCGTTTAATTATAATCCATTGAGGGATATATTAAATGATTTGATAGATTTTAAGGAATTGCAAGTATATAATAAAAAGAAATTATATATCTGTGCCACCAATGTAAAAACGAATAGGGCCAAAATATTTAGTAACAAAGAAATTACAGTGGATGCCGTATTAGCCTCTGCCTGTTTGCCTTTTTTATTTCAGGCTGTAAAAATTGATGAGGAGTATTATTGGGACGGCGGTTATATGGGAAATCCTCCTATTTTCCCATTAATAACGAATACCAATTTGCACGACATTGTTTTAATTAAAATTAATTCGGTCAATATTAATTCCGTGCCTACCACTGCTCGAGATATAGCTGATAGAGTAAACGAAATTTCATTTAACAGTAGTTTAATAAATGAAATGAAGTTGATTCATTACCGTAATGAATTGCTAAGAAATGGTATTTTGAAAACAGATGACAAATCTAATCGTGAAATTTTTGTTCATACCATTTCCGGATACGACGCTTTGAGTCAATTAAATTATAGCAGTAAAATGAATACCTCTTGGGACTTCTTGTTGAGTTTGAAAGAACGTGGACGCCAAACGGCTACTAAATGGCTTGAAACAGATTTTAAACAAGTTGGTATTAAATCAACTTTTGATGTCGAAGAACATTTTTTCGATAAGTTTTAAGATTGTTGTTTAATGAAAGGCAGATGTTATAGTATATATGTCAAATTATTGCCTTATCTTTTATATCAGTGTTTTCAACTAGCTTACGGTCAGGTTTTATACCCGACTGATACTAATTTTATACGTGTAATAAATCATCCTGATAAAGATCATTTTAAGGCATTTGCTTCCTATAATATAGATTCTTCTATAACTCGAGTTCAAGATTATTATCACCGAAATACGAATGGTCATCTTGGCTTGCCTTCTGCACCTTTATTCATCAATTACCAATCTTTACCAATAGGTTTTAATATGTTGAATACACCCTATGAAAACGATATGTTTGGTGTGGATGATTTGATGTATATGCAAACAAAAGGTCCTTATGCTAATTTAACTGGTATTGCAGGTAGTAGACAGGAACAGCTTTTTAAATTATTGTTTTCTGGAACTTCTAAAAAAAAACTTAATGTAACATTAGCTTTTAATAGGTATAGTGGTTTAGGTTTTTATAATAAACAACAAAGCTTTACGAATAATCTTTATTTAACATCCAATTATGCCTCACCTCGTCATCGCATGGGTTATTTCTCTTATTTTGTTTATAATAAAGTAAGACATCAGGAAAATGGTGGTGTAACTGATGATAGTTTATTGATTGATAATCCTTTTATCAATAAGATGTTGTTGCCGGTTAATTTAAATAATGCGAAAAGAGAACTTAGAAAATTAAATATTGATATCAACCCTTGGTTCAGACTTAATCAGCGTGAAGATAGTTCTACCATGTTTTCACATTTTATAGACTATCAATTTCACTATTCAGGGAATTACACGAAATACAGCGACTTTAATAGTGGAAATGAAAATTTTTATAAGTCATTTTATATAAATCCTGTTTCTACATTAGATTCATCTCACTGGAGAAGTATTTCTAACGGATTGAATTATACTATGAAAATTAATCCACTTCATACCAAGCTTAAAATAGGGTATAAGCATGAGGCTAATCAAATTTATCAGTATATGGATTCTGTATTTACGAATCAACATATTGACATTGGTACTTATGTTTCCATGAAGAATTACGATGGTTTTATAAAGATGAATTATATTTTTAAAGGAACAAATGAGAATGATTATAGTATTGAAACGAGTCACCGTTATGTGAGTCCATCATCTAAGGTTATTTTTAATTCTGTTTATGTGTTGGAGTTGAATGCCCAAATTCAAAAACGTCATCCAGATTTTATTTTTAATACATGGTCAAGCAATCATTATGCATGGAGTAATATGTTTAAACCTACCGAAAAAACGCAATCTATATTGAGTTTTGGTACGTTGGATAAGCGGTTTAAGATTGGAGTTATAGCACAAAATATTGAAAATTTTATTTATTTTAATGAAATGGCTTTGCCACAGCAAACAAATTTGTCGGTTCAAAATCTTTCAGGATTTATTCAAAAGGATGTGTTGCTATTTCGTCATTTAGGGTTGAATTCTAGTTATACCTATCAGCAATCTTCTTATCCGTCTTTAGTGTGTATTCCGAATCATGTTTTGAATGGTAGTATATATTATCAAGGAAATTTGTTTAAAAAAGCCCTTCAGTTGCAACTAGGTTTTAGCGCTACTTATTTTAGCGATTTTTATGGATACGCTTATATGCCTGCTACTAACCAATATTATGTGCAAACTAATACTAAGGTTGGTAATTATCCTTTTATAGATTTATTTTTAAACGCTCGTATTAAACCGGTGAGATTTTTTGTAAAAATAGACCATCTGAATCAAGGTTTTTTCGGCACTAATTATTCGCTAATTCCTGGATACTTTCAAAACGACAGAGCTTTTAAATTTGGTTTTAATTGGTTGTTTTTTGATTAAAAACAAATATAACTGATTATAGGGTAATGATCAGTTAGAGATTCTGAAAGATGGTGGTAGTTTTTACTTTTAAATTCTGTACTATGTAAAATATAATCAATTCTGAATCTTGGAAATTTGCCTGCATAAGTTTGTTCAAATCCAGACCCTGACTCGATATAAGCATCTTTTAATTTACCTCTTACGGTATGATAGACATATGAGGCAGGCGTATCATTAAAGTCGCCACATACGATGATTTTGTATTTACACTGCTGGATGTGAGACGCTATAGCATCTGCTTGTATGGCTCTTTTCACAAAAGCTCGTTTTAATCGCCTCAGTATATTTTTGCTTTTTTCCATTTCATCTTGCGTGTCGGTAGTGTCATTTTTGACTTGGTCAATGAATTTATAATCTGCTTTACTGAATCGGATGGATTGCAAATGCATATTGTATACCCGCACCGTATCTTTGTTGATTAGGATATCTGTGTAAATACAAATATTATTAGCACTCGTATTGAATTCGATTTTCCCTTTTTTAATAATAGGATATTTCGTGAAGGTTGCAATACCCCAATGGTCTTTTTTTCTTAATGTGGTGGTATATTCTACATGATGTTGTTTGGCATGAAGTAGCCCTGTTACTGTATCGATATTGTTGAAATCCCCTTTTTCTTCAGAGGTGTAAAATTCCTGTAAACATAATATATCGGGGTTTTCCTCGGCCAATGAAGTTAAAATAATATTTCGGCTTTCTTTATTTTTTGTCCAATTATACAAGTCAAATAACATCGAATTATAACTCATTATTTTAATGTCATGATTCGAAATAGCATCTTTAGTTAGGTCTATCTGAATAAAACCTAAACAGGTTTTGGCACTTAATAAAATAGCGCAAAAGGAAAAAATAGCTTGTATACGAAACTGAGCAAACCAATAAATTACAAAGAATATATTAAGTAAAAGCACAATAGGAAATCCAAGCCCTAAAAATGCCAGTATCCAAAAGTGATTGGGTGAAATGTATTTAGAGGCTGTAGCTCCCAACAAAGCAACAATACAGGCATAATTTAGCCATAACAACAATTTATTAAGTCGCGATAGTTTCCTGGCTTTTCTTCGATGAATAATTGCTCGGAGTTCAGAAATAGATATGTGATCTGTTAAACTAATGGCTGATGTTTTGAATTAATCCGTCTTTCATAGTTAATTTTCTATTAGCCATATTGGCTAAGGTTTCGTTATGTGTTACTACAACGATGGTCTGTTTTAGTTCATCTCTTAACGTAAAAAATAACTGATGTAAATTGTGAGCATTTTCACTATCTAGGTTACCACTTGGTTCATCAGCAAATATTACTTTCGGAGAATTAATTAAGGCTCTTGCAACAGCTACGCGTTGTTGTTCTCCTCCAGATAATTCAGAAGGCTTATGATGTATTCGGTGTTTCAGTCCCAATAAGTCTAATAATTCCGTAGCCTTTGATTCTGCTTGTTTTTTTGGTATTTTATGAATAAAGGCAGGTATACTCACATTTTCAAGGGCAGTAAATTCGGGTAATAAATGATGGAATTGAAACACGAATCCGATATGTTCATTCCGAAAAGCTGCCATTTTTTTTTCATTTAATGAAGTAATGTTTACATTATTAAATAAAATTTCGCCTGAACTTGGTCTATCTAATGTCCCTAATATGGTGAGTAAGGTTGTTTTTCCAGCTCCCGAAGAACCAACTATAGATACAACTTCAGATTCGTTAATATGCAAATCAACACCTTTTAGTACTTCTAGTGAACCATATTGCTTTTTTATGTCTTTTCCTATAATCATTTAGAGAATGAAGGGGCTAATAATATTTGTATAAATGGTTATTGCAGTTATTTACTGATGATTTTAAGTTCTGTGCGCCTATTTATTGCTTTATTTTCGGGTGAATCATTTGGAACTTTAGGTTTCGAATCGGCATATCCTTTATATGAAATTCTCGATGCCGTAATTCCTCCTTTTTGTAATACATAATCGTAAACTGCTTTAGCCCGATTTGTAGAAAGTGTTTTGTTTATGCCTTTATCTCCGGTATTATCTGTGTGTCCTCCAAATTCAATATTTAATGTAGGATTCATTTTGAGGAATGAAATAATTTTTTCCATTTCGGCTTTTGATTCAGCTTTTAATTCCCACTTATTGATGTCAAAAAAAATATTTTTTAGTTCAATGGTGTAGCCCGTATCAATTGGCTGTAATGGAATTTGTAGTTGATATGGTTTGTTGTAATCGGCTTCTTTATTTTTTAGAGAAAAATTATCACTGTAAAACAAAAAACCAGGTTTACTCACATTGACTAAATAATTGTGATTAGATGTTAAAGTAACTAAAAACTCACCTAAATGATTGCTATAGGCATTAGTAACTGATTGTTGTGTTTCTAAATCAATTAATTCAATAGAGGCATCTACCGGAGATTTAGTTTTTGCATTAAAGGTAAGGCCTTTTACGTAGGTTATTTTTTCGGGACGCAAATTTTCCGGTAATTCAAATTGATAAATATCTAATCCTCCAAAACCACCTTCGCGTTCGCTCGCAAAATAAGCTAGTTTTCCGTTTGCATCTACTACTAAGCTATTTTCATCGTTGAAGGTATTGATAGGATAACCTAAGTTTACAGCCTGTCCCCAACTCCCATCGGCTTGTTTTTTACTAACAAAAATATCTAATCCTCCCATTCCAGCGTGACCCTGACTGCTAAAATATAAAGTTTGGTTATCTGGATGAATAAATACACTTTCCTCTCCTTGAGGAGTATTGATGTTATCTGATAACCTTATGGGTTCGGTAAATTTGCCATCTGCCCCAATCGTAGACGAATAAATATCCGGATTTTTAATGCCATCTCGTCCCACAGCGCCTCTAATAAAATATAACGTTTTTCCGTCACTGCTAAAACTTGGTTGAGTTTCCCAATTTTTTGTGTTGATGGTTGGTCCTGCATTTCTAGGTCTAGTCCATTTACCATTTATTTTTTGTGAATAAAAAATATCGCAACTGCCATAGCCTTTTCGGTCAGAGGAGCCATAATCTCCAGTCATTTCCATGCAAGATGCAAAAAACATAATTTCTCCATCGGCACTAAGCGATGGGGCTCCTTCATTGCCAACTGTATTAACTGATGTGACCGGGTTGGCAGTTTGCCATACTTGATTAATTTTTTTACTCACATAAAAATCTTCTTGTCTAGGAGCTTCTTCTTGTTCTACCTGTCTTACGTTTCTCGTAAATAAAAATGTATTTCCGTCGGCCGTAAGTGCCGGAAAATATTCGTAACCGTTAGTGTTAATTCCTGGACCAACATTTATAGGTTTAAACGGTTGTGGATTTTTGATGGCTTCAGCGCCAAAACGGGCATTTTTAAGATAACGCTCAGCCTCCTCTTTGAGTGTTGGACTCATTCTTTCTGAATGCAATATGGTTTCAAAACAAGGAATTGCTTTCTCATATTGTGCTTCGTGAAGTAATGCGCCACCAAGGTAAAAATTGTTATCAATATATAATTTTGGATTAATTTGAATGGCCTTTTCATAAAGAGGAATGGCTTCTTTGATTCTGTTTTTACCCATCAAAAAATCGGCGTAGGCAGAATAAGCTTCGATAAAAGACGGATCTTCTTGAACGGCTTTTTTAATTAATTTCTCGGCTTCGTTATCTTTTCGTTCCATAAACATTCTTTTGCTTTCTTCCAGAAATTTAATGGCCTTTTTGTTGGTACTGCTATAAGTTCCTGGTGGGAAACTGCTTTGGGCATGGGAACAGTAAAAGCAAATGAGTAGGTAAATAACAATGTAAATGCGTTGCATAATTCACGAAATATCTTGTTCCATAAATGTAGTGATATTTTACATTTATTGACATTTTTCCAAAAAAGTTCTAAAATCTAATCTAGCGAAATAGAGGGTTGAAATTGATTATTGAGTTTAGTTAAAAGTCCTGATAATAAAAAATAGATGAATTTTAAACTGGCTCTTATATACCAAAAATTGTATCTTTGTTTCATGTCATTTGTAGGAAAAACCGTTTCATTTCATACCTTAGGTTGTAAACTTAATTTTTCAGAAACATCAACCATTGCTCGTTTAATGCTGGAAAAAGGTTTTCAGAAAATTGCGTTTGAACAGGGAGCAGATGTATGCGTTATTAATACTTGTTCGGTAACAGAAAATGCAGATAAGGAATGTAAACAAATTGTAAAAGCAGCTCTTTCCAAAAACCCATATACATTTATAGCCGTTGTTGGTTGTTATGCTCAACTTAAACCTGATGAGATTTCAAACATTGAAGGGGTGGATGTGGTTTTAGGAGCTTCCGAAAAATTTAAATTACTTAATTATATTCATTTTTCAGGAAAAAATACTCAAACCGAGATTCATAATTGTGATATTTCAGATGTTCAAACATTTGTCGACTCTTTTTCGATAGGCGATAGAACCCGTTCTTTTCTTAAAGTACAAGATGGATGTGATTACAGTTGCACGTTTTGCACCATACCATTAGCAAGGGGTAAGAGCCGTAGTGATACCATTGAAAATGCTGTATTGAATGCTGAAAAAATTGTTGCCAGCGGTGTGAAAGAAATTGTGCTTACGGGAGTTAATTTAGGAGATTTTGGTTACGGAATAGAAATTGATGCCCAAACCAGAAAACGTAAACAATATACCTTTTTAGATTTAATTAAGGCATTGGATGAGGTCGAAGGTGTTGAACGTATACGTATTTCCTCTATTGAACCTAATTTACTAACAAATGAAGTCATTGAATTTGTAGCTAATTCCAAAAAATTCATGCCTCATTTTCATATACCATTGCAAAGTGGAAATAATGAAATTTTAGCATCCATGAAACGACGTTATAAACGTGAATTGTATGCTGATAGAGTAGCTAAAATCAAGGAGTTAATGCCCCATTGTTGTATTGGTGTGGATGTGATTGTTGGTTTTCCGGGCGAAACCCATCAACATTTTATGGATACATATGAATTTTTAAATGTTTTAGATATATCTTATCTGCATGTTTTCACTTATAGTGAAAGAGCTAATACCGAGGCTATTCATTTAAAAGATAGCGTTGATTATGCCGAACGTAAGCGTCGTAATAAACAGCTTCGGATGCTATCCGCCAAAAAAATACATCATTTTTACGAGCAAAATCTAAATAAACAATTTACCGTTTTGTTTGAGCATGAAAATAAAAATGGTTTGATGCACGGATTTACAGAAAACTATGTTAAAATCGTTTTTCCATTTGATGAAAGTCTTGTTAATCAATCGATTACAATTTCAACCAAGTCGATTACAGAAGATGGTTTTGTGAATGCCGATCTTGTGGCATACGCTCAATAATTTGATTATTTCTTAACTTACAAACGTTTAAAACATTTTCAGGTTCTTCTGTCCTTTGGCTGGGTGCTTCTTATATTTAAGCATTACTATCCATGGCAACAACAAAAAACAAATTCAGAGAAAAAACAACCGAAGATGATCGTTCATCTAACAATATTGATAAAAATGATATTGAAGAGACGGTGTCAGTTGTTTCAAAAAATAAAGTAAAATCTGCGAAAACTGAAACTGTTAAAACAGTTGCTTCCAATAAAAAAAATGAACCAAAAAGTGCAACTACTAATGATGAGAAAATATCCTTATTAGAACGTTGGAATAATGCAGTAGCCTTATATCAAAATGAGCGAACTCAGAAAATTGTGGGGTTAGTGCTATTTATGACTGGATGCTTTTTGTTTATAGCCTTACTTTCATACATTTTTACATGGAAACAAGATCAAGACAAAATTTTCGGTTCATTAACTGAATTATTTGCTGTTGACACGAAGGTTTTTAATTGGTTAGGGAAATTTGGAGCGCTTGTTTCTCATTTTTTGATATATAAAACGTTTGGTGTTTCTTCGTTTATTTTGGTTCCGGTTATTATTATTTATGGATTACAAAAAGCTTTAAACCGTCCAATTGCCAAGCCGTCTTCTTTTACTGCCAAATGGTTGTTTTTTATTGTTTGGACCAGTATGGTTTTTGCCTTTTTCTTTCATGATAAATTGTTTTATTTGGGTGGTGGGTATGGTTATATCTTAAATTTACAACTATCAAATTATGTTGGCAGTATAGGCACGTTAGCTATTTTGGCTTTTAGTTTTCTAGCTTTTTTGGTGTTGAGTATCAACTTAAATTTGAATATCAGAAAAGACGTTATTCCGAATATGGATAATGAGGCGATTATTGAAAATGAATTAGCAGATACTGAAGAGGAAAACAATGTACCATCCCCGGCACGTGCATCTACGGTTTATGCCAGTACAAAAGAACCTATTTTGACTAGGGAAGAGGAGGATCAATTATTGGATTTTAAAGTTATTTCGTCAGAAACAGAGCCAGCTATTGAAACAGAACAACCGGAACAAGTAGCCCCTATTTTGAATGAGTCAACCGAAAATATTCCTTTGGACTTGAATGAAAACCCCACTCAGCCAGAAAAAAAATCATTAGAATTTGAAATTAATAATCCTAGTGCTGATGAAATTGTAAAGGAACCGGAATTTGTGAAAGAAGCGCCTGTTGTCAATACCATTACCTTAGATGAAGAGGTAAAAGCTGCTCAGTTGGTAGAAGAATTTGGTCAATACGATCCAACATTAGATTTAGGTCAATATCAATTCCCTAGTCCGGAATTATTAATTGATTATGGAACAGGTAATGGCAAGGTTAATAATGAAGAATTGGTGGCTAACAAAGATAGGATTGTAAATACTTTAAAAAATTATGGTATTGAAATCGATCGTATATCTGCCACAGTTGGTCCAACGGTTACTTTATATGAAATTGTGCCGGCAGCAGGGGTTCGGATTTCAAAAATCAAGAATTTGGAAGATGACATTGCATTGAGTTTGGCGGCATTGGGTATTCGTATCATTGCTCCAATTCCGGGAAGGGGAACTATAGGTATTGAGGTGCCTAATCAAACACCAGAAATGGTTCCGATGAGAAATATCATAGCTTCTGACAAATTTCAAAATACAACACATGATTTACCAATTGCTTTAGGTAAAACAATTAATAATGAAATTTTCATTGCTGATTTGGCTAAAATGCCGCATTTATTGATGGCAGGAGCCACAGGTCAGGGGAAATCGGTTGGTTTGAATGCGATTTTGGTTTCTTTGCTCTATAAAAAACATCCGGCACAAATCAAATTTGTATTGGTTGATCCTAAAAAGGTTGAGTTAACTTTGTTCAATAAAATAGAACGTCATTTCTTAGCCAAATTACCAAATTCTGAGGAAGCCATTATTACAGATAATACACGAGTCATTCATACACTCAATTCGTTGTGTATAGAGATGGATAATCGTTACGCCTTATTGCAAGATGCTCAGGTAAGAAATATTAAGGAGTACAATGCCAAATTTATCAATCGCAAATTGAACCCAAATGAAGGGCATAAATATTTGCCATATATTGTGCTGGTAGTAGATGAATTTGCTGATTTGATTATGACTGCCGGTAAGGAAGTTGAAACCCCTATTGCGCGTTTAGCTCAGTTGGCTCGTGCAGTAGGTATCCATTTAATTATTGCTACCCAACGTCCATCGGTTAATATTATTACCGGAACAATTAAAGCCAATTTCCCGGCCCGAATTGCCTTTAGGGTGACGAGTAAAATAGATTCACGAACAATTTTAGACGCCGGAGGTGCCGAACAATTGATAGGTAGGGGTGATATGTTATTAAGTACTGGAAATGATTTGATTCGTATTCAATGTGCTTTTGTAGATACACCAGAAGCAGAAAAAATAACCGAGTTTATTGGTTCGCAAAGGGCTTATCCTTCTGCTTTCTTGTTGCCTGAATATGTGGGTGAAGATGGAGAAGGATTGAAGGAAGAGGTTGATTTGAGTGAGCGCGATAAGATGTTTGAGGAAGCTGCTAAATTGGTGGTTCAGTTTCAACAAGGTTCCGCTTCTTTTTTGCAGCGTAAATTAAAATTAGGGTATAATAGGGCAGGCCGTATTGTCGATCAATTAGAAGCTGCTGAAATCATTGGCCCATTTGAAGGTTCAAAGGCACGGGAAGTAAGGTGCAAGGATATGAACCAATTAGATGAAATTATAAAACGTATTAAAGGAAAATGACGGCTCAACTCAAGGCTAGGAATGATAATTTTCCATTCTTGACTTAAAGGTCGTAATTGTAGTATTGGCATTATCCGATTCAATTTTTCCATCTTTTAAACGAACAATACGGTGCGCATGCATGGCAATATCCTCTTCGTGAGTTACTAAAATAATGGTATTGCCGTTTTTGTGAATATCTTCGAGCAAACCCATAATTTCAATGGATGTTTTACTGTCTAGGTTTCCGGTAGGTTCATCGGCTAATATGATGGCCGGATTGTTTACTAAAGCTCTGGCAATAGCTACCCGTTGACGCTGTCCGCCCGATAATTCATTAGGTTTGTGAAGCATACGATTTTCTAAACCTACTTGTTTTAATACATTAGTGGCCATCTCTTCACGTTTACTTTTTTCGATACCGGCATATACCAGAGGTAACATGACGTTTTCGAGTGTGGTTGAGCGTGGTAATAGGTTAAAGGTTTGGAATACAAAGCCAATTTGCTTGTTTCTAACTTCAGCCAATTCATTATCGCTCATTTTGGCAACAGCTAGTTTATTGAGTATATATTCTCCTGAAGTTGGAGAATCGAGACAGCCCAACATATTCATGAGCGTAGATTTTCCACTACCACTAGGCCCCATTAGTGCGACGTATTCGTTTTGGTAAATGTTGAGCGAGACGCCATTTAAGGCGTGTATTTCTTCTGTACCAATTTTATATTCTTTTTTTATATCGCTGAGCTCAATGATAGGTTCCATGCTATAAAGGTAAAAAAAACGTAGAAGGCATCAAATGCTTAATTTTTTGTACATCTCTCATTTAAATAAGGTAATAAATCCTTGCTGCTGATAGGTTTTGTCGTCTATTCCTATTGCACTCAGAATATAAAAGTAAGTTCCCGCCGGGCTTTCCGCGCCGTCCCAATAATCATTTACGCCAGTAAAACTAAAAATTTTGGTTCCCCATCGGTTATAAATATCCATGTTTAGCTCAACGATACCTTTCGTGATAATCTTATAAATATCATTTGCGCCATCGTCATTGGCAGTAAATACATTAGGTACAATGATACTTGGTTGTTCATAAACAGTGATAGCCAATGTATTGGTAGTTTGGCATAAGGAGGTTTTGTCTGTTACATCGAGGGTGACTATATATGTTTTTAAATCATTATAGACATGACTTGGGTTTTGACTTGAGGAAGTGTTTTGGTAATTATCGCCAAAGTTCCATGAGTAATCGTTATTAGATGTCGGATTCAATGGTGTAAAATTAACATCCAAAGGTACTATTCCAGATGTCGGGTTAGCTGAGAATGAAGAGTCAGGCCTGTGTTTGTTTTCTATCGCATCAACAAACGCTTTATAAGTGCATCCATTTAAAGTATTTAACACGGTTAATGTGTAAGTTCCTGATTGATTAACTATTGTATTTTGAGAGTTTGATACATTCATATCCGACTCTGAAGTCCATGTGTAACTCATACCAGCTAAATTGGAATTTAGGGTAACCGTAGGATTAGCGCAAGTGATTGTTCCGCTTGAAATGATGTTAGTAATAGGTGTGATAGTATCTTGTAAAACATTAGCCGTGGTTGCAAAGTGGCATCCATTCGTTATGTCTTCAACGACTAAGGAATAAGTGCCTGGATGAGAGATAATGATATCCTGTAAATTTTCATTAGTAATGCTGATAGATGTGGATGGGGCAGACCAAGTGTAACTGGTATTAGCCAACGATGAGGTGAGTGATATAGATGAGGTAACACACGTTAAAGTACCATTTACTGAAATGGTGGTAGTAGGAATGACCGTATTTTGTGCTACAGACACAGTTCCGGTTCCACCACACCCATTGTTAGTGTCTGTAACGGAGTATGAATAGGTTCCACTTTCGTTGACAGATACTGTTGGAGAGTTTGTGCCACCTAATATACCTGGTCCAGACCAAGTATAAGTATACGATGGTGTTATGGATTTAATACTAACGGTTACTAAGGTATGAGTGCACGTAAGCGAATGAGTTGGTGGATTTACGGTTACCGTAATAGATTCTTTATTTGAGAAAACTTCAAGAGTAGCAGAGCTTGCACAGCTATTAATAGGATGAGTAGCCGTTAAACTATAGATGCCCGGTGAGCAACCAAAAGTACTAGTAGTGGTATTTGTTCCACATATTGTTGGTCCATACCATTTAATGATAGAATTGCTTGGAGAAACAGATCCTGTGAGTGTGACACTTGGAGAAGAACATGTTATAGTTTGATGCGATAAAGCGCTGATGGTAGGGGTAATGATGTTTTCAAAAACTTCGGTTGTGGTAACATAAAAACAAGCCGTTGTAGGATTTTTAACAGTTAAGGTATAAATACCGGCGGTATTCCCAATGGTATTTTGAGTCCCGGTATTGGTTAGGCTGGCAGTTGGTGGAGCTGACCATGTATAGCTTAAATTTGGAACTGTTGATAATAAGTTTACGGTTGAAGTTGAACAGGTTAGGGTACCATTAACAGATGCTATGGTAACTGGAGTAGCCGTGTTTTGTTGAATGGCTAATGAACCTGATGTGATACAGCCATTATCAGTATCTGTTACCGAATAGTTGTAGGTTCCGCCTTGAATAATGGTAACGGTTGGTGTGTGAATACCAGACGTTATTCCAATGCCCGACCACGTATAAGTGAGGGTTGTGAGCGTTGATGTGAGCGACGTCACAATGACGGTGTGTGTGCACGTTAATGTGTTCGAATATTGATTAACTGAAATAACAGGGGCAATTTTATTAGAAAACACTTGAAGTGTTTTGGTACTTACACAATTGCTCTCAGCATCGGTTGCTGTTAAGGTATAAATTCCTGCTGAACAGGCATAAGTTGATACGTTGGTTGAAGTGCCACACACATTTATCCCTTTCCAGTTGATGATGGCATCTGTTGGGCTAATTGAACTTGTTAACGATACGCTAGGAGATAAACAAGTGATTGTTGGATTTATGCCTGTTACGATGGTAGGTGTTTTTACATTTTCTAAAACTTCTGCCTGCGTTGAAAATAAACAAAAAGAAATAGGGTGTTTTACGGTTAAAGTATAAATACCCGCTCCTTGAACGGATGTGTTTTGACTGTTTGGATTCAATACATTGCCGGTGGATGGGGCAGTCCAAGTATAATTCATACCCGATAATGAAGAAGTTAGATTGACGGAATTGCTTAAACAGGTTAATGTCCCCGAAATCGAAATACTCGATGTTGGCACCGTGGTATATTGAGTAACCGATGCTGTGGTTGTATATATACAACCATTGGTTGGACTTGTAACAGTTAGTGAATAAATGCCACCTGAATTAACGCTAATTGTTTGGGTATTTGTTTGCGATAAAGTGACCGAACTAGGAGGAGTCCAGGTGTATGTGAGATTTGGATTAAATGCCGTTAAACTAACCGTAGAGGAAGAACAAGACAAGATGCCCTTTACAACAATGTTTGTAAACGGTGTGGCTGTATTTTGCGTGACGGCAACCGTCGCTGAATTAGCACAACCATTGTCATTATTAGTAACAGAATAAGTATAAAGACCACCTTGTGAAACAGTAACCGTAGGAGAATTGGCCCCTGATAAAATACCTACTCCAGACCATGTATAGGTTAATGACGTTAATGAGGAGGTGGCACTCACAGCAACCAAGGTGTTGGTGCAAGTTATCGCGTTAGAATATTGATTAACTGAAATAACAGGGGCTAATTCATTTGAAAACACTTGAAGTGTTTTAGTGGTTACACAATTGCTCTCAACATCGGTTGCTGTTACGGTATAAATTCCTGCTGCACAGGCATAAGTTGATACGTCGGTTGAAGTGCCACATACATTTATTCCTTTCCAGTTAACGAGTGCATCCGTTGGGCTAACAGAGCTTGTTAATGATACGCTAGGAGATAAACAAGTGATAGTTGGATTTATGCCTGTTAGGATAGTAGGTGTTTTTACAATTTCTAAAACTTCTGCTTGCGCCGAGAATAAACAAAAAGAAATAGGGTGTTTTACGGTTAAAGTATAAATACCCGCTCCCTGAACGGATGTGTTTTGACTGTTTGGATTCGATACATTACCGGTAGATGGAGCAGTCCATGTATAACTCATTCCGGATAATGGAGAAGTTAGGTTGACAGAATTACTTAAACACGTTAATGTCCCCGAAACCGAAATACTCGATGTTGGCACCGTGGTATATTGAGTAACTGATGCTGTGGTTGTATATATACAGCCGTTGGTAGGACTTGTAACAGTTAGTGAATAAATGCCACCTGAATAAACGTTGATTATTTGAGTATTTGTTGGCGATACAGTAGCAGAAGGAGGAGGAGTCCATGTATAAGTGAGATTTGGATTAGATGCTGTTAAACTAACCGTTGAGGAAGAACAAGACAATGTGCCACTTACAACAATGTTTGTAAAAGGTGTGGCTGTATTTTGCGTGACGGCAACTGTCGCTGAACTAGCACAACCATTGTCACTATTAGTAACAGAATATGTATAAAGACCACCTTGTGAAACAGTAACCGTAGGAGAATTGACTCCCGATAAAATTCCTACTCCCGACCATGTATAGGTTAACGACGTTAATGAGGAGGTGGCACTCACAGCAACCAAGGTGTTGGTGCAAGTAATAGCGTTAGTAAATTGATTAACTGAAATAACAGGGGCTACTTTATTTGAAAAAACTTGAAGGGTTGAGGTAGCTGAACACCCACTCATAGGTTCAGTGGCTGTTAAGCTATAGATTCCCGCAGAACAAGCATAGGTGGGAATGATGGTATTTGAACCGCAAATGTTTAATCCGGTCCATTTTATGTTAGAGTTTACGGGGGTAACCGTTCCTGTGAGCGATACAGTAGGTGTGATGCAGGTGATTGTATGGTTAGTTACGTTAACCAATGGAGTTACAGTATATTGTTCAACCGAAGCGGTTGTTGAGTAATAACAATTCGTTGTAGGATTTTTTACCGTTAATGTATAAACTCCTGGCCCATTTGCAATCGTATTTTGTACACTGTTATTTGTTACACTAAACGAGGCTGGGGCAGACCAAGTATAATTCATTCCGGCCAGCGTTGAGGTTAATGAAGCCGTTTTGGCGGAGCAAGTTAGGGTATTACTGACTGAAATGATTGTAGTAGGAATAACCGTATTAGCTTTTACAGCAAGTGTCGTTGTGTAAATGCATCCACTTGTAGGCGTTGTTGCCGTAAGTGTATAAGTTCCGTGTCCTGAAGCTGTTGTATTTTGATTATTTGGATTTACAACACTTCCTGTGCTTGGCGGACTCCATGTGTAACTTAAGTTGGGAACAGAAGATTTTAATGTAACTGTTGTGGTTGAGCAACTCAATGTTCCTGTTACGCTCACTGATATAGAAGGAATAATCCCAACTGTAACCGTTACTGTTTTTTTTGCTAAGCAATTATTACTGTTTCCGGTTACAGTATATATGGTAGTAACAGAAGGAGTGACTACAATAGACGAGGTGATGGCGCCGCCCGGATTCCAGCTATAGGAATTTGCACCCGATGTTTCTAGGTAAGCCGAGCTTCCTCTACAAATCGTTTGGTTAGAAACGGCGAGTGTAGGAGAATTGACAAACGATACATCAACTGTTTTTGTGTTTTTGCATCCATTTTTGGTACCCGTTACGGTATAAACTAATGATGAAGTTGGAGTGAAGGTAATTGACGTGGACGTTGCCCCTGTATTCCAAGTATATGTTGTGGCACCACTTACGGTTAGTGTCGTTGAATTACCCGAGCATACAGTTGGGCTATTGACTGTTAATGTGGGGTTAGGTGTTACCGAAACGGTTAACGTTTTTGTTTGAATACAGCCATTCGTTGTACCGGTTACCGAATATATAGTGGTAGCAGCCGGATTTACGGTTATAGATGCGGTATTTTCACTTGTACTCCAAACATACGTACTGGCACCGTTGGCAGACAAAAGTTTTGAGTTTCCGGCACAAATAGTAGCATTTGAAACAGTAACTATTGGGTTAGGCTTTGAACCGATATTGACAGTTTTGGTGTACATGCATCCATTAGATTCTAAAATCTTGACCGAATAATTTCCGGTACTTAAGTTATTGGCTGTTGCTCCATTGCCACCGTAAGGAGACCATGTATATGAAACGGGCGTATTTGCAGTGGTGTATGTAACTTGTGCACTACCAGTAGAATAGGTATTACACGATGATAGAGAACTCAAAGAAAATGTGGAAGAGTTTGGGCCAGTTATAGAAATGGCATCCAAGAAATTTCCATATGAATTGTCAGGGCCACTCGAAGAGATCGCAGTAAATTGCAACCTGTAATTAGAGCCTGCAGGAAGAATGGTACCAACTGTATAGTAACCCCAAGCCGTATTTCCGTCAGAAAAATTACCTAATGATGTGTAAGGGCCACCAACAGGACCAATTTCAACTTTTAATACATCTGTACCTGCGCGTCCGAGGTGAGCAAATGAAATACTTAAAGATGTTCCGGGTGTAGCCATAAAGTCTTGGTAAAGTGTGGCGGCCGAATTTGCATTTAGTTCAATATACTGTTTTCCTGAAAATGGAGGAACAGAGTTTGCACCAACGTACCAGATTTCTATTTCTTGCTCAGAATCCGTGGTTTTCCAACAAGGAACTAGACTTTGATCAATTAGCAATACCCCACTTCCAATATTATAATCTTCAAAATCAGAATTACAAATCAGGTTACATTGTGCTTCAAGCTTAAATAACGAGGCGATAAAAAATAAGCAAAAAAACAGCAGTCTATATTTAAAAAAATCCTTCATTTTAATTCTTTATCGTTTTAGTTGATTTTCGAATTAACAAAATGAATGGAATTAATTTTTAATCATTGAACCAAAATTCATAATTAAAAATTAGTGTTAAGTAGGCTTTATTCGAATATCATTATGTTAATCAAACGAAAATAGGAATAAAAATGGTGGAATCAAAAATACACAAAGATGACACGTATGAACTGATTTTAAAATAGTTATACTTTTTTATTACATATTATCCTCGGCAAACCATTCTGCAAAGGAGGTAGGTGTTTCTTCTAATTTCATGTTGTTCATTGAAATGTTATTTGGTAGCTCGGGAAGAATACGGTTAATGAAATCAATCAGTAAATTTTCGCAACTAGGTTGATAAGGCACATAATTTAATTTTTCAAAGTGTTCATCAAGGCCCTCTATCGTTTTATGGGGAGAATTACTATTTAGCACCAACGAATGATCAAAAACATCAATGACTTGTTTCCGAACTATTTTTTTGAAATCCGTAAAATCGATGACCATCCCTGTTTTTGGATGAAGTTCTTCTTGATAAATCTTGCCTCTTAAGGTTACACTTAATTTATAGGTGTGGCCATGAATATTTTTGCAAGGGCCATCATAACCATATAAGGCATGAGCCATATCAAAGGTGAATTTCTTTGTTACCCTCACCGTTTGTTTTTTTAATATATTTGTTGTCATAATGGTCTTCCTAGTTGTTTTAGTCGTTTAATATGTGATATAAGGGCACTTCCAAAACTGGGTTTCAAGTTATAAGGAATACCAAATTCTAGCGCGGTTTTCTCAACAATAGGGGCTAATTTAGGGTAATGAATGTGACAAATGTTTGGAAACAAGTGATGTTCTATTTGAAAATTTAATCCGCCAACATACCAACTTAATAATTTACTGTTTCGCGCAAAGTCAGATGTGGTTTTTAATTGATGGATATGCCAATCTGTATTTAATTCTTCTTCTAATGTCGGTTGCTCTGCACCTTCTACAACATGGGCCATTTGGAATACAAAACTTAAAATGATACTGGCTATCCAATGCATGACAAAAAATCCTATTCCAATTTGGTACCAATTAAAATCGGTTAGCCATATTGGTAATCCTATAACGATGCACAAATAAATCATTTTACGACAAGCCATTTTTATGTATTCATTGGTTATTTTTTTATTTTGGATTTTTACTAATCCCGCTTTACTATATTCAAACAAACGAGTAAAATCATTAGCAAGCATTACTATCGTCATTAATCCATAAAACATAAATGCATATATAAACTGATAACGATGGTACCATTTTAAAGGTGTTTGTTCCGCCAAACGAATAGGCCCTTTTGTATTAATATCCTCATCTAATCCGGAAATGTTAGTGTAGGTGTGATGTAATACATTATGCTGTATTTTCCAATTTAACACATTACTTCCTAATAAATAGAGTGTTCCGGATAATGTTTGGTTTATCCAATGTTTTTTAGAATAAGCCCCATGACAAGCATCATGCATAACACCCATGCCAACACCTGCTATACCAATTCCCATCACTATTGTTAAGCCTAATCCTATCCAAGTTGACATTGGCATAGTTAAAATTAAAATATAGGGAATAATATATAACGCAATGAGGGTTATGGTTTTAATAACCATAGTCACATTAGCTTTGGTAGATAGGTTGTTTTCTTTAAAATAATCATTAACGTTTTTTCTTAACGTCGCTACAAATTGTTTGTCTATTTTATTGTGGCTGGCGAATTTTACAGTTTGCATATCTATATTTTATAATAATTTTATGGTGATAGTTTTTCTGTTTTTCAATGAACAGCATAGAAGAGATGCAGGCGGTTATCGTAAATTAAAGATGATATGTAATAGAATTGATGAATTAAAATTCATGAATTTTAATAATATTCACCGGACAATTTTGGGCAGCTTTTAAGTTATCATTCAGTTCGTGATGGTTAACTATCACCGAAAAAAAACCTCTTTTTTCAATGCCTCCAACTAAGGTGCATTTTCCATCTTTAGTGGATATTCTCCAACGATAATCAGCTGCTTCTACACAAGCATTACAGCCTATGCATTTTACACGTTGTTGTATGATTCGAATCATGATGCTTCGGGAACTAACTTATACAGTTTATCTGATGGACGAATGCGCTCGGGAGTGTGTATTGTAAACGATTGGCCTTTTACCACTTTTTCTATTGCTTGCCCGTTTACGCGTAGCTCGCTAATAGTAAGTTCTAAGTATCCGGTTGTTGGTCCGGAAATCATAATTTCATCACCAAGTGATAAGCTATGCGATTCGCATTTAAATTCTCCTACGTTTGCTTTATCAAAATAATGGATTCCTTTAGCTAAATAAATTTTTCGTTTAGATGATTTAGAACCATTTTCATCGCACCATTCACCCATTTTTCGTCCAAGGTAATACCCATCCCAAAAACCACGGTTAAATACTGTTGCTAGTTGAGTTTTCCATAATTCTGTTTTTTCTTTTGTATAGGTGTCTTCTAAATAGCTATTAATAGCTGCGTTATAACAGTTAGTAACGGTATGAACATAATCTACAGATCGCCCACGTCCTTCTATTTTTAAAACTTTAACTCCGGCATCTAAAATTTTATCAATAAAATCAATAGTACATAAATCTTTGGCCGACATGATAAATTCATTATCTACTTCAAATTCTATTCCTTCTTCTTTATCGGTTACGATATAACTTCTTCGGCAATTTTGAATACAGGCACCTCTATTAGCTGATGCAAAATGGGAGTGAAGACTTAAATAACATTTTCCGGAAACAGCCATACAAAGTGCTCCATGAGCAAATATCTCCAATTCTATTAATTTACCAGAGGGTCCTATAATGTTTCGTCGTTTAATTTCTTTGCTAATATCAGCAACTTGTTTTAAACTCAATTCTCGGGCTAAAACCGCAACATCAGCATAGTTGGCATAAAATTCAACAGTGTCAATATTGGAAACATTGGATTGGGTGGATACATGGATTTCCATGCCAATTTTCTTAGCGTAATTCATTACCGCATGGTCTGAAGCAATAATGGCTGTTATACCGCAGGTTTTTGCCTCATCAACTATGCGTTTCATTAAAGAGATGTCGTGATCATATAAAATGGTATTGAGTGTTAAGTAGGTTTTAACTTGATTTTCTCTTCCAATATTAGCTATATGCTTTAAATCTTCTAAAGTAAAGTTGTTACTGGATCGTGCACGCATATTTAGTTGTTCGATTCCAAAATATACAGAGTTACATCCTGCCTTAATGGCTGCCATTAGAGATTCATATGATCCAGCAGGAGACATTAATTCGATTGTTCGTGTCATATTGTTTTTTCCAGTTCCTGATTTTGAATTCTAATTGATTCTTTGTGTAATAAGTTGAAAATTTGATTCAAGAAATCATCATTAAGTTTAATTGTTTGATTTTCTTGAATACGTCTTTTTAAATGAGTATTCCAAATTTCATTTTGTAATACCGGCAAATCATGAAGACGCTTAATAACAGCTATTTCTTTTGATAATTTTTGACGCATATCTAAAAGAACTAAAATGCTCTTATCAATGTCATCAAATTCTTGACGGATATCTGAAATGGTTTTCTCTCCCATATTTATAGTAAAAAACTGAGTTCCGATTAAACTTGACTTCCCCAATTTTCCAATTCGTCTTTCGACCATAAATCAGGAAAGAAAATACGGCGTTGGTATTTTGGATGCATGTATTTTCTCCAATCGCTTCCCCCGGTGGCTTCCGATGTTCCTAAGTATTTTTCGGCCGCATGATAATGTGCCATTACCCAAGTAACATTTACTGTATAATCATAATGACGCATGGCATGAATTAAAGTCGTATCATTTTTTATATCCTCAGGCAATGATTGGAATTTAGTCCACAAATTAGAGGTATTATATTTTTTCATTTTAAGTAAAAAGTCTGCTTTATACTTATTTTCAAATAATTGTATTAGGGTAGTTTTTTTTCCGGTTACATGGTCTTTGCCTGCGGCTTGCCAGTATAAATGATTATAGGCATGCTCGTATGGCGTATCTCGGTCAATGGTGGCTCTAAATCTGTAATCAATCAAGTTAATTAATTCTGTAGATGCAAATTCTATTAATCGGTATTGGGCGCTTTGAAAACCACTTGCAGGAGTAAGGGTATTTCTGAAATTCATATACTGTTCTTTTTCCATCCCATCACCCATAATGCTAAAGGAGGAAGATAACATATCGAAATAGCGACTAATTCTTCTGAGTTTTTCAGTAAAAAAAGGTGCTGTTATATTCGTATGGTTGCTAACTTGATCTATTTCCCATAATACCATTTTAAATAACAATTCGTTAATTTGATGATACATGATAAATACCATTTCATCAGGCTGGTTGGTACGTTGTATTTGTAAATTTAGTAATGCGTCCGGTAAAATATAATCCCAATAGGTTATGGGGTTCGACCAAACTAAACCTTCTAAATGAACATCCGGATTTTGATTGATAGCTTGATATTTTTGATTGATGCGTTCTACAATCTTTTCTTGTATTTCTGTCATTTTCTTAATTTAAAGTGTGGTATTTTTATTGAAAAAATCATGTATAAATTCATCTATTTCTTCTAACCCATGCTCCTCTGTAAGGTTGTGTTCATCAATTAAATCCTTGATTAATTCATCTTGTTTTGTTCCTTTATTTAATGCTACCTGATATTCAATTTCGCTGAAAGAAACCATGGAATACATTGGGAAATATTGACCAGGATATAATTCTGCCATTCTTCTTTCTACTTTTTGTTGTAATAAAAATGTTGGGTCTGTTACTTTATCTCTCATGACCACATAATTGAGTAATGATAAATCCTGAACAGCATCACCATTCGGTTTTCTTACAATTTCGTATTCTTTAAAAATTAAATCCCAGTTTTCTTCATGTTTTTTCATTAATGAGTACATCACTGTGCAATCTTCAAAGCCGGCATTCATTCCTTGACCAAAAAAAGGCACAGTAGCATGAGCAGCATCTCCCATCAAGGCTGTTTTACCATGTGTCCATGGAAAACATCTGATAATTGCTAAGGATGATAAAGGATGATTTTCCCATGTATCGGCAACATGAGGCATTAATTTGAAAAAATCAGGAAATACTTTTTTGAAAAAGTTTTCTACTTTCTCTTTAGAGGTTAAGGCATTAAAACAATATTCATGTCCATCAAAAGGCATAAATAAGGTACATGTAAATGAACCGTCGAAATTCGGGAGGGCAATTAACATAAATCTACCACGAGGCCAAATGTGCAATGTGTTTTTATCGAGTTTATAACTACCATCTTCGTTGGCTGGCAATAAAATTTCGCGATACCCATCCTCTATATAATTTTGACTATAACTAAACCGATCTAATTTTTGCATAGCATGATAGCGAATAGCAGAAAAAGCGCCATCGGTTCCAAATACAACATCTGATTTAATTTCACTCAAATGTCCTGTTTGTGTATTTTTAAGTTGTACTATACCATTTTTTAAATCTGCCCCTATACACTCTTCATTAAAAAAGAATTCTACATTACCTTTCTTTTCAGCAATATCTATCAGTTTGCAGTTTATTTCGCCACGAGATACAGAGTAAATTGCCTGATTATTGATGCCATAGGGCTGATAGGTGGTATTTTCTCCTAAATCGTGCATTGTTCGTCCATACATAGGAATGGCAATTTTTCTAATTTCATCACCAATTCCCATTTCATCTAATGCTTTCCAGCCTCTGTGTGAAGTAGCTAAATTAATGGATTTTCCGGCAGACATTTTTTCTTTTCTCATGTCAGAACGCCTTTCAACTATTTTTACATTATAGCCGGCGTGTGAAAGATAAACTGCCCAAAGCGAGCCTACTAAACCAGAGCCTATAATTGTTGCTTGTTTCATCGGTAGAATTGATTATTGTTTAATTGTCTTTTCTGTTCTCAATGTTGGTATATCCATCATTGTCCCACATTTTTTGCATGTTCTTAAAGAACTGTTATCATAAAAGGATTGCATTAGTTTTGGTAATTGATCCACTATATCGTTTAATTGAAAAGTGGCTTTATATAATTCATGATCACAAGTTTCGCAATACCATGTGCACGCATCTAATTCGTTAGCTTGTCGTTGACGTTCAAACACTAAACCTACGGTATTTGGAAAACGTTGGGGTGAATGTTCTACTTTTGGTGGTAATAAAAAAATATCACCTTCTTTAATATCAATCACTCTTTTTTTTCCGTTTTCTCTTATAGGTAATTGCATATCACCTTCTAGCTGATAAAAGAATTCTTCGCTTTCATTGTAATGAAATTCTTTTCTGGCATTTGGTCCGCCAACTATCATTACAATAAATTCAGCATCCTTATAAACAACTTGATTACCAACTGGAGGTTTTAATAAATGTCGATTTTCATCAATCCATTTTTTTAAATTAAAGGGTGCAAGCATATATGATATGAGATTTAAGATGTTTGATATGTGAAATAAACTCGCTTACTGTTTTTTAATGGGATTATTTGTTTTGGTTGTTTTAACAGTTGCAACAAAAATTGAAACTAATTCATTGGCTTCCTTAATTAAAGCTGAAGCAATTTTAGTATCTATCAATCTAGTTTCACTCATTACTTCCAACCAATACATTGTTTTATCCGCTTCTTCAATAATAATTTCTAACTTGTAAATATAATCTGCCTTTGATTTCGCTCTTTGCGTCGCTCTGTAATTAGCACCAACAGAGCCGGAGGATCGAATTATTTGTTTAGCTAATTCGAATCCTACGGCATTCCTTGGTAAGGTTTCACAAATTTTAATAACATTGATATTGAATTGCTTTGTTCTTTTTTGTAAGTCGATTTTATTCATATTGTTTTTTATAAAAAATAACCGTTTGAATAATTTACCACAAATCAAAAATCACAATTCATATATCATAAATTAAAGGGTGCCTCTTCTAGCTTGCTCAGCCTCTATTGATTCGAATAATGCTTGGAAATTTCCTTTTCCAAATGATTTGGCACCTTTACGTTGAATGATTTCGAAAAATAAAGTTGGTCTATCTTCTACTGGTTTAGTGAAAATCTGTAATAAATATCCATCTTCATCTCTGTCAACCATAATTCCCCATTTTTTCAATACCTCTAAATCCTCTTCAATTATACCAACACGATTTTTTACGGTATCATAATAAGTTCCGGGAACATATAAGAATTCAACACCACGTTTACGCATTTCGGAAATTGTAAATACGATATCATCTGTTGCTACTGCAATGTGCTGACAACCTGGTCCATGATAAAAATCTAAATATTCCTCAACCTGAGATTTCTTTTTACCATTTGCCGGTTCATTAATTGGGAATTTGATACGCCCATTTCCGTTAGTCATTACTTTACTCATTAAAGCAGTATAATCTGTAGAAATATCTTTATCGTCAAACGTAATTAAATTCGCAAATCCCATCACATCTTCATAAAATTTAGACCATTTATTCATGGCACCCATTTCTACATTTCCTACCATGTGGTCAATGTACTTCAATCCGGTTGGTGTAGGTTTGTATTCTGAATCTAATTTTACAAAACCGGGCATAAATACGCCCTTATAATTTTTACGTTCAACAAAGAGGTGAATCGTTTCTCCATAAGTATGAATACCGGATTTTACAATTTCTCCGTGTTCATCGGTTAGAACTGTAGGTTCTAAATATGGTTTAGCGCCTCTTTTTGTTGTTTCCTCAAAAGCCTTGCGCGCATCATCTACCCATAAAGCAATCACCTTTACACCATCACCATGATGGCGAATATGATGTGAAATTTCGCTGTTTGGATCAAACGGAGAAGTTAGTATTAATCTTATTTTGTCTTGAACCAATACATAAGATACTTTGTCACGAGAGCCTGTTTCTAAGCCTGCATATGCTAACTCCTGAAAACCAAAAGCTGTTTTGTAAAAATGAGCCGCTTGTTTAGCATTCCCAACATACAATTCAACATAATCAGTTCCGTTTATCGGCAAAAAATCCTGAGCTTTGTCAAATACTTTTGCTCCGCTGTAATCATAATTTTTTACTTGTGTTAAATCTGCTACTGCCATAATTATTTGTTTTAAGGTTTAGTTTTTTAAATTTTAATTTTTGAATTTCATTTATACTAACTCAGGTTTACTTAACCATGATTTGTAATAATCTTTCACCTCGTATTTCAATGCCTCGGTTGTTATTTTTAAAGGATTAAATGGATCAATCATAACCGCCAATTCTTTAGTTTCTTTTTTGCCGATACTTCTTTCAATAGCTCCTGGGTGCGGGCCATGAGGAACTCCGGCAGGATGTAAAGTAAACTGACCATGTTTGATGTCGTTTCTGCTCATAAAGTCGCCATCTACATAATATAAAATTTCGTCAGCATCAATATTGCTATGGTGGTAAGGTGCAGGTATCGCATTCGGATGATAATCGTACATCCTCGGAACAAATGAACAAATCACAAAATTTCTTCCCTCAAATTGTTGATGAATAGGAGGAGGCATATGAATTCTTCCTGTTATAGGTTCAAAATTAAAAATAGAGAACGCGTAAGGATAATTGTAGCCATCCCAACCAATTAAATCAAAAGGATGTGTTTCATACACATAAGGATAAATCATGCCTTTTTTCTTAATCATAATTTTAAAATCCCCATGTTCATCGTGTGTCTCAAAATTGTAGGGTAATTTAAAATCTCGTTCACAAAACGGTGAATGCTCTAATAGTTGACCAAACTCGTTGCGGTATCTTTTAGGAGTTCTGATAGGGCTATGAGATTCTACAAACAAAATTTTATTCTCGGCTGTGTCAAATTCTAATTGATATATAGTGCCGCGAGGAATGATAACATAATCACCATATTCAAAATCTACTGTACCGTACATTGTTTTGCATCTGCCACTTCCTTTATGAATAAACAACATTTCGTCAGAATCAGCATTCTTGAAAAAATAGTCATCCATTGATTTTGAAGGACAAGCCATGCCTATTTGCATATCATCATTAAAGAAAAATACTTTACGGCTTTCCAAATAATCATCTTCTGCCGGAACATCATATCCCATAAAACTCAAAGCTTTTAAGTTATCTTCAATAGCTACTTCCGGTCTGGCCCAATGAGCTTTTCCTATTTCTTTCACCATAGTAGGTGGATATAAATGGTAAATCAACGATGAGGTACTTGAAAAACCTTCTGTTCCAAATAATTCTTCGTGGTATAACTCTCCATTAGGCTTACGAAACACAACATGTCTTTTGTTTGGTGTTTTTCCTTGTTTTTGATAGATAGGCATAATATTAGTTTTTTGACAAATTTCTGCATATTGCGATTGAGCTAGACTGACAATTATCAATTAAGATTATGATTAATGTCAAGTATTTTAGAGAGCATGCATGTAGCTTTGTGTTAGAATAATAATATTTAATTCATTAAAAATAAAGCCTATGAAAACACAAGAAAGTATTTATACTCAGCATGAAGAAAACAGTGAGTGGATTAGTAAATTGAAATTTTATACAGATGAAATTTCTATTATTAAGAATCGCTTAGAAGATTTAGTGTCAAAAAATAATAAAGCAGAGGTATTGTCGCAGGTTGAACGTTTCCAAAATCAGATGATTATTCAAAAAAATAATATTGATGAAATTACGCATGTTGTAAAATTAAACGAGGAAGCTTTACAAACTGAAATTAAAAATAATCCGATAGCTGTTGATCACCGAAAATCAGAATATCATAATAAAGAAAAAGAAGCCGTTGAAAGTTTTGAGAAAAATTTTAATGAAATAAGAGGCGAGTTTAAAACATTTGCGGCAAAGTGGATGTAATAGATTTGAGTTTTGTGAAATGGGTGTCTCGAATTTTCGGACACCCTTTTTTTATTGAAATTGTTGAAACAGTTTGACTAATTCTTGACTTGGTACAACACCTGATTGTTTCCAAACTGGTTGCCCATTTTTAAATAAAATGAGTGTCGGAACACTTCGTATTTGGTAGGCTTGAGCAGCTTCCGGATTTTTATCTACATCTACTTTTATAATTGTTGCCTTATCTTGTAGTTGTGTTTTTACATCTTTTAAAATAGGAGCCATAGTTTTGCAAGGGCCGCACCATTCTGCAAAAAAATCAACCAATACTGGTTTGTCTGAATTAATGATATGATTAAAGTTATTCATAGGTAGTTAATTATAGTGGTGTTATGATGTTATAGCTTACCGTTTAAACTCATCCAGCCTCCGCCGTTGTATACATCCGTAAAACCCAACGATTTTAATGTTGCTTTGGCCGCCGCGCTTCTCATGCCACTGGCACAACAAGTTATTATTGGCACATTTTTTTTGATGTTGCTAACTTGAGTAGATAATTCGTTTAAAGGAATATTGATACTCTTAACAATATGTCCAGATGCATATTCGCCGCGACTTCTAACGTCAATAATTTGAGCACCATTTTTTATCAATTCTTGATAATTTGTTTTAGGTCCTAAACCTAATGCGTTTTTAAGGATATGTAACATGATGGATAAGATTAAGAATTTATTTTTTCAGTAACGGTTTGATGGGTATGTTCTTTGTACTGTTTGTTGTATTTGTAAAATAAGTTTAACCAAATAATGCGCGACCATCTCAAAGTTAATGGCGCCACCGCAATGATGAAACCTGTTACGAATAATGCAAAATGCAGTAACTCCCAATTTAGAAAATAATTTTGTAAGGTAAACCAAATGATGAACCAACCCGATGAGATACCATAAGATACGTACATAGCACCATAAAAAAAACTTGGTTCGTCTTCGTATACCAATTCGCAATGACTACATTTTTCGTGCATCTTAAATATTTTAGATAACTTATAGGGATTGCTAGATTCAAATACATCGCCCTGATGACATCTTGAGCATTTATTGGTTAACATGGAGTAGAGGATATTATAGATAAGCATAGTTCTAAATTTTTAGTAAAGGTAAAGAAGGCAAACCTAAATTAATGTAACTTTTATTACATTTAACATGTGTTAAAATAATATTTAATAGTTCGGTTTTCAGCGCGACAAATAAGCTGTTTCATCACATATAATCTTCAGTATTTAAACTAGAGATTAGTTAAAATAATTATAACTTTAAAATTAAATAAGCAATTCAAATGAAATTCTTTCTGTTATTAGCCTTTTGTATTATACCCTATTTTTCAAGTTCCATATATTCAAACAGTTGTCGTGGAGCAAGAATTACAGTAAAGGAAAATCAAAAAACGTATAAAAAGTATAGTGGAACTATTGGCAATATTCCGATCATCGTTGATTTAATAACGAATAAAAATAAAGTTTACGGGAGTTATTATTATGTGAAAATTGGCACTCCAATTCAAATTGAAGGTCAGATAAAAAAGAATAATCGGGTAGAGATGACTGAATTTAACAATAAAGGTGACGTTACCGGAATATTTGAATGCCTTATGGTTTCTGAATCTATTGTTGAGGGAACGTGGAAAAATCCTAAAACCAAGAAAACACTCCCTGTAAAATTGCAAGAAGTCGCACAAAATTACCCCGGCATTAAATTTTCAAACATATATTCAGAAGATTGTGATAGGGTTGCGAATAATAAGTTGAAACCTGCAGATGAAATAGAGTATCATGACACCTTGTGTTCCACCTTAACTATAGAAACGGCAACTATAAAATACAATAACAAAATTGTTGAAGATAAAATTAATAGACAACTCCTTGAATTACTTATTGGGAAAGAATATAAAACCATAGAGGCCTTTAAAAAAGCAAAATTTCAATCTGGCAGTGAGAGTGGATTTAATGAAGAGTATATATGCGATCCGTTAATGGTCGACTCAAAAGTGATTTCTTTTTCGTTTGTAAATTCAAGTTATTATTTTGGTGCCGCTCATCCTTCCGCAGGAATCGGTTATTCAAATTTTAGTTTAGAGAATGGTCATGTGTTACAACTGGCAGATTTGTTTATTAAGAATTATAAAAACGAATTGAATGCAATCGGAGAGAAAAAATTTGTTCAAGAATTTGGCAGAGAAGGTTGGGATTTTGAGCCAGGAAAATTTAACATCACCGAAAACTTTTTAATAACCAACTCAGGTTTGATGTTTACGTTTAATCAATACGAAATAGGACCATATGCGGCAGGTAGCCCAAGTTTTTTAATTACTTATAAAGAATTGTATCATTTGTTTAACGAAACAAGTCTTCTTAAGGAATATTACAAGAAATAGGTGTTGTTTTGAAATTCTAATCAAAATTTTCAGTTGAATACCACCACAACAATTGTTTTGATTTTTTAGTCTTTGGTAGTGTTATATGGTTAAATGCTATGGCTATTTATTTAAAATCTGTATTATGGCTATATCCTGTGTATCAATATGGTTTGTGGATTATTGCCGGAATATTTATTTATAGAGTCATTGGAGAGTTTGATTATGTATGCTTTTTCAAGAAATACAAACACATTCAATTTGGCAAAAACAATACGCTGTATTATGGGTCTATATAGTCATCAGTGCATTGACTATTATTTTGGAACTATTTAAAGTGTAGATTTACACATGAAAAAATATTTTGTTAATTGAAAATATTTATAATTTTTTATTTAGTTTGACTAAATGACCGAAAACCGTATTATAAGATTAGATAAACTATTATATGAGGAATTTCCTGTACTCGTAAAAAAGTATTACGAAGAATTTTCAGAGAAATACAAATTTATATATACACCATTATCATCAGTAGATACTAATAATGGTAAAGTAAATTTATTTAAATATATTGAAGATTATTTTAAGGAAAATTATAATATCGAGTATAGTATTTATAAGCATTTTGAATTTCATACAACATCTTTGTTTTATGCCCCAACTGATGATTTTGGATTATCAATGCGTTTGAAAAATAAAGATGAGCTTCCTGAAATTCTAAGAGGTGATTTTCAAAATGGATATGAACAATTAAATGAATTTGGTATCTTTTCAAATGTTTTTTGTGGGGTTACTGGATTATCAAGTGTAATAAAGAAAAAGATAAATGAAGATTTTGATTTAGAATGTGAATTAATAAAACTACGCTTGAAAAGTTCATTAAAAAGGTTTTTTATTCAAGGTCAAGTAGATTGGAAATGGATAGTCGCAGATCAAATTTGTTTTCATGGTATAAACAAGTTTCCCAATTGTTTAGATGCTGCATTTGATTTACTTGAATATAGTATCAGTTTTTATGAAAAGTATGGGCATTTGACTGAACTTTATTATTTTGTAGAAGAAACTGGCTGTCATATTCAATGCCCGAAATCAGACGAAAAAATAAAAAAATTAGAAAAAGAATACTATTCTAAGCTAAAATTAAAAAGCAAATCTAATTATTCATATCTTGATGTTTTAAACGATTATTTTTTTAATGAAAATATTCGTAAAATAATTTCTCAGTATGAAAACAAGAAAACTAGCAATGTTGTAGTAAACGCAGAATGTTTGGTATTTGGTAAAGTTCCATTATTTGAATTGAGAAACAAATTCAATTACATTAATGAAAAGGGCCAGTATGACAATGTATATTTTAATTATTTGAAATATATAAATTCTAATTCTGATACCGATGTTATTCCTATTAAATTTCCATTAAATTTTAATTTAAAATTACAAGATGTTTTCAATGATGAAATATTGATTCATGAGTATTTAGCAACATTTAATGAGCCTGAAAATGAAATTCGTTCATTGTTTGGGTTACCAAAAATAGGTGAGGGTTGGATTTCTGAAACAAATTTATTTTATGAAATTAAATCTCATTTTATTTATGAACTTGTTGTTCATCATGGACGACCTAACTGGCTAGGAAAACAGCATCTAGATATTTATTTCCCAAAATTTAATATTGGAATTGAGTATCAAGGTGACCAGCATTATTATCCTATTGATTTTTTTGGAGGAGAGGCCTCATTTATTAAAAATAAACAAAGGGATGAAGTCAAAAAACAACTCTGTTTAAAAAATAATTGCCATTTGATATTTGTAAACCCTGGCTATAATTTATCTGATGTTATAAAGCAAATAGAAAAATCTATTGAAAATAATTTTAATAATTGAAAATCTGATTTATAAATATTTTGATTCATTATTGAGTTACAAATATTTTAATTTTATAATGAAATTTAATTAACTAAATACCCCTTTTTATTGAACAATTAGTTAGTCAATAATTACGATTAAACTATTTAAAATCATGTATAATTTTTTTGATTTGATTTAAATACAACTGTGCATGTTATAGCTGATTTATTTTATAGGTAAAAGAAGTTTAATATTTAATAATAGCCTCAACTCCTTAAAATATTTTCAGAAGGGTTCTATAAACTTAGCTAAAATCTATTTTCAAAATATCATTTTCAGCTTTTCTCATTTTATCCCTTTCAAAAAATATTCAATACCCATTTCGTAACCTACAAGTCCAAACCCGGAAATACTTCCTTTGCAGTGTTTGCCTATATAAGATACATGTCTATAATCTTCTCTGGCAAAAATATTACTGATATGAACTTCAATAACTGGAGTTGTGATACCTGCAACGGCATCGGCCATGGCAACAGATGTGTGGGTATAGGCACCTGCATTTAAAATAATGCCATCATAATCAAATCCAATAGCATGTAGCTGATTGATGAGTTCACCTTCTATATTGCTTTGAAAATAATGAAGCGCTACATTTTTAAACTTTGCTTGGAGTATAGCGAAGTAATCTTCAAATGATTGTGCGCCATATATTTCAACTTCTCTTTTCCCTAAAAGATTTAAATTTGGCCCATTTATAATAGCTAGCTTTAACACGGTATTTTTTTGAAATCTAAATTACTTATTCCCATCGAGAAATGTTAATACCGGGTGCTAAAACAAAAAAAATATTGATATTAGTAAGTGTTTAAATTTTAATTCAAAACTTTATGATACATTACACGAACGGTCATTTTTAGGAAATGGAATTACATGATTATCGACTTCGCTCGAACAGACAATATTATTTTTAGAATTAAATTTAAACAGTTGTATATATAAACACTAAATTCTGTTTGGTATTGAAACAATGGAAAGCATATATTAAGGATTTTAAGTATTACCTCCAGATGGAGAAGTCGCTTTCCGAAAATTCGGTTGTTTCTTATGAAAGTGATATTCAGAAACTGATGAACTATGCTGAATTATGCCTGTCTTCTAAACAACCATCAGATATTTCGTTCCAAGATTTACAACATTTTTTGAAATACATTGCCGAATTTCATTTCACAGAAACTACTCAATCGCGAATTATTTCAGGTATCAAGCATTTTTTTAGGTTTTTGGTACTAGAAAATTATTTGCAAAATAGTCCGGCAGAGTTGTTGGAAACCCCACGAATTAAAAGAAAATTACCCATTTTTTTATCGGTAGAGGAAATTGATTTAATGCTATCCCACATAGATAGAAGTACGCCTGAAGGAGAACGAAATTTGGCCATGCTCGAAACCATGTATAGTTGCGGATTACGCGTATCTGAATTGATTAATTTAAAATTAAGTGATTTGCATACTGATGAAGGCTTTGTCAGCGTAATTGGAAAAGGGGATAAGCAACGTTTGATTCCTATCGGTAAGTCTGCCATACGATTAATACACAATTACACGACGCATCACCGTCAGCATATTGCCATTAAGAAAAAAAATGAGGATATGATTTTTTTAAGTAAACGTGGTGGCCCTATTACAAGACAAATGGTGTTTTATGTTATCAAAGACTTGGCCGAAAAATCCGGTATTAAAAAGCCATTAAGTCCCCATACATTCAGGCATTCCTTTGCCACTCATTTAGTTGAAGGAGGCGCTGATTTAAGAGCCGTTCAGGAAATGTTAGGTCATGAAAGTATTACAACAACCGAAATTTATACACATTTAGACCAATATTTTTTGAGGGAAAATATCTTGAGTTATCATCCAAGAAATACAACGAAACAATAATGGTTTAGAACTTAGACCTGATCGTGCTTCTAACCTTGTTTTTCTTGCCTTTTTCAAAGAAGTGACCGTAATTACCTCTGTAAAAACTCGATTTACCCCTTAACACATAACTGTATGAAAGACTCATCGTTAAATAAGAATCGTTATGGTTTTTATCTCCTCGTTTATTTAAAGGATTAGTTTCGGGATTGTAACCAAAATTTTTAGCGTAATTAGGATCTAAATTAGTTAGTTCAACGGTTCTATTAGATAAAGCGACACCTTCTGGTGTCATATTTTTCGGGTCGCCCCAACCGTTTGATACATCGTCCAGATAATCAGTAAATGTAATTCTGTTATTGATTTCAAAGCCGATACGATGTTTTTTCATAATCGTAAAATAAAATCCAACACCAAGCGGAAGATTTAAGCCAATAGGCGAATAAGAAACTCCCTCCGTTTTTAAAGGCCTTAAGCTCACATAAGAACCATTGTATAGAGCTTTAGGGTTGGTATAAAATACTCCAAATCCTCCAAATACATAAGCTCTAAATCCAAATTGATTTCTGTAAGTATTACCCAAGTCGTTATCTTCAAAAAAGAAATATTCTCCGGTAAATCCTAAATCAATGATGTCGTTTCTGAAACTTAAATTACGTGCATTACGAGCCTTGTTGGCAGATAATTTATCATCCCCTTGAATGCGTAAATAATCTAAGGCTGCTTTAACAGAAATTTTACGACGAAGTTTGTAACGTGCAAAACCTCCTACATTTAGTCTTGTGCTGGCCATTTTTAAGTCGGCAGCAAAATCCTTTCTGGTGCCTTCTTTCCCGCCAATATCTCCCAAATAATTAGATACTCCAAGTGTTCCACCGTAATCCCATAGCCATTGTGCTTTTGACAACGTGCAAACAAATAAGGAGAGAATTAAAATGAGGTATTTCATCGATTTGACTAGAAATTACTTTATACAAAAATAGTAAAATCTTTAACTTTACCCAAAATAACATTATGAACTTGGTTAAAGAATTATTCAACATTAAATACCCTATCATACAAGGAGGGATGATATGGTGTAGTGGTTGGGAGCTAGCCTCGGCGGTTTCCAATTCGGGCGGATTAGGGCTCATAGGGGCAGGCTCTATGTATCCTCATATTTTGAAAGAGCATATCAAAAAATGTAAGCAGGCTACCCATAATCCATTTGGGGTTAATTTACCTTTATTGTATCCAAATATCGAAGAACATATCAATACCATTATAGATGAAAAAGTGAAGATTGTTTTTACGTCTGCTGGTAATCCCAAAACGTGGACTCCACTTTTGAAGCAACACGGTATTACGGTGGTTCATGTGGTGTCTAATATTAAGTTTGCTATCAAAGCACAGGAAGCTGGCGTTGATGCCATAGTAGCAGAAGGTTTTGAAGCAGGTGGACATAATGGAAGAGAAGAAACAACCACGTTGGTATTGATTCCAGAAGTAAAAAAGCATTGTAAAATTCCATTAATCGCTGCCGGCGGTATTGGTTCGGGTAGGGCCATTGCTGCGGCTATGGCTTTAGGAGCAGATGGAGTGCAAATCGGAAGTAGGTTTGTAGCTACCCATGAATCGTCAGCTCATCCTCATTTTAAGCAATCTGTTGTTGAGGCTAAAGAGGGAGATACACAATTGGCTTTAAAACAATTAACGCCAGTTAGGTTACTTAAAAATCCGTTTTTTGAGAAAGTAAATCAATTTGAAAAAAGGGGAGCGGATTTAGAAGAACTTTCTGAGTTGTTGGGAAGGGGACGCGCAAAAAAGGGTATGTTTGAAGGGGATTTAGTAGAAGGAGAATTGGAAATTGGACAAGTTTCGACCAGTATTCATTCTGTTCAAACTGTTCAAGAAGTATTTGATGAACTTGTTTTAGAATATAATGCAGTCATTAAATCGATATCAAATACCTATTTGTAATTTCTCTGAATCTTCGGCTTTTGTGTTGAACTATTGACAAAAATCAGTTTCTGAACTGATACAGGTCAGTAATAAATACATGAATTACAATCATCTTTGTTTGGTTCAAACACAAATTGCATGAGAGAGATAAGGATCGATAGGACAATGAAGGTATCAGAAGTTAAAAAACTATTTAATGAAGAATTTCCATTTCTGAAACTTGAATTTTTTAAGAAATCGCATTTACCATTGCAGGGATCTGCAAGAAAGGATATTATCGAACATGATTTTATGATTAGCCCGTCCCTATCAGGAAGGGTAATGATGATTCATGGAGATATGAAAGTGGCTGAATTAGAAAAACAGTTTATGGATTTTTTTAGGTTATCAGCACAGGTGTTCAGAAAATCTGGTAAAACTTGGTTAGAAACTACATTTACCGATGGTTGGTCTTTGAAAAAACAAAATGAGGAAGGAATGGAATTAAGTCAGATTTAGGTGATTTATCAATTTAAACTAAATAATGTATCAAGTCCGAATAGGAAGTGTTTGGATAAAATAATAATGAGGGTTAGCAATATGACTCGAGGAAAAACATGATGTAAGTCCCAAACTGGTTTCATTACAGAAAAGGCGACTGCTACTATTAATAAATTGAATGCCAACAATAGGTACGCTAATTCATGAAAAAATCCAAGAACAAGCGCAATACCACCAAAAAATTCAATAACAGAGGTATAGTAGGATACAAAAGTAATTAAGTACATCGGAATACCTTTTCGCGTGGCATCCTCCTGAAAAGTTAATACGACATGTTTGATTTTCAGAACAAATAATTTGTCGTAACCCTGAAAAATAAATAAGATACCTAAAAAAAAACGCAGAAAGAATTCTGCAAAGTTTAAATTAAATTCAGACAAATTAACCATACAATGAATGTATAACGTTCAATTTTTATTAAACATTATATAAATCATCCATCGTATTGAGTTTTGTCAAAAAATAGTTACTTGTATTTTAATAGTATCCGTGTTGTATATACATTACTGTCAACACGGATGTTTTTTATTTTCATTAATACGCTAAAACACTACCTAACCAACGCTCGACGTCTACTATGCTCATGTTTTTACGTTTGGCGTAGTCTTCAATTTGTTCTTTATTTATTTTACCAATTCCAAAATAGTGAGATTGCGGATGAGATAAATATAAACCACTCACCGCAGCCGTTGGAACCATTGCCAAACTCTCCGTTAAAATAATACCCGTATTTTTTTCTACATCCAATAATTTCCAAATGGTATTCTTTTCAGTATGATCGGGTTGCGCAGGATAACCTGGAGCAGGTCGAATACCGGCGTATTCTTCCTTAATTAAATCTTCATTTCTAAAGTTTTCATCTTTGGCATAGCCCCAAATTTCAGTACGAACTTTTTTATGTAATAACTCTGCAAAGGCTTCTGCTAATCTATCAGCTAAAGCTTTTAGCATAATCGCACTATAATCATCATGGTCATTTTCAAAACGAGTTACGTGTTCATCTATGCCAATGCCAGTAGTGAGGGCAAATGAACCTATGTAATCTTTCTTCTCGCTTCTCGACTCCGCTCGAAGTGATACGCTCGAAGGAGCATCTTTAGGCGCAATAAAATCAGCCAAAGCCACATTATATTGCCCAGCAGGTTTTTTACTTTGTTGACGTAATGAATAGAATGTAGCCATTACATTTCCTTGTTCATCATATACTTCTGTGTCATCATGATTTACCGTATTTGCAGGATAAATACCAATCACTGCTTTTGCTTGTAACCATTTCTCAGAAATGATCTTATTAAGCATTGTTTGCGCATCATTAAATAATTTCGTGGCTTCTGCACCACGCGTTGCATCACTCAAAATTTTCGGATAAGAGCCTTTTAATTCCCAGCTATGAAAGAATGGTGTCCAATCAATGTATTCAGAAATTTCTTTTAAATCGTAATTGTCAAATACTTTATTGCCTATAAAATTTGGCTTAGCGATTTCTGTTTTGTTCCAATCAATTGGGAATTTATTTTCTCTGGCTTCCGCCATTGAAATTAATTTATTTTGAGACTGAGCATTTTTATTTTGTTCTCGCACACGCTCATAATCTTTATTGATATCGGCCATAAACGCATCTCGTAATTCATTTGAAATTAAACTACTTGCTACAGGAACTGATTTACTGGCATCATTGACATGAATAACTGGTCCTGAATAATTTTGCGCAATCTTAACTGCTGTATGGACTTTAGAAGTTGTAGCACCACCAATCATTAATGGTAATTTGAAATTTAAACGCTCCATTTCTTTGGCTACATGAACCATTTCATCTAAGGAAGGCGTAATTAACCCACTTAATCCAATAATATCAACGTTATTTTTTTTCGCTTCTTCTAAAATTTTATCGCAAGAAACCATCACGCCTAGGTCAATGATTTCGTAGTTATTACAAGCTAATACAACACCCACAATGTTTTTCCCAATATCATGAACGTCGCCTTTCACGGTGGCGAGTAGAATCTTCCCACGCCCCCTAGCCCCCGAAGGAGGAACCTCCACTGCACTCTCTTCGTTGTAATCTTTTTGCGCTTCTAAAACCATTTTTATTTCAGAAAGCACATATTCCAAATTACCTATGACTTCGTTATTCGTAAATCGAATTACTTTAAAACCTTTTGATTCAAGCCAAGCTTGTCGTATTTCATCATTTTCTTTAACATCTGGTAATTGGTGTATTAAACCATCGACTTCAATGATTAATCGTTTTTTTAGACAAACAAAATCTGTAATATATTTTCCAATAATATGCTGTCTTCTGAATTTAAAATCATCTAATTTTTTTGACTTAATACTTTCCCATAAAATTGTTTCCGCCTGAGTTGGATTATTTCTATGTTTAGCAACAAAATCTTTTAGTAAATCATAATATTGAGGATCTGCCCATTCATAACCGTATTCAGTCCCCTTTCCTTCGGAAAGGGCAAGGGATAGGTTCTTTGCAGCTTTGGCGTTATCTTCCTTTTCTTTTAATAAATAAGGTTCCAAATAGGCCACCGCTTTTTTCATTACACGTGCGCTTTTTACAACTTGTGGTAAGAACATTTTTCCGCTACCAAATAAATCACCAACCACGTTCATTCCGTCCATTAACGGACCTTCAATAACATGTAATGGCCTTCCTAGTTTTTGGCGGGCTTCTTCAGTATCTGCATCAATATACTCTACAATTCCTTTTACCAATGCATGACTCAAACGTTCTTCAACTGTTCCTTTTCTCCAAGCTTCGTCTTTTTCAGTTTTTTCTTTGGTAATTCCTTTTAAAGATTCTGCATGTTCAACTAATCGTTCTGTGGCATCATCACGTCTGTTTAATAAAACATCTTCTACTAATTCTAATAAGGTTTTATCAATATCATCATACACTACTAATTGCGCGGGGTTTACTATACCCATATCCATTCCATTTTTCACAGCATGGAATAAAAAGGCTGAGTGAATGGCTTCGCGCACATGGTCATTTCCTCTGAAAGAAAAAGAAACATTACTCACACCGCCACTGACTTTTGCATGTGGTAAATTTTCTTTAATCCACTTGGTTGAATTAAAAAAGTCTAAGGCATTTAAGCGATGTTCCTCCATTCCTGTGGCTACAGGGAATATGTTTGGATCGAAAATGATATCTTGAGCAGGGAAATGAACTTTATCTACTAAAATATCATACGCTCGTTTACAAATTTCTTTTCGGCGTTCTAAGGTGTCTGCTTGTCCAACTTCATCAAATGCCATCACAATCATAGCAGCACCATATTGTTTTATTTTATGAGCTTGCTCAATGAACTTTTCTTCACCTTCCTTTAAAGAGATTGAATTAACAATTGCTTTTCCTTGCACACATTTTAATCCAGCTTCAATCACACTCCATTTACTAGAGTCAATCATAATGGGTACACGAGAAATGTCTGGTTCGGATGCAATTAAATTCAAGAAAGTTGTCATGGCTTGTTCGCTATCCAACATTCCTTCATCCATATTGACATCGATGACTTGAGCACCGCCTTCTACTTGCTCACGCGCAATAGACAAGGCTTCTTCGTAATTGCCTTCTTTAATTAGGCGTAAGAATTTTTTAGAACCAGTAACATTTGTTCGTTCACCAACATTTAAGAAATTACTTTCAGGAGTGAGGGTGTAAGGTTCTAATCCACTTAAATGCATCAAGGTATCAGGCTGTGGTTTTTTGCGAGGCTTTGCGTCTTTGGCAATTTCAGCAATACGTTTTATATGTGAAGGGGTTGTTCCGCAACATCCACCAACAATATTTAAAAATCCCGCTTTTAAGAAGTCTTCTATTTGATGTCCCATTTCATGAGCATCTTGATCGTATTCACCAAACTGATTTGGTAAACCCGCATTAGGATAAGCACTTACATAAAATGGCGCTTTGTTAGAAAGTTCTTCTAAATATGGGCGCATATCTTTTGCTCCAAGCGCACAGTTTAAACCAACGCTCAATAAATCAACATGAGAAACAGAGTTTAAAAAAGCTTCTGTCGTTTGTCCTGACAGGGTTCTACCGCTAGCATCTGTGATGGTTCCCGATACCATCACCGGCATTTTTTTATCTATTTTTTCGCAATAGTTTTGAATCGCAAACAAAGCGGCTTTTGCATTTAAGGTATCAAATATGGTTTCAATTAATAGTAAATCGGCTCCACCATCAATTAAGCCGCGCACTTGTTCGGTATACGCTTCTACTAATTCATCAAATGTAATAGCTCTAAAACCTGGGTCGTTGACATTAGGTGATAAAGACAAGGTTCGATTGGTTGGCCCGATTGCTCCAGCAACAAATTTGGGAATAGAAGCAAATTCAGGGAATTCGATTCTAAATTCAGCAATGGCTTCTTTAGCAATTTTAGCCGATTCAAAATTTAATTCATAGACAAACTCTTGCATGTCGTAATCAGCCATAGCAATCGTAGTGTCGCTGAAAGTATTGGTTTCAATGATATCAGCACCAGCTTTTAAGTATTCTTTATGAATGGTTTTAATGATTTGAGGCTGAGTGATTGATAACAAGTCGTTATTACCTTGCAAATCTTTATGCCAATCAGCAAAGCGTTTCCCTCTGAAATCTTTTTCGGTGAGTTTGTATTGTTGTATCATACTTCCCATTGCACCATCAATGACCAAAACTCTTTTTTCTAATTCCTGTTGTATTGTGCTCATAAGCCCCTCCTCAATCCTCCCCAAAAGGGATGGACGTAATTTGTATTTATATTGGTTTAATAAAAAATCCCTTCTGTTTTTATAGTCAGAAGGGATTAGTGTTTATATTATTTTATGCTTTTACTAATTGTTTTCCGACTTATTTTTCTCAGTTAACCGAGACGAATTCCCACCTTCTTTATGATTTAAGAATTGAGATTTAAGAATTGAGATTTACAAAATCTAACTTCTAAAATCCAACTTCTCACTTCGTAAGGGTTGGTAAAGCTTCAACGGGCGTTTCCCTCTGCTTTTCTTAATAAGTGTGTTAAAGAACGCGGCCTAAAGATATAACATTTTACCTAATTTTACGGCAAATTCAATTTTCTGCTATATTTTTTTAAATTTTTTATAATATGACTCGTTTGATTTTTTTATGCTGCTTGATGGTTAATTTATCATCAGTGGCTCAAGTTAATAAGGCTATTAACAAGGTAATGGAGAATATGGAAATTCAAGAAACTGCCTGGAATAATGGTGACGTAAGAGGTTTTATGGAGTATTATTGGAAGAGCGATAGTTTAAAATTTATTGGAAGCAAGGGGATAACTTATGGTTGGCAAAAAACGTTCGATAATTATTTGAAAGGATATCCAAATAAGGATGCTATGGGGATTTTAACTTTTACGCTATTAGAAACCAGGCAATTATCCAGAAACACTATTTATGTTATTGGTAAGTGGGAATTAAAAAAAGATAAACCAACCGGAGGACATTTTTCGTTATTATGGCAGAAAATTAATCATAAGTGGGTAATTGTAGCGGATCATACCAGTTAGTGAAATTTGAAAGAGATTTTGAGTAATAAAGGATTAAAAGAACTACAATGATTAAAGAGATTTAAGGGATTAAGGATATGTAACAAACAAAATTGATGAAGATGCATTTAGAGTTGGGATTGTATAAGCACTATAAAGGAAACAGCTACGAAGTGATAGGTATTGCTAAACATAGCGAAACATTAGAAGATTTAGTAGTGTATAAAGCTACGTATCAAGCAGAGGGTGAAAATTTGTGGGTTCGTCCCTTAAAAATGTTTCAAGAAACAGTAATAATTGATGGGGTAGAGCAAAAACGATTCCAGAAAATTCGATAAAAATACCTAGAGGCGCGAAGAGAACATTGTTCTTTTAATGATTAAACACAAAACTTATAACCTACACCTCGAATGGATAAAAAGTGAATGGGTTCTTTAGGATTTGGTTCAAATAATTTTCTGAAATTTAAGATATAATTATCAATCGTTCTGGATGAGGAGGTTTCTTCTTTGGTCCATAATTTTTCTAAGATATCATCTCTCGATACAACCTTATTAAGGTTTTCAACTAACATTTTAAGTAAAGCGATTTCTCTTTTGGATAAATCTTCTTTTTTTCCTTCAATAGAAACGACTTGAAATGTGGAGAAATTAATGGCGCAATCGTTAAATTCAAAAATTGTTGAGCTTTCTTTTTTGGTTTGATTTCTTTTGAGAACGTTTTGGATTCTCAAAAGTAATTCTTCCAATTCAAAAGGTTTAGTGATATAATCATCGGCGCCTAATTTTAATCCTTCAATTTTGTCTTGTACGGTGTTTTTGGCTGTTAAAAAAATGACAGGAGTATTAATATGCATTTTTTTTAATTGTTTATAGATATCAATTCCACTAATTTCAGGTAACATGATATCGAGTAGGATAAGATCCGGTTGATGAATAGTTGTTGAAGAGACCCCTTGTAAACCATTGTTACAAGTAAAAACATCATATCCTTCTAAATCTAAATTTAGTTTTAATGTTTCTAAAAGGGATTGTTCATCTTCAATAATTAAAATTCTAAAAGCCATTTTTCTTTGTACAAGTTAGAGAGTGTTTTAAGTTCATTTTATAAACTTAAATAAGCCCTAATTTAAATTAAAAACTAATTAAGAGTTCATTATATCAAATATATTTTGTAAATATGTCTGTTTTCAGATTGATAATTAGATTGAATTTAATAATGAGTTATTAAAGACGTATGAACAGAATTTATATAATTATAGCTTTTTTTAGTGTATTTTTTAATAGTGCAATTGGACAAAATACAGCCATTCAAGAAACAATAGGTAGAAAGTGTGGTACGCCCAAGATGAGTATCCAATACGAGGAGGCGTTTCAGACTCTATTGCAAAAAAATCAAAAATTTGCTAATGATAGGCAAGCTTCAGTTGTGTATAATATACCGGTTGTTTTTCATATTATTCATTCTGGTCAAACTATAGGCACATTGTATAACATTAGTGAGGCTCAAGTTATTTCACAAATAACGACTTTGAATGAAGATTATAGAAAATTAAATGCGGATTTTAGTTCGTGGGTTACTCAGTCAGCATTTTCTTCTGTCTCGGCAGATTGTGAGATTAGTTTTTGTTTGGCAAAGGTATCTCCCACAGGCGCTTTGTTAGCCGAACCAGGCATTAATCGTATTCAAGCCTCATCTAAAGGATGGACTAATCCGCCTTATGTTGATACATACATCGAATCAACGATTAAGCCTAACTCTTATTGGGATCCGGCTAAATATTTAAATATTTGGGTTGTTTATATGAATGATAATACCTTGGGTTATGCTCAGTTTCCAACAATACCAAATCCATCAAATACTACTATAGGAGATTTGAACGGAGCAGGGGGAGCAGCTAATACGGATGGTGTGGTTTTGGAGTACAGAGCATTAGGTAATACTGGTGCTGCGGAGGCTCCATTTAATAAGGGCAGAACAGCTGCCCATGAAATAGGCCATTGGTTAGGTTTGTATCACATAAATGGCGACTCCAATTGTGGTAATGATTATTGTTCAGACACGCCTACTCAAAAAGATTTATCAAGTGGTTGTCCAGCTTCGGCTGGAATTACAAATGCTTCGGGCTGCTCGGCGAGTCCAAATCCTCCTGGTAAAATGTATCAAAATTATATGGACTATTCAGATGATAAATGTATGGTCATGTTTACTACAAGCCAGAAAGCACGGATGCAAACTGTTATGGGGAGTTGTGTGCGCAGAAGTTCTTTAAATTCTTCTACAGTATGTGCCATTCCAACTGCTATTTCTGAATATGAATCGTCTGTATCTTTTGAGGTATATCCTAATCCTACAAATGGTGAATTGTATATAGATGTTTCTTTAATGAATATACAAGATTATACAATTTCTGTATTGAATGCTCTTGGACAGACGATTAAACAAGTTCAACAAATACATACATCCGGCGGTAAAATTTCAATGGATTTATCAGATATTAATCCCGGAATGTATTTTGTGACTGTGCAAACTTTATCCGGTTACAAAGTAAAAAGGTTAATGTTACAATAGTCGTTTGATCCCCTTCAATATTTATTTACAGTATTCTTTGATTGCGATATCTGCATCTGGTTCGCCGAACTTTTTGGCGGTATAAAAATCTACACAGAAATCTTGCATCCCAAGTTTTTGTTTAGCCTGTCCGAGAACAATATAGCCATACGCGTATTTAGGATTTATTTGAACAGCTTTTGTTGCATCTTGAAATGACTTCTCATATTGACCAAGCTTTCATACTTTTTTTAATGATGGTGTTTCGTCATTCTAGTTTGAAGTCTTTTACCCGCCAAGTACTTGCATCATGGCTTTAGCTTTCAAGAGGCATTCTTCATATTCATCTTCCGGATTGCACATAGCTGTAATGGCACTTCCTACCGTAAAACTTAAATATTTTTTGTCTTGATTGTAGAAAATACTTCGAATTAATACACTGAGGTTAAAATCACCATTTTCTTGAATATAGCCTAATGCCCCAGAGTAAGGGCCTCTGTTATAAACTTCATATTGGTCAATTAATTCCATGGCTCTTATCTTAGGAGCGCCTGTCATACTCGCCATCGGAAAAGTAGCTTTTATTACGTCGTTAAATGAAGTGTTATCTTTTAATTGGCAACTCACAGTACTTACCATTTGATGAACTTGCTGGTAAGACTCTATGTCAAATAATTTATCGACGACAACGGTTCCCTTTTCGGCTATTCGAGATAAATCATTTCTAGCCACATCCACAATCATTACATTTTCTGTTCGTTCTTTTAGGTTGATACGTAAAGCTTCCTTAATGGCTAAATCTTCGTTATGGGTTAGACCTCTTTTAGCGGTTCCTTTGATTGGTTTAGTGTAAAGTGTTTGATTTCTTTTTTCTAAAAATAACTCAGGGCTCGATGAAATAATAAACAGGTCATTCAATTTTATTAGCGCTGCATAAGGGGCATGGCTAATATTATTTAGTTTTTGGTATAAGCTAAGAGGATTAATAGTAGCCTCATGGGCCTCAAAAGTAATGCAATAATTAATTTCGTATATGTCTCCTTTTTGAATGTGTTGTTTTAACGCATTGACATGTTGCACATATTCCTCTTTTGTCACTGTAGCTTGAACACGAATAGTTGATCCGGTACCGGATTCGATACCTAGATTTACCTCGTGTAAAGGAACAGTTTTTTCAATTTCTATGAGTAGTTGTTGGGGGAAATTTAAAGGATTATTGTGTTTTTCAGGAAATTGTTCAATGGTATTTTTATAATCATAATTAATAAATGCTATATAATTTTTGTTTGGTTGAATTTTATTTTCAGGATTTTTATTTGATAAAAGGATGATGTTTTTTTCAATATCCTCGCTATTTGACTGAAATAAACCAAAAAAACGGTAATTGTTTAAATATCCTTGAACATCAGCCATAGTCATTCATTGTTAGTGATTTGAATATAAAAAAAATTGGAGTTTTAAAGTTTGTCGTCCAGTGTAAAAACAAAAATAAATCAAAATAACACTAATATTAGGTAATAGTGGTAGATTTTAATTTGGTTCTGTAACTCGAAAACACACTTGACTTTGAAATAAAACCTACGTATTGTCCGTTATCTATAACCGGTAAATTCCAAGCACCTGTTTCGTCAAATAATTTCATCACCGATTCCATGTCTTGATGTGAGGTTATAGTAGCCGGTGGTTTTGTCATTAGTTCTTTGACGGTTATTTTATGATAAAGCTCGTTTTTAAACATAATATCACGAATGTTATCTAAAATAATAATACCAAGCAGTCTGTTGCTGGCGTCTGTTACGGGAAAAATATTTCTTTTTGATTTAGAAATAATATCAACCAAACTACCTAATGTGTCGTTTGGTGCTATTTTTTGAAAATTAGTTTCAATAAGTTGCGAAGTTCTAATGGTTGTTAAAATATTGTGATCTCTGTCGTAGGTGAATATTTTTCCGCTTTTCCCCAATTTTTTAGTGTCCATCGAGTAGGGTTCAAAGTATTTTGAAATGGCATAGCTAATGGAAGATACAATCATTAAAGGAATCATAAGAACGTAACCTCCTGTTATTTCTGCAATCAAAAATATAGCAGTTAACGGAGCATGATAAAGACCACTCAATATGCCCGCCATACCTACTATAGTAAAATTGCTTTCAGGTAAAGTTGCTATATGTAATTTGTTTAATCCTCTTGAAAGAAAAAAACCTAGATATGAACCTACAAATAGCGATGGTGCAAAATTGCCACCATTACCACCACTTCCAATTGTTAGGGCAGTAGCTATGGCTTTTACAAAAATAAGCACGCCAACACAGCTTAATACGACCCATTCATTATGTTTGTAATTTTCGAGAATACTATTGTTTAATAAATTTTCAGGTTGTTGCAACGAAAGTTGTTTGATACTTTGGTATCCTTCTCCAAATAAAGAGGGGAAAATGAATAGTAAGGCTGCTAGTAAACTACCTCCAACAAACACATTAACGTATTCATGTCCTTTGAAATTACTGAAATGATTTTCAATTTTTGAGAACATGCGTGAATGATAAACCGAAATTAAACCCGCTAACAAACCTAATAATACGTAAAAAGGAACATTGAGGTAGTTGAAAGATTGTTGTAAGTTAAAAGATAAAAGTATATCGCCTTGTAGGATAATTTTCGAAATAAGCGCACCGGTAGCCGCAGCAATAATAAGTGGCGTAAATGCCGAAATGCTGATATCAATGAGTAAAACCTCTAAGGCAAATAATACACCGGCAATCGGGGCATTAAACGCAGACCCTATACCGGATGCTATACCACAGGCAAGTAATAAGGTTCTGTCTTGATGGTTTAACCGGTAAGTTCGTGAATAATTAGATCCAAATGCGGCCCCCGTAATAACGATGGGAGCTTCTAAACCGGCCGATCCACCCATGCCAACAGTCAGTGAACTCGTTATGATTTGAGCATACATTTGTTCTCGAGGGACAATACTGGATTTTTTTGCCAATGCAAAATGGATGTGAGATAAGCCTTTTTCCAGCTTTCCTTTTAGAACCTTTTGAACTGTTATAACGGTTAGTAAGATCCCGATAATAGGCAAAACAAGAAACGAGTAATGTAAATTTCCAAATCCTTTATAAGTAGCTATTATAAAAATATAGTGAACAAACATTTTCAAAAGAATGGCCGCTAATCCTACTGATAATCCTACAAGGATGCTCGAAAAAATAATAAATTGGTTTTTGGACAGTTTGGTTTGAGTCCATTCGATGCTATCGTTTATTTTTTTGTAAAATGGTAATTTCATTCAAAAAAAATCTAACCTGCACTAAATAATAGTATTTAATTTACAGGATGTGTTAATTCAAAGTTAATGAAAAATGATGGTTAATATTTAAGTAAATTCTTACAATTAATATAGTTCTTAAAAAGTCAGTATGTTTTATTTATTCTTAACTTCACTTTCTTATGCAGTACAGTCAACTAGAAAACATTCTGATTAAGAATAGTCAAACAGGTTTTTATATCAGTACCATTGGTGGTCAATTAAAAGACTGTAACGATTCTTTTGCTAATATTTTTGGCTACCAATCCAAAGATGAATTACTTCAGCTCAACACTTCTGTATTATACCTTGATTCAGATGAAAGAACTCGTTTTCTGAAAGAGTTAGATGGTAAAAAGTATTTGAAGAATTACCACTTGAAAGCCAAAAGCAAATCGGGTAATTTGATTACAGTATCAGTTAATTCAGATTTGTATCAGGAAACAAATCAAGATATGTTGATTGTTGGTTCGGTGGTTGATATCACTGAGCTTATTCTATCAAAAGGAAAGTTGGCGGAAAGCGAAAAAAAATACAAAGATTTCATAGATAATAGTCCCGAAATTATTCAAAGTTTTAACTCAGAAGGTAAGTTATTGTTTTGTAATGCTATTTGGCATCAAAAATTGGAATATACAGAAGAGGAAGCGGCTAATATGAACCTATTTGACATTATTGCAGATGAATATAAACCCCACTGTTCGCTCATGTTTCAAGAGGTTTTATCAGGAAAAGCTTTAAAAGATGTTGGTGTAGAATTTGTTTCTAAAAGTGGAAAACGTTATTTATTAGAAGGGAATGTGGTGCCATTGTTGCAAAATGGGCAAATGGTAGCTACACATGCCTTTTTTAGAGATGTGACCGAAAAAAAACAGGCTATCGATAAAATTATTGAGCAGGAAAAATTATTACAAACAGTTTTTAATTCAGTACCCATCTGCTTATACATTAAAGATGAAAATGGTAATTACCTGCATGCCAATGAGATTATGCAAAAAACATTAGGTTCTGATGTACTTTCTCAATCAGATACCAATCTTTTTCCAAAAAATTGTGTCTTGCAATTAAAAGATACCGATTCTTTGGCCATACAGCAACCCGAATCTTTGATAAAGTTTGAGATGGATGTGGATTTTGGGTATCAAACCAAACATTTTTTATGTGGTAAAAAAGCCATTTTTAATCAAGAAAAAGGAAATTATAATCTTTTTGGTTTTTCGGTTGATATTACTGATTTAAAAAACAGTGCGGCAAAAATCGAAGAAAATGAAAAACTGTTGCATTCCATCATCAATAGTACCCGAGGAGGGTTCATACTGTTTAAGTTTAATAATGATAACAAAAATTTTCTTTGCGAATATGCCAATGAATTTGCAGAAAAGGTATTGCATTTAAGGGAAGGTAAAAAGGAGTTTAAAGCTATTTTTGACTTTTTAGATGAGACGACACAACAAAAATTAAGTTTGGAACAAATAAAGAAACAAGAAAGTTTTTTAGTGACGTGCGATTGGAAATCTCGAATGCCTGATACAGGTTTGGAAAAGGTTTTTTCATTGCGTTTTTCAGTAATCAAAACATCAGACAATGAACTTAAAATCATTGTTTATATTATAGATATTACCGAAGAAAAACAGTTGATTGAGCAACTTGAATTTAAACTCAAAGAGAACGATGTTTTAATAGGAGAGGTGCATCACCGTGTCAAAAACAATTTAGCCATTATCGATGGTATTATTGAACTGAAAAAAAGTAAAACAACCGATGAACAGTTAGTTGAAAATTTAACCGATATTCAAATGCGCATCAAAACGATAGCATTGGTTCATCAAAAATTGTATCAAAGTGGTATTTTTTCAGAAGTTAATTTACATGATTATACCTATGAATTGGCTAACTATTATAAAAAATTATTTGATAACAAAAACGTTAAACTCATTCATTTTGATATAGACATTCAGCCTGAGGTTTCTTTGTCGCTTTCAAAATCTATTTCATTCGGATTATTGCTTAGTGAGCTTATATCAAATAGTTGTAAGTACGGTGTAGCCAATGATGAAGTGAAAATAGGAGTCGCCATTGAAAAAGAGCAAACAACCTACAAAATGACTTATACCGATACAGGAAATGGCTTGCCGGAACCATTGAAACAATTGAAAAATGGCGGCTTTGGTTTCCGATTAATAGAGAATTTCATAAAACAATTAAAAGGAACGGCTGTTTTTCCGGAAGACAAACATTTTCTTTTCGAATTTGAATTTATCGCATAACTTGGGTATAAAAGAATAAATTAATAACCATTATAATTAAAAAATACGATGTACGGATTAGTAAATAAAGCCATTCAGGATTTAGTGTGTGAAAAGTTTGGAGAAGACAAATGGAGCGAAATAAAAAAAATGAGTGGTTTTGAAGACGATTTTTTTATCGGTTTACAATCTTATCCCGATTCATTAACCTACACACTAGTCAAAAATTCTTCTAAAGTATTAGGGGCCGATTCTTCATTTGTTTTGGAGGCATTTGGCGAATATTGGGTTTTGTATACCGTAAACGAAGGTTATGGTGATATGATGGAATTGGCGGGAGATAATTTATCAGATTTTTTAAATAATTTGGATATGTTGCATCATCGCTTGAACAATATTATGCCTAATATGGTTGCCCCTCAATTTTCAACTCGTAATGAAACTTCGACCTCTATTGAACTCGAATACCGGTCGCATCGCGAAGGCATGAGCCCAATGGTTGTTGGCTTACTGAAAGGTTTGGGCAAACGATTTAACATGAACAATTACCGCGTTCAGCTCATCGAAACAAAACTTGAAAACAAGGAATGTGAAGTGTTTAAAATAGAATGGAATTAAAAAGATGATTGCACCTACATTACCTATAAATGAAGCCGAACGCTTAAATGCCCTCAAAAGTTATGGCATATTAGATACATTGGACGAGCAAGAGTACGACGACATTACAACTGTGGCTTCCGAAATTTGCCAAACACCTATTTGCGTTATCAGTTTAATTGATGCACATCGACAATGGTTTAAATCAAAAGTAGGGCTTGAAGCTAGCGAAACAAGCCGCGAAATCTCGTTTTGCGGCCATGCCATTTTAAACCCAACCGATGTGATGATTGTGGAGGATGCTCGAAAAGATGAGCGTTTTCATGATAATCCTTTGGTAACGGGTAACCCGGATATTGTTTTTTATGCTGGGGTGCCACTTGTTGATGAAAATGGTTTTGCATTAGGTACCATTTGTACTATTGATAGTAGGCCAAGAGCATTGAGCCAGCAGCAAATTAAGGCACTGAAAATTCTTGCCAAAAAAGTCATCGCTTCATTGAGCATTAAGAAAAAGAACAGTCTTTTAGAACAATCTAGGCAATTTTTGTTTGACTGCATCAATTTTTCAACACCCTATTATTTTTTAATTAATAGCAACAATGAAATCGTAGAGTTTGGACAAAATTTTAAAAAAGCCAATTCAGCGATTGATAAAGGAAGGTTATTTAGTCAATTTTTTTATTGGAATTCGCGCTTTGATGCGCAAAAATTATTGGATGATAGCGATTTGCATCATCGCATGTTGTTTTTTACCTCGTATGATGAAAAACAGAAATACAAATGTTCGGTAAAAAGAAACGATGAAAATACCTATTTTATATTTGCAACACCGATTATTAATACCCAATTGCCTTTAGCTAACTATGTGGTAAATGTGACTGATTTTCCTAAACAAGACTACATAGCCGAATACCTGTTTTTACAGCAGGCTTCAACTAAAGGATTGGAAGATTCAAAAAAATTGAATGATTTATTGCGCGATAAAAACAAACAGTTAGAAGACTCTAAAAATACGCTTGTGAATTTGAATGCCGTATTGGAGGATCGTATTAATGAGCGAACCAAAGAAATTAAAAGTTTGGCGCTTTTTCCGGAACAAAATCCTAATCCTGTATTTGAAATTAACTATGGTAAAAAAGAAATTGCATACATAAATCCGGCTGCCAAACAGAAAATCAGTCAATGCGAATCTTTTTCTTACGACGAATTAATTCAAAAATTGCACATCAGCGAAGAAACTATCTCCATAAAAGATACATCTAAAATAACATTTGATTTAAACGGTAAATTTTATGAACGCAATATTTTCTTTTTAGAAGAAAAGCAAATATTTCGACTGTATTTGCATGATATTACTGAGATTAAACAAATAGAAAAACAAGAGAAGGAAAAAAATGACGCATTTATAAGGCAGCAACAAGCGCTTTTAGAAATGCGAAGTTTGCCACAAAATATGCCTTTGGATGATAAATTAAAAATTATTCATCAAAAAATGGCTGAGAATCTCCATTGTAGCCGCACCTCAGTTTGGTTATATAGTGATGATCATTCAAATATTAGCGCCAATTATATTTACAATCAAATTAATCAAACATTTATTGAAGGAATAACTATTTGGGCCAAGGATGTGCCTGCTTATTTTAAAGCCTTAGGGGATAAAAAAGTAATTGAGGCTACGGATGCGGAACATCATCCTGCAACATTCGAATTTAAAGAAAGCTATTTGAAGCCGCTTCAAATTAAATCGAGGCTAGATGTACCGTTATTACAGTCTGAAAAATCAATAGGTGTCATTTGTAACGAATACATTGGAGAACCAAAGACATTTTCGGATAACGAAATTTCGTTTGCCCGTTCGGTGGCTGATTTTATTGTATTGGCCTATGAAACAGAACAGTTAAAATGGTCGCAAGAAGAATTAAAAGAAAAAAACAATTCTTTAAATCAAGCCATAAAAGACTTAATAGGATTGCAAGAAGATGTTGTGCAACAAGAAAAATTGGCGACTTTAGGAATGCTAATTGCCGGTATTGCTCATGAAATCAATACGCCTCTAGGAGCTATTAAGGCATCGAATGAAAATTTGGAACAAGGTTTAATGAATGGGTTGATAGAAAAATTAAAAACAACACCTCAGGAATTAATTACACAAAGTTTGGATTTATTCTCGTTGTTGAAACACTACTCAAAAAACCACACTACCAGGGAGGAAAGACAATTCATTAAAACCATAGAAGAAGAGCTAAATGAAAAAAATACAAACATTGCGAATAAAAATTCATTGGCGCGAAAGTTAGTAGAATTGGGCTTTTCAAAACTTGAACCGGCTTTAACGCCTTTTTTAATACATCCTCAGTATCAAATAATTGTTGATTTAGCAGGCGATTTATATAAGTTAAAATCGTCCACCCAAACCATTGGTTTGGCCGTAGATAAGGCTGGGAAAGTAGTAAGGGCGCTGAATACTTTTTCGCATGGTAATATAGAGAATGAAATTTCACAATTTAACCTCTTTGAAAATGTAGATTCGGTTGTGACGCTATTTTGGAATAAAATAAAATACAGAACGTCATTAATTAATTCTATAAACAAGCAAGTCCTCATAACCGGTAACGCTGAACAATTATCTCAGGTATGGACGAACATCATTAATAACGCTTTACAAGCCGCTAATTACGAGTGCACCATTTGGATAGATTATGCCGAAGACGAAAACAACCATATCATCTCCTTTTCCAACAATGGACCTGAAATACCAGCTCATATTTTACCTAAAATTTTTGAGGCATTTTATTCCACCAAAAAAAGAGGCGATGGTACCGGACTAGGCTTAAACATCGTGAAAAATATCATTGAAAAACACGATGGGAAAATAACTTGCGAAAGCACTGAACAAAATACTACATTTACTGTTATACTACCAAAATTATGAATTTAAAAAAATTAGCCATACTAGCTGTTGATGATGAACGCATCATTTTAGATTCATTAAGAATTCAAATAGAAAAAACGTTTAAACAGGAATATTTGTTTGAATTGGCAGAGAGTGCCGAAGAGGCGCTCGAAGTCATAGATGATTTGGTAGGCGAAGGTATTGAATTATTACTGGTCATTTCTGATTACCAAATGCCTGGAATGAAAGGCGATGAGTTTGCAGCTACCATTAAAACCAAATTGCCGCATTTAAATATTATTTTACTTACCGGTCAAATTACTGAACAGAAATCCTTTGATTTGGTAAATAGAAATATTGTTTTAAAAGTGTTGCAAAAACCTTGGAAAGAAAAAGATTTATTGGATGTTATTAATAATCTTTTAGCAAATGCCGAGCAATAAAGCTATACTCATCATTGATGATGAGTTCATCATTTTAGAATCGCTTCGTATCCAAATTAGTAGGCTTCTTCCAGAATCTGTTTTACTGGAGGCCGCCTCTTCAGGAGATGAATCTATTCAGTTGATCGATGAGTTTTACGAGAACGGACAAGACTTAGCCTTAGTCATTTCGGATTACCATTTGGACGACGCAAAAGGAACGGATATTTTAAAACATGCCATTAGTAAATTTCCCGATGTTCAAAAAGTTATTTTGACGGGTCAGGCTGATACAGAGCAAATTGAAGATTTTAAAACCCATTATGGGCTAGATGGTCTTTTTACGAAACCTTGGGATTTCGTTGACATCAAAAATGTGATTTTGCCTTTACTAGATAAATAGCTTTGTAAAGCATTTATTGCACCATTATTTTTGGCTCTAGCATATCCATCATGGCGTATTTAACCCCCTCTCGTCCGAGTCCGCTATCTTTAATGCCTCCGTATGGCATGTGGTCGTAACGTAGGGTAGGAACATGATTATGAATCACCCCTCCAACTTCTAGTTGATGAAAAAATTGATGTAATTCATCGATATGATTTGTGAACACGCCGCATTGTAAACCGAATTTAGTATCGTTTGCTTGATGAATAGCCTCTTCAATAGTTTCGTAATGATTGATACAAATAACAGGACCAAAAACTTCCTCAGTATAAACCTTCATCGTTCGGTTGCAGTTTATTAATATAGTTGGTGTCATGTAGCTCCCTGTTCGTTTACCACCGCAAATGAGTTGCGCACCTTGTTCAATGGCTTCATTTACCCAATTTTCAATGCGAATCGCATTTTCTTCATCAATTAAATGAGAAATGTCGGTAGAAACTTCAATAGGATTCCCGTAATTTAATTGCAAGGTCAATTGTTTTAATTCATCAATAAAATATTGATAGATAGATTTGTGTACAATGAATCGTTGGGCATGGATACATATTTGTCCACTATAAGCAAAAGCTCCCATCAATGATTTCTGTATGGCATCTTTTATATCCGCATTTGGTGTAATGATGGTGGCTGCGTTTCCTCCCAGTTCTAAAACTACTTTTTTCTTACCACATTGGTTTTTCATATTCCATCCAATTTCGGGTGAACCTGTAAAGCTCAATAGTTTAAACCGCTCATCAGTCACCAATAATTGTCCGGTTTTTCTATCCATAGGCAAAATTGAAATTGCGCCTTTGGGTAAAGCTGTTTGGTCTATAATTTTAGCCAAGGCCAAACAAGATAGGGGAGTGCGACTGGCAGGTTTTAAAATAATGGGACACCCACTGGCAATGGCCGGCGCAATTTTGTGAACGGCTAAATTCATAGGAAAATTAAAAGGCGCAATACCTGCCACTAAACCAATTGGAAAATAGTGAACCATGCCTATTTTACCGTCACCGTTTGAAGTCCAGTCGAGAGAAATATATTCTTTAGGGATACGTTTACTTTCTTCGGCGGCTATTAAAAATGTTTGTGCTGAACGTTCAATTTCTGCCAAAGCGTATTTCATAGGTTTGGCACTTTCTAAACACAGTAAGGTTGCAAGTTCATTTTTTTGAGCAATGATGGCATTTGAAATTTGCCTTAAAATTTCATCTTTTTTAAAAGAAGGCATTTTTGATAATTCATCTTTTACACTAAGGGCTTTAATTATCGCTTCCTCTAAATCAGTTGCGTTGGCTAAATAGGTAGTGCCAACTAATGAATTATCAAAAGGATTTTTAACCTCGAGCGTTTGCGAAGTGCTAATGAATTGCCCCGCCGAATAAATGGGATAGAGTGGGTGTTGCATTTATTTTTTGGTTAATGCTTTAAAAACGTCTTCCAGTTTTTGCTCTTCTTTATTGAGTGTGAGTATGCCTATTTGTTTAGTGACGGCAAAGTTAAATAGCTCTTTCCGTATATCTTTATCTAAATCAGAAATGATTTTCCAAGTATTTCCACCTATCAAAATAGCGTCTTCTACGGAAGGTAGAGATTTGAGTGAATGAACAGAAATAGATTGGTCAAATTCAACTGTTATCACTTGCTTGGAGGTATTTTGTTGAAGTGTTTGTGTGGTATCGTTGGCTACAATTTCTCCTTTATTGATAATAATAACTCTGTCGCACACTGCTTCTACTTCTTGCATAATATGAGTGCTTAGCATCACGGTTTTTTGTTTACCCAATTTTTTGATTAAGCCTCGTATTTCTTCTAGTTGATTAGGATCTAAACCAGTAGTAGGCTCATCCATAATTAATACCTTCGGATCGTGTATCATGGCTTGTGCCAGTCCAACACGTTGGCGGTAACCTTTCGATAATGCTCCAATTTTTTTGTTTTGTTCAATTTGAAGACCAGTGGCTTCAATCATTTCTTTTACTCTTTCTTTAGCTTTTTTTATGTTATACAGTCCTCCAATAAACTCTAAAAATTCTTTAACGTACATGTCCAGATACAATGGATTATGCTCGGGTAAATAACCAATTTGTTTTCGAACTTCAATACTTTGTTCATTGGTATTGAAACCACATACTGTAGCTGAGCCTTCGGAAGGAGGAATGTAGCATGTTAAAATTTTCATCATGGTACTTTTTCCGGCTCCATTAGGGCCTAAAAATCCAACAATTTCATTGGTACCTATTTCAAACGAAACGTCGTTGAGGGCTTTTTGGGTACCATATAATTTGGTAATGTGATTAACTTTAATGGACATAACAATATAATGTAATTCAAAAGTACTGATTTTTCATTTTATATAGTTCATATCACTTATTTAAGCTTTAAGATTCTATTTTTAATCATTTTTAATGGTACTATACAACTATCAATGAATGTTTTTTGAAATCAATAAATTGCTGTACGGCATAATTAAATTAAAATAGCTAATTTAGAACCCATGACAGGTTTAGTGGTTAAATCTACCGGAAGTTGGTACAGTGTTCGTATAGAAGACAGTGAAGTAATTGAATGTCGTTTAAAAGGAAAAATTCGTTTGGACGATCGTAAAACAACCAATCCGGTAGCAGTAGGGGATATTGTAGATTTGGAACGGGATAAGGATGGAAGTAATCAAATTTCAAGAATTCATCCGCGAAAAAATTATATTATTCGAAAATCTATCAATCTTTCTAAGCAGGCACATATTATTGCCAGTAATATTGATCAAGCTATTTTGGTAGCTACCATAGTGGCCCCACGAACTTCTTTAGGATTTATTGACCGTTTTTTAGTAACGGCAGAGGCATATCAAATTCCTGCTAAAATTATATTTAATAAAAAAGATATTTTAGATGAAGAGATGTTGACATTACAGGAGGAAGTGGTGCAGCTATATCGTCACATTGGTTATGATTGTTATGAGGTAAGTGCTTTTGATACACAGGATATTGAGTCTTTAAAAAGCCTTTTAAAAGATAAAACAAGTTTAATTTCCGGGCATAGTGGTGTTGGAAAATCGACTTTAGTCAATGCCATAGAGCCTAACTTAGAATTAAAGACCGGCGATATTTCGTCTGCCCACCTAAAAGGTACTCACACAACTACATTCGCTGAATTGTTTCCTTTATCGTTTGGTGGTAATATTATTGATTCGCCAGGAATTAAAGAGTTAGGATTGGTAGAAATGAAGAAAGAAGAAGTGGCTCATTATTTTCCTGAAATGGCTTTAAAAATGAATGATTGTAAATTTAACAACTGTATTCATGTTAATGAGCCTGGTTGTGCCATCATAAAAGGCACAGAACAAGGCGATATTTCACCAGAGCGTTATCAGAGTTATTTGGGCATTTTAAATGGTGAAGAGATGGAATGGAAACCATGGGAAATTAAGTAATTTACCTTTTTCTAAATCTAAAATTTCAGTTTTGATTTTTTAAGACAAGCCATCATTAAAAAATATTTCCTAAAGGAAACTTGTAGAACAAAAATAGTTTCTTTAGTTTTGGCGGCGATTTAATACATGGAACCACAAGAAAAAATATTGAAAAAATCGTTGGAACTTTTTTTTAAGTATGGAATCAAGCGTGTAACTATGGATGATATTGCTAAAGAGTTAGGAATGTCAAAAAAAACCATTTATCAGTATCATAAAGAAAAAGATGATTTGGTTTATCAGTTGTGCGTGGTTGAAATGCAAAAGCATCAGTGTACTTTCAAAAATATTGAAAAACAATCTAATGATCCGATTCATGAAATTGTATTGATATCGAATACGATGAGCGAAATGATGCAACACATAAATCCTATATTTTTCTTGGATCTTCAAAAATTTCATCCTATCGCTTTTCAGGAATTTAAAACATTGAAAGACAATTTTGCTTTGAAAGATTTGCAGAGAAATATAAAATCAGGAAAAGAATTGGGCGTGTACAGAGCTGATGTAGATGAAGAATTTGCCGCTAAATACCGTTTAGCACAAATAGACATGCTGATGTTTGGTAATTATTTTACTTACGAAAAAATCAGTTTTTCTCAATCTCATCAACTATTGTTAGATATGTTTGTTTACGGTATCTGTACTTCTAAGGGTTACCAATTGATTAACGAGTATAAAAAAATGAATCATTAAGACTAAATTATTAAAACAGAAATATGATTAAATTAAAAACATGCACATTATTATTAGCCCTTTCCTGGCTGTGCATCCAAACTAAAGCACAAGAAACGCCCTCCAATGTATTTAGTCTTCAACAAGCTATCGACTACGCTTATAAAAACAGCCCAAATTACTTAAACGCTGAAAATGATGTATTGATGGCAAAATATAAGCGTAAGGAAGTGCTAGGTATGTCAATGCCACAAGTGAGTACAAGTGTTGATATTAAAAATTTTCTCGAAATTCCTACAACCCTTTTACCCGGTGCTTTTCAAGGTTTGCCTCCTGGAACATTTATTCCGGTACAGTTTGGAACTACCTTCCAGGCACAAGGTGGTGCATCAGCTTCATTACTTGTTTTTAGTGCCGATTATTTAATTGCTTTACAAGCTACCAAAGAATACATCAGTTTGATGAATATTAATGTGACACGTAGCAAAACAGAGTTGGTAAGTCAAGTATCAAAAGCATATTATGGTGTTTTAGTTAATAAGGAGCGCATTAAATTATTAGATGCTAATGTGGCTAAACTCGAAAAAATATTAAATGACACGAAAGCTTTTCATAAACAAGGTTTTGCAGAACAGATAGATGTAGATAGATTGGAAGTTGCTTTCAATAACCTATTAACAGAAAAACAAAAAATTGATCGATTAATTGGACTTAGTGAACACGTATTAAAATTTCAAATGGGATATCAGGGGCAAGATAATTTAGTATTAACCGACTCATTGAACATATCCGATATTGGCGAAATTAACGCCTCAAAAATAGATGTGTCAAAAAGACCGGAGTATCAATTACTCGAGTCGCAACAAAAATTATATGGCATTAATATTAAACGATTGAAATTTGGATATATGCCTACGTTAGTAGCCTATGGTAATTTTTCATACATGGGTATGCGAAACGATTTAAGTTATTTTAAAAAAGAGCATACTTGGTATCCAACAGCATTGGTTGGAGCTACTTTATCATTTAATTTATTCGATGGATTTCAGCGACATTATAAAATTCAGCAAGCTAAATTAGAAGTAACAAAAGGAGAGCATAACTTGAAAAATTTACAATTGGCTATGGAATTAGAAGGAGCATCGGCTATCGTTAATTATAATAATGCGGCATCCTCTTTGCAAATTCAAAAACGAAATTTAGACCTTGCCAAAAATATTTATAATGTGTCTCAAAAAAAATATGAGCAAGGAGTCGGTTCTAATTTAGAGATTATAAATGCACAAGCTTCTCTTAAAGAATCAGAAACCAATTATTTTAATGCGATGTATGATTTGTTGATTTATAAAACAGATTATTTAAAAGCAACCGGCAATTTAGTTAAATAACACCAAAAAATTATAACAGTTAAATCAGACTATGTACACAACTCAATATCAAAAAATCAAAAATTTTATAATTCCTGCTTTTGCATCTTGCATTATCTTAACATCCTGTGGAGGAGGTAATCCGGAAGGATTGGTCGAATTAAAATCAAAACAAGCAGAGTTAAAAACTCAATTAGCAGACATTACCTCTAAAATTGCTAAACTAGAAGGTGACTCTGCCAAAAAATTTGTTTTGGTAGAAGCTCATGGAATCAAACCTTCCATTTTTAAAACATTTATTAACGTTCAAGGTAGAATTGATGCAGAGGAAAGTGTGTCTTTATCTTCAGAAATACCTGGAACAATAACTAAAATAAATGTGAAGGCCGGAGATGAAGTATCAAAAGGACAAGTATTGGCTGAGACGGATGCACGTGCGCTTCAGCAAAGTATTTCTGATTTGCAAACTAATACAGAGTTAGTGAATCAATTATATGAGAAACAAAAAGCACTTTGGGACCAAAAAATAGGAACAGAAGTTCAGTTTTTGCAAGCAAAAACTCAAAAAGAAAGTATGGAAAAAAAGCTGGCAACTCTTTTGGAACAAGTTCGAATGACGAAAATTGTTTCGCCTATTAATGGAACCATTGATGCCGTAGATATTAAATTGGGTCAATTGACTGCTCCTGGAATGCCTGCCATACGCGTCGTTAATTTTAATAACCTCAAAGTGAAGGCTGATTTGGCTGAAAGTTATGCCTCTAAAGTACACAGAGGAGATGAAGTGATGCTCCGATTTCCTGATTTAAATGATACATTGACGGCACGAATCAATTATTCGTCGCGAGCCATTAATCCGATGAACAGAACTTTTGGTGTAGAAATTTTATTGGATAATAAAAAAGAATATCATCCAAACCAAATTGTGATTTTAAATATCAACGACTATAAATCTGCTAAACCCGTATTAGCAATTTCTATGAGTTATATTCAGAAAGATTTGAAAGGAGCTCATTTTGTTTTTGTTGCAGAAGGTAACAAGTCTGTAAAAAGAAACATTATGCTAGGAAAAGAATATAATGGCGTTGTCGAAATTACCGATGGACTAACCGAAAAAGATTTAGTAATTACAGTAGGGTTTGATGGTTTAAATGATGGAGATGCTATTAAAATTAAACAATAAAGCCTTTATTAATTGTCAGTTAAACAACAGGAATTAAATAACATACACACGATTGTCGAATCTATTCATCGACTAATGATCTAATCTAAAAGATATGAACTTTAAAGAATTTAAACCTAGTAGCTGGTCTATAGATAATAAAACAGCTATATATATTCTTACCATAATACTTTCTATTGCTGGTATCATGGCCTACAACAAACTACCAAAAGAAAGTTTTCCTGACATTGTAGTACCGAAATTTTTTATTAGTACAGTTTATGCAGGAAACTCACCTAGTAATATCGAAAATACGATTACTAAACCTTTAGAAAAAAAATTGAAATCGATACCGGGTGTTAAAAAACTCACCAGTAATTCAATGCAGGATGTGTCCTTAATTACTGTTGAATTTAATACAAGTATTCCAATTGATAAAGCTCGTCAATCGATCAAAGATAAAGTCGATGAAGCCAAATCAGATTTGCCGGTAGGACTAACCCGTCAGCCATTTGTGAAAGAGTTAGCTTTTTCCGAATTACCCATCATGTACGTCAATATAGCAGGCGATATGGATTTACAAAAATTAAAGGAATATGCCGATGATTTAAAAGATAAGATAGAAGCGCTAAAAGAAATTACAGAAGTAAAGATGGTTGGGGCTCCTGATAGAGAAATTCAGGTAAATCTAGATATGTATAAAATGCAAGCCCTACAATTGGGTATGATGGATTTGGAGCGTGCCATTGGAAGTGAGAATGTAACGATAAGTGGTGGACAAATTCCGATGGACGGTACAAAGCGAACCATTAGTATAAAAAATGAATTTAAAACGGTTGAAGAATTAAAAAATCTTATTATTTCTTCGCAATCAGGAGCAAGGTTGTATCTAAAAGATTTTGCTCAGGTGGTAGATACTGTTGCCGAAACTCAAAGTTATGCTCGTTTAGGCGGTAAAAATGTAATTACATTAAATGTTATCAAAAGAGCTGGAGAAAATTTAATAGATGCTTCAGATAAAATTAAAGAGATCGTTGAGGAATTAAAGAAAACAGAATTTCCTTCAAATATTGATATTAAAATTACGGCTGATCAATCTGATAAAACTCGGGTAACCCTTCATGATTTAATTAATACAATTATTATCGGATTCATTTTAGTGAGTTTAATATTAATGTTCTTCATGGGAGTAACCAATGCCTTATTCGTTGCTTTATCTGTGCCACTCTCCATGTTTATCGCATTTTTGTTTATGCCTAGTATCGGTTTTAGTTTAAATATGATTGTACTTTTTGCCTTTTTATTGGCCTTGGGTATTGTTGTTGATGATGCGATTGTGGTTATCGAAAATACACATCGAATTTTTGATAATGGAAAACTGAATATTAAAATAGCAGCTAAAAAGGCAGCCGGGGAGGTTTTTTTGCCTGTATTAAGCGGAACTATTACGACTTTGGCTCCATTCATTCCATTAGCATTTTGGCCGGGGATCATCGGTAAATTCATGTTCTTTTTGCCAGTAACATTAATTATTACTCTACTAGCTTCTTTATTTGTGGCTTATATCATTAATCCCGTATTTGCGGTTGATTTTATGAAACCACATCATGAAGAATTTAAGGAATATGGAAAATTGACACGAAAAGCCTGGTTGAGGTTGTTATTGTATGTAATTGTATCTGTGATTTTTCATGCTATAGGAAATCCTGCATTAGGGAATTTGATGATTTTCTTTGCTTTATTTATGGTTATTCACCGTTTATTCTTGTACAAGGTTATTGAAAATTTTCAAACAAAAGCTTGGCCTTCATTTCAAAGAGGTTATACTAATTTATTGATTTGGGGGTTAAAACGTCCTTATCAGTTATTATTGATGACAGTTGTTTTATTTATTTTTTCTATATTTTTAATGTATGTCAGAAAACCAAATGTGGTATTTTTTCCTCAGGGCGATCCTAACAATGTATTTGTGTACGTTAAATTACCAGAAGGAACGGATCCGGCTAAAACAAATGCCGTTATGAATTTGGTTGAACAAAAAGTGAACGCCATAGTTGGAGAAAATAATCCTATAGTTTCTTCCATCATCACTAATGTGACCATAGGTGTTACCGATCCTCAGGATGAAGATCAAAGTTCTTATCCTAATAGAGGTAAAATAGCAATTAATTTTGTTGAATTCAGCGAGAGAAATGGTGAAAGCACCATGAAATACCTGAAAGAGTTGCAGGCTACAAAATGGAATATAGCGGGTGCTGAAATTACTGCTAATAAAGAGCAAGCAGGTCCCCCTGTTTCAAAACCCATCAACATTGAAATTAGAGGAGATAAATTTGAAGAGTTGGTTGACAATGCACAAAAACTCAAACGCTTTTTGCAAGAAGCAGATGTGCCTGGGGTAGCAGAGTTAAAAACTGATTTTGTAGACAATAAACCTGAAATTGTATTTGACGTGGACAGAGAGCGTGCAAATAGAGAAGGTATCTCATCAGCTCAGTTAGCTATGGAGATTCGTAAGGCTGTTTTTGGGATAGATAATCCAACTAAATTTAGGGATGCTAATGACGAATATCCTATTCAATTAAGATACGACTATAATCAAAGAACGAACATCGAAGAAATTAAAAATATTAAAATTACATTCCGTGATATGAATATGGGAGGAATGTTGCGTTCTGTGCCATTATCAGCTTTTTGTGATGTTCGTTACGAAAATACGTATGGAGGGATAAAACGTAAGCAAAATAAACGTGTTATTACCTTATCATCCGATGTTCTAGAAGGATTTAATCCAAACAATGTGGTGGCGCAAGTGCAACAAGCAGCCAAAGGATATAAGCCAACAGGAACAGTGGAAGTCAAATTTACAGGACAACAAGAAGAGCAAGCCGAAACGGGGGCATTCTTAGGAACAGCAATGATTATATCAATTGGTATCATATTATTGGTATTGGTTATTCAGTTTAATTCTATTGGTAAACCAATTATTATCTTGTCTGAAATTATTTTAAGTGTGATAGGGGTATTGTTAGGTACTGCCATTTTTAAAATGGATATGAGTATTGTGATGACAGGTATTGGAATTGTAGCCTTGGCAGGAATTGTAGTAAGAAATGGTATTTTATTGGTTGAATTTGCCGAAGAAGAAAGAGCGAAAGGTGTTAGTTTATATGAATCGATTGTTGATGCAGGTAGAACCAGAATGACCCCTGTATTTTTAACAGCCACTGCAGCAATTTTAGGATTGATTCCTTTAGCGGTTGGTTTAAATATCGATTTTGACGGATTACTTGCACACGGCTCACCTCATATTCATTTTGGTGGGGATAACGTCGTATTTTGGGGGCCATTAAGTTGGACAATGATTTTTGGTTTGGCCTTCGCTACATTTTTAACCTTGTTGTTGGTACCTGCCATGTATTTAATAGCCGAACGTTTAAAACGCAAAGCAGAAGTCATATTAAATCATTTTGATTTACCTAAAATCATTATGTATGTGCCATTTTTTGTAATAGTGTGCCAACTCATTTTATGGTTGCAAGGCAAAAAGTTAGATTATGGCAATTTGGACAGATAATTCTTTAAAAATAAGGCTTATTGTAGTTGTTAATAACTAGGTTTTTTAAAACATATATATTAAAAGAACTCTTTTAATTTTGTATCACTATAACAATTTTTATTATGAATAAACTATTTCTAGCGACAAGTATGTCTTTGTCTGTTATGTTTATATCTTGTGGAGATAAAACAGCGGATAATATTACAGAAAACGAAACCACTGAAGTACAAAAAGATACAACACCTATTACGGTCAATGAGGAAACAAAATTTAAATTTGATTTTGCGATTGCAAATATTCCTTCGCCGGTAGGAAGTGTTAATGAAATTTCAAGTTGGGGTGTTGATTATAATAATTCACTTTTAGTGGATGTAACCAAACCCTTCTCTGCTAATAATGAGTTTTCGAAAGCATTGGCTTTAGGTATTTACAATATTGATATGTCTTATGCAATGCTCAATAATAAGGGCGAAGACGTGTTAAAATATATGAAATCCGTCATGAAACTTTCAGATGCACTTGGCTTGAAAAGTGCAGTTGATCAAATGGTTGGTAAGCGTGCAGAGAAAAATATTTCAAACAAAGATTCATTATTGAAAATTTTGGATGAAATGTTTGTGAAAAGCGATTCTTACTTAAGAACGAATGAACGAGTTTATACGGCTTCAGCTATTTTTGCTGGATCATGGGTAGAAGGATTATATTTGACATGTAAGCTTACAGAGTTATCTACTGATGCTAAGATTACAGAAAAAGGTTACAAGCATCTTTGGGATCAACGTTTTTATTTAAAAAACTTAACTGAGTTGTTAGGAGATTATAGAGACAAAAAAGAATGTGTTTCTTTGAATGATGAATTGAAAAAAATACATGCTGAGATTGATGCCATTAAAGACCCTAAAGAATTAAAAGAGGCTAATTTTAAATCTATTTCTTCAAAAATATATAATTTGAGATCTCTTTTGGTTAAGTAATTTTAATTATATTTTTTTACAGTATGAGACCGTTTCGAAAGAACGGTCTTTTTTTGTCTTATAATTTTTTTGTAAACAATTGAAATTAAACGAAATACTGTAACATTATTCTTTTAAGCCTCGTTTAATAAGTAGAAATATTGATTTGATAGATTATTCTAAATATATATAATGTTTAACGGTTGAATTTGTTTTCAACACAATTTTTTGAAATCATGAAAACTATCGAAAAAAAATCAGTTGCAAGCAGATGGCTGCTTACAGTGTTAAGTTTGTTTATGTGCTCAGTATTGAGTGCTGTTGAACCTGTGCCGGTTGAAGAACAATCGCATTCTGACATCATAAGCATATTAATAATTGTTGTCATTTTAGGTTCAGGAACAGCGGGGTATTTTATTTTTGCTGCTTACGACAGAAAAAAAGAAAAAGCTAGTTCTACGAGTAATCATTACAAACTAAATAATAACAACCATGGTCATCATGGTAGAGATAGAGCTCATAGAAAAACAGCATAAAAAAAGGGGCTTTGCCCCCTTATTTATGCCGTAATCCTACTAATTGCATTTTTTAGTTTGTTATTGTGCATTCCATCCACCATCTATTGGCAAAGCGGTTCCTGTTAATGTAGAAGCACTTTCAGATGCCATAAATACAGCCATTTGCCCTAAAACTTCAACAGGTACAAATTCTTTAACGGCTTGTTTGAGTAGCATTACTTTATTTACAACGTCAGTTTCACTCATTTGATGAGCTTTGGCTTGGTCGGCAATTTGTTTCTCAACTAATGGGGTTTTTACGTAACCTGGGCATATAGCATTGGCTGTAATGTTGAATGGCGCACCTTCTAAGGCAATTGTTTTAGTAAATCCTACTATTCCGTGTTTACTAGCTACATAAGCACTTTTGAATTCTGAGGCTACTAACCCATGAGCAGAAGCTATATTGATAATACGTCCAAATTTACGCTCTTTCATTCCTTTCCATACGGCTTTGGTTAAATAAAAGGCAGATGTTAGGTTGATCCCAATAATGGCATTCCATTTATCTTCAGGAAAATCCTCTATCGGAGAAACATGTTGTATGCCTGCATTATTTATCAATACATCTATTTTACCAAATTTTAAAATGGCATCATCAACCATTTTTTGTAACTCTTCTGGTTTTAACATGTTAGCATTGCTATACATAACATCAATATCGTATTGTTGACCTATAGCATCAGCTATTTCTTTACCATTTGTTTCTAAACCATTAAATACGATGTTATATTGTTTTGTTTTGGCAAATTCTTGAGCAATACCTAAGCCAATACCACTTGTACTTCCTGTAATTAAGACTGTTTTCATTTTCGTGTTTTTAAAATTTGTGTAATTCTAAAAATTAGGTTTGAGTAAATATTTACTGTAAAAGTCAACAATGTGTTTCACGGCTTCATCGGCTGTGTCAACAATTTTAAATAATTCTAAATCAATTTCATTGATGTTGTGTTCTTCAAGTAACATTGTTTCTTTTATCCATTCCATGAGGCCACTCCAATAAGTTTTACCAACTAATACAACCGGAAACTCTGCAATTTTATTGGTTTGAACAAGAGTTAATGCTTCAAATAATTCATCAATGGTGCCAAATCCGCCAGGCATGGCAATGAATCCTTGCGAATATTTTAAAAACACGGTTTTGCGAACAAAGAAATAGTTAAAGTCGATGCTTTTATCTCTGTCAATAAAATCATTTGGTTTTTGTTCAAAAGGGAGGTTAATATTTAATCCTACAGAATTACCTTTACCTCTTTTTGCACCTTTATTTGCAGCTTCCATAATACCAGGACCGCCACCTGTAATTATTCCGTAACCCTCTTGAGTTAGTTTAAAAGCAATCTCTTCGGCTAAAATGTAGTATGGATTTTCAGGTTTTGTTCTTGCTGAACCAAATATGGAAACACAAGGACCTATTTGTTGCATGCGCTCGAACCCATTCACAAACTCCCCCATAATTTTAAAAATTTTCCAACTATCAGACGCCATCACGTCTTTGGTTTCTCTACTAGCAAATGCTTTTCTGATTTTATCTTCTTTTTCGGGGGTCATATAAATTTAGTTTAGTGAGTTGAAAATACAAAAGTTATTAATCATTATGACGCTTTATCCCAATTCTTTTTTTAGAAAAGGAGCGGTATATCCTTTTTTGAATTTGACAAGTTCCTCAGGTGTACCTGTAAATAAAATTTCTCCACCTCCTTTTCCTCCTTCCATTCCTACATCAATAATATGGTCGGCAACTTTTATAATATCCATATTGTGTTCAATTACTAAAACGGTATTTCCATTTTCAACTAACCGATTTAATACCCCTAAAAGAATTCTGATATCCTCAAAATGCAAACCTGTTGTAGGTTCATCTAATATATATAATGTATTTCCTGTATCTCGTTTACTCAATTCTGTGGAGAGTTTTACCCGTTGCGCTTCGCCTCCGCTTAATGTAGTGGCTTGTTGACCTAAAGTAATATATCCTAATCCTACCTCTTGTAAAGTTTTAATATGACGATAAATATTAGGAAGATGTTCAAAATAATCACAGGCCTGATCAATGGTCATGTTCAGCACATCACTAATCGATTTACCTTTATAACGTACTTCTAGAGTTTCACGGTTATAGCGTTTCCCATTGCATTGATCACAATTAATATATACATCAGGTAAGAAATTCATTTCTATTGTTTTTACTCCTGCACCCCCGCAAGTTTCGCAACGCCCACCTTTTACATTAAATGAAAATCTACCTGGTTTGTAGCCTCTTATTTTTGATTCAGGTAATTCTGAAAATAATGTTCTGATATCAGAAAAAACATTGGTGTATGTTGCCGGATTACTGCGTGGTGTCCGTCCGATGGGCGATTGGTCAATATCAATAACCTTATCAATATGTTCTATTCCAGTAAATGATTTATGAGGTAGAGGACGTTTTTCGGAATTATAAAAATGATTGCTTAAGATAGGATATAATGTTTCATTAATTAAACTTGATTTACCACTACCACTTACACCTGTTACGCAAATAAATTTACCCAAAGGAATTTCGACGGCAACATTTTTAAGATTATGGCCTGTACATCCCTTTAAAATCAGTTTTTTACCATTTCCTTTTCGCCTTTGTTTCGGAATTTCTATTGATTTTTTTCCTGAAATATAATCAGAAGTTAGAGTGTTAAATTTTAGCATGCTTTGAGGTTCTGAGGCTGCAACAACTTGTCCGCCGTGAACTCCGGCTCCAGGTCCAATATCAATCACAAAGTCCGATTCAATAATCATATCCTTGTCGTGTTCTACCACCAATACGCTATTGCCCACATCGCGTAAGTTTTTAAGAGCTTCGATTAATTTCATGTTATCACGCTGGTGTAACCCAATACTAGGTTCGTCCAGAATATATAATACGCCAACTAATTGCGAACCTATTTGGCTTGCAAGCCTAATTCGCTGAGCTTCGCCACCACTCAGTGTTTTTGAAGAACGATTTAAGGTCACATAATCTAAACCAACTTCTAGTAAAAAACCAATTCTAGTTCTAATTTCCTTTAAAATTTCTTTAGCAATTATGTTTTGTGATGGCGTTAATTGCTTTTCAATGTCTTTAAACCAATCTCTTAAAATAGAGATATCCATTTCAGACAATTCTGCAATATTTTTATTGTGAATTTTAAAATAAAGCGCCTCTTTTTTTAATCTTGTTCCTTGGCAGTTTGAACAATTAATTTTATTAGAAAAACCTTCTACCCAACGCATCATTGCCGGTGAAGGGTCTTCCTCTGCTTGTCGACTAATATAGGTAGCTATGCCGTCAAAAGCACTTGTGTAGCCACTAGCATTTGTATCAGATTTGATTGTAAATAATTCTTCTGTACCATGTAATATAATATTCACTCCGTCTTGAGGAATTTCTTCAAAAGGAGTGTCTAATGTAAAATTGTATTTAAGTCCGATAGCTTCAATTTGTTTAAAAATCCAACTGCCCTTTGATATACCTATAGGAGCAATAGCACCTTTACGAATAGATATGGATGGATTGGGAACAATTTTATGAATATCTACCTCGGAAACAACTCCTAGTCCACTGCAACTAGGGCAGGCACCATAAGGTGAATTAAATGAAAATAAATTTGGTGCAGGTTCATCATACGAAATACCTGATGTGGGACACATTAATGAGCGACTGAAAAATTGAACTTTCCCAAAGCCAAATGAGTGAGTTGTTTTCTTCTTTGTTTTTATTTCTGCTTCCTCATGTTCAATAACCATAATAGTCCCTTTACCTTGTTTCATGGCTATTTGTAGTGATTGATATAATCTGGTTTGAATATCTTTGGTAATTTCTAATCGATCAATAACAATTTCAATGTCATGAATTTTATATCTGTCTACCTGCATTTTTGGAGTGATATCGACTATGGCTCCATCCACTCTTACTTTATTGAATCCTTTTTTTCGAATATCTTCAAATAATTCACGGTAATGCCCTTTTCTACCTTTGACTATTGGTGCTAAAAGATTAATTTTTTGATTAAGATATTTTTCAAGAATCAGTTTAATGATTTGTTCGTCACTATAACGAACCATCTTCTCGCCAGTAACATATGAATAAGCTTCGCCTGCGCGCGCATATAATAAACGTAAGAAATCGTAAATTTCAGTAATTGTACCAACCGTTGAACGTGGATTTTTGTTAACTGTTTTTTGTTCTATTGAAATAACGGGGCTCAGACCTGATATTTTATCTACATCCGGCCTTTCCATATTGCCTAAAAATTGCCTGGCATAACTTGAAAAACTTTCAATATAACGACGTTGTCCTTCAGCATAAATTGTGTCAAATGCCAACGATGATTTGCCACTGCCACTCAATCCCGTTAATACAACTAATTTGTTTCTTGGAATTGTGAGTGAAATGTTTTTGAGATTATGAGCTCTTGCGCCAATAATTTCTAATTGTTCTTCTTCCATCGTTTGTTTTGAGTAAGTATTCAGGACTTTAGTGGACAGAAATGCGCATATAATTTACTCACGTCTTGTTCTTCTTTATCCATTATAAAACGTATCAGTTAATTACAGATTTTGTGTGGTGTCAATTATTGTTTTTTCAATTGAATCACTTCGTGATATATTCGGAAAAACATCATTATAATAAACATTCAAATCGATGTTTTTGTTTTTGGGAATTTTAAATCGGTATGTTTTTTTTTCAGGATTTGTAAGATAATCAGCTATTAACCATGGATTAAAAGTTTTCAGGATAGTGATATCTGTTTCGAAATGCGAGGCAAACTTTTTCAAATCTGTTATTGAAGAATCGACTTGAATTATTTTAAACGATGGAAAATTATTTGAATTGATAAGCTTTTTATTTAAACCAAAATGGTGAGGATTCGCCAATAAGGTTTTAAAAGCCAAAATTCTATATATAAAGCTACCCGTTTCTTTATTTAAAAGCAAATCGTAATAATTATTGGTTTGTTGTTTTTTTAATGCTCGTTGAATACCTCCAATCCCTATATTATAGGCAGCAGCGGATAATGTCCAGTTTTTAAAATAGCTATAAGCTTCTTTAAAATGTTTACATGCTACGTTAGTAGATTTTTCAACATCTAAACGTTCGTCAATCTCATTATTTACAATTAAACCATAATGTTGGGCTGTATTAGGCATTAGTTGCCAAAAACCCGCCGCTCCCATAGGCGAAACAACATTTGATAAATGACTTTCAATAATTGCTACATATTTAAAGTCGTCAGGAATTCCTTCTTTTTTTAATATAGGTTCAATTAAAGGAAACCATTTTTGGGCTTTTTTTAATAATAATAAAGAAGAGCTTTGCCATACTTTATCTGTGAAAAATTCTTTTTCTAAACTTTCTTTAATTTCATAATCATTTTGCGGAACTTTTTCTCCGGCAAATTCTAAGTTTACAGGCATATTTAGTCCTAAAACTTTAAAATTTGAATCTGTATAATCTACAAATGAACGAGTATTTAGGGGAGAAGATATTTTGATTAAAATGATAATACTTATCCATCCTAAAAAGCAGATATATGTTTTTATTTGTAAACTCGTTTTTTTGAGTAATACGTTCGATATCCAAAAAGAAGGATTCACTTTTTTTTAATTATAGTGTTTAGATATAAAGATATAAAAGTGATACTACAAAATGAAAAAGATACGATAATCCAAAACAAATGATGATTAAAAAAATCATTGATTGCTAATGATAATCCAATTAATCCAATAACAAAAAACAGAACGGCAATTCTTTTTTCTGTTATGCCTCTAAAAAATAAATGATGAGTTGTATGGTCTTTTCCTCCAATAAAGGGAGACTGACCTTTTTTTAATCGATTAATACTTACAGTTATTGTATCAGAAATAGGTAAAATAAATACTAAAGCAATCGATAGAAATCCAGTTAAAATAGGATTAATATCCGTTGATTGTTCCATTAATGAATAAGCGTTCCAACAGTAATCGATTCCCAAAACAGCTAAAAATGACCCTAAGAGTTGACTTCCAGTGTCGCCCATAAACATTTTGGATGGGTGCCAATTGTAAACCAAAAAACCAAGTAATGTCCCTAAAAAACCTAAGCTTAGTATAGGCAATGGTGAGATAATCATTCTTAAGTACATGTTTAAAATAATAACAAACATCAATATTACTATTGAAACAATAGTTGTAATGGCATCCATATTATCAAGCATATTTATCGAATTCATTAAACCTACTACCCAAAAAATCGTCAATGCAAAATTGAAAACTTCGAAGGGAAAGATGCTGATTTTTGTATCGGTATAATACAAAATTAGTCCGCAAATTAACTGTGTAATAAACTTTAATAGAGGTTTAGTATTATATGCATCATCCGCTAATCCCATCAAAAAAGCAATTGTACAAACAACAAATACACCAACAATTTTAAGATTATTGTAAGATAATGGCGAAAAGTGATCAATGAAGTTTAAAATGATAAAGTTGATTAAAAACGTCACAAAAAAAGAAATACCCCCCACAGATGGTTTTACTGTCATGTTCCATCTTATTTCTTTTTGGGAAGTTTGTTGTCTAACTCCCAAGTTTTGTGAAAATTTTAATAAAATAGAATTGATAACAATTGAAAGAATAAATGTCAAACCAATTGATAAAACAATGAATAATGAAATATTATTTTGAAAATATATCATTCAAATGGAGTCGTGAAATGTTTAAAAGGCGTTCCGAGTTTATCTTTTTCTGAAAGAATAGGATTTTCAATATTCCAATTGATATTTAAATCTGAATCATTCCATAAAATAGTTCCTTCAGAAGATTTATCATATACGTTGGTACATTTATAGGAAAATATAGTATTATCTCTTAGTGTTACAAAACCATGAGCAAAACCAGAAGGTATATAAAACATCGTTTTATTTTCTTCAGTTAATTCAATTGCTATATATTCTCCATAGGTTGGCGAATTTTTACGAATATCTACAGCAATATCTAAAACAGCTCCTGTTATAACTCTTACTAATTTGCCTTGATCGAAAGGAGGTGCTTGAAAATGTAAACCTCTTAGAACTCCTGAATTAGAAAGTGATTGATTGTCTTGTAAAAAAGAAACATTAATGCCCTTGTCTCTAAAAACGGTTTCATTATAGCTTTCAAAAAAATATCCTCGATCATCTGCAAATACCTTAGGTTTAATAATTAATAAACCTTTGATGCTTGTTTCAATTATTTCCATAGTTTAAATCCCTTTTTTTTACCTTCAATTTTATCGTCAGAATAATAACCGGAATTGGTTCCATAACCATATCCATAACCGTATCCGTACCCATATCGGTAACCATATGAAGAACGTTTGGTATCTACTCCATTTAAAATCATAGATAGATTTTTAATATTACCTTCATTGATTAATTTATCTAAAATTTGAACAAAGGCTTTTTTAGAATAATCAGCTCTGAAAACATAAATTGGATAATCTGCTTTTTGAATAGTGGTAATACCATCTGTCACTAATCCGATAGGAGGATTATCAAAAACGATATAATCATACGATTGTTTTAATTCTTCTATAAGTGTATTTAATCGCTCGCTGATAATCAATTCGGATGGATTAGGGGGTATCGGCCCAGCTGTAATGTAATCTAAATTCAAGAAGTGACTTTTGTTAATACATTCATTAGTTGAGGTTTGATTTGTTAAAATCGTACTCATACCTGTATAATTTGTTACACCAAATCCTTTGTGAATTTTAGGTTTTCTCATATCCAAGTCGAGCAAAATCACTTTTTTACCGGTATAAGCCAAAATCCCTGCAATATTTAAGCATACAAAAGTTTTACCTTCTCCTGATATGGAAGATGTAACAGCAATTATTTTAGGCTTTTCAGAATTATTAATAAAGTTTAGATTAGAACGAATACTTCTAAAAGCCTCAGCAATTTGAGATTTAGGATTTTTATCAACTACCAATTGTGATACGGGAACATCGCTTTCATAATTCGGAATAATACCTAAAACAGCAACTGAGGCATCTATATTATTTACTACATCATTGATGGATGTAATTTTATCATGCAGAAAGTAACGTATAAATATAAGTAACATAGAAAGCAATAGAGCAACTAAAAAGGAGATGATGATAGCCCCTTTTTTATTAGGAGAAACTAATGCTCCATCGTTTATAGCCTCTTCTAAAATAACATTTTGAGATACAAAACCAGCTTTTGAGATTGAAAATTCAGTTTTTTTCTCTAAGAGCATCGTGTAATATTTTTCACTGATACTGAACATTCGCATTAATCGAGAATGCTCAAGATCTTCATCAGGATGACCTGAATTTTTATTTTGATATTCGGAATATTTTTGCGTAAGACTTGAATATTTAGATTTGTATTTTAATTTAACGGCATTAATTGTTTCTATTAATAATTTTTTTTGTGTTTCGATGTTGAAATTAATCTGTTTGATATTTTCACTATTGGGAGTTACCATATATAGTAAATCTTCTTTTTCTAAAAGTAATTTTTGAATACTTTGAGTGTATTCTTTAATGGCACTTTCATATTCGGTTCCTGAAATGAGGGAGATTAATTGATAAATATCAATACTTTTATTTTTAATAATATTTTGTTGCAATTCGGAAAGAATTTTTTCTTCTAGCTCAACTTTCAAGATATCATCTTCTATTTTTGAAAGTCTTACCAGAGTAGCATCTAAATCTCCATTTTTTGAAGTGTAATTGTGCGCTTTTCTAAATTCCTGAAGATTGTTTTCGGATGATTTTAAATCACTATAAACCAAATCGAGTTGTCCGTCAATAAAATCTAAGATACTTTTAGAACTTTCACTTTTTCTTTCAACATCAAATTTAAGGTATTCTCTAGATATTAAATTTACTAAATCTTTTGATTTTTGAGGATTGACATCCGTTACTTTTATTTGAATAGTTTTAGCTGCGTCATTAATTAATTTAATGTCAATTTTAGATTGTAAGTTCGCGGTTAAATGATCTAGGTTATTGATTACAAAATAAGATTTATTTTCTCCTATTAGTTGTGATGAACGCAGGTCCTGATTGATAGCATTATTGGGAGAAATACTCAAATCAAAAAAAGGAGAATTAATGACATTGAAGGTTGTAAATGGTAAATTGTAATTCTTTCCTTCAACGGCAAACGAAAGAGTTCCGGAATTCGTTTGATTAAATTTTATATAAATTTTTACACCATAGATGGAAGATCGTTTGATGTTAAATTTCACCGTATAAGGTGATGAAGTATACAGTTCATTGTTTTTGAATGTCCCCTCATTTAAATAACTGACTTGTATGTTTGATTGTTCTACAACTCGTTTTAAAAAATTTCTGGAACGAATTTGCTCCATAGCTTCCGCAATTTTATTATCAGTGCCTTCAAATTTTGACATTTGAAGCACTTGAGACGCTTGATTGCTTTCATTAATTTGTATAACAGTAGAAGACTGATATTCCGGTTGACTGTATCGGAGGTATATGAGCGCTATACTTAAACTTAGTGCAAAAAAAACAAGAACAAACCAAAGACTTTTTTTTATAATAAATATAATGAGACCCCAATCCAATTCGCCACTGAATCTGGAAACTCGTTCCCTATAATTATCTATTGAATTACCATCTTGCGGTTGGATCATTTGGCTCTAGAAACTAAAGTGTATAACAAAACAGTAGAACTGATTAATGATATAATTGGGGTTAGTTCTGAAACTAAAGTTTTAGCAAGTCTGTATCTAGGTTCTACATAAATAATGTCATTCGCCATAACGACCGTATTTCCAACTGCAATACCTTCTATTTTTGATAAATCCATTAGGTAAACTTTAGGTTTTTCATTATCCTGATTTCGTATCAGTTTAACTTTATAAGCTTTCCCATCTTCTGCTATTCCACCGGATAATGCTAAAACTTCAATAACAGTGGTATTATTATTTGTTAGGTTTAATACTCTTGCAGCCCCTCCATTGCCAGGAAAGACAATAACCCGTTTGTTTTTAATAGTTAAATAAACAAAAGGTTTAACATAATAAATAGAATAAAGTTGTTCTAAATGTTTGGTTGCTTCTTTAATATTGAGCCCAGCTAATTTTACTTTACCAACCAAGGGCAACTTACAAGAATCATCTCTGCCTACAACATAATCTAGCTCAAAAAAACGTTGCAATTGATTTGTTCCAGCTAAGTCTACAATTTTAAACCCATCGTTTGAAAATATTTGAACATTCAAGATATCATTTTCATCAATTTTATAATCTTGTTTTGATAGAGAATCTACTATTTTATCGTAAGTATATTCTTTGTTTGTATTAAGCATTAAGTTTGATCGAAACACCTTACAAGAAGAAAACCAACCAACAATCGACAAAAAAAGAAAAAATTTAAAAAAACGCATAGAAACTGTATTGTACACAAATTTAAGATTTATACCCAATAATATCAAAAATTATGCTTTTTTAGTAACACAGAGTATAGATTTTGCATGTCATCAACGAGACGTTTATAGCTAAATTTTGAAATAGCCCAATTTTGACTGATTTGAGCAGAATTATGAAGATTTTTTTGATTAAGACAACATGTTTTTAAATTATCAAAAAAAAGATTGGAGTCATTAATTTCAGATAATAATCCACATTGAGGATGCAAGACGTCCTCTATCCCTCCAACATTTGTAGCTACTACAAATTTGCCAGCCGCTTGTGCTTCTATAATACTTACAGGAGTACCTTCATTCAGTGAGGTTAATGCAACAATATCTAAACCATGTAATGCCCAATCAATATTCGTAATCCATGAAGTAAAAATCACATCTACATCTGCATCGGATTTGTCTGACCAGCTAATATTCATGTGTTTACATGCTTCAATAATTGTATTTCGGGTTTCACCATCTCCAATAATAAAGGCTTTAAAATTACTTATACCATTTTTTTTAATATGAGCTATCGCCTCGATAAATAATTGATGATTTTTAATTGGAGCTAAGCGCCCGATAATTCCAATAGCTAGTTGATTATCTTTTAGATTATATTTTTTTCTAAACTCATAACGATTTTGTTCCTTATTGATAGTGAATTTAGTCAAATCAAATCCAAGAGGAATGACATGAATTTGTTCTTTAGGAGCTATGTTAAAAGTTTCAGATAGTTCTAATTTCTGTTTATTACTAATAGCAATAATAGCAGTGGTTTTTTTTGCTAAATATCGCTCTATCGATTTATAAAAGGCTGTTTTTAATTTACCGAAGTATGAATGAAAGACATGACCATGAAATGTATGAATAATAATAGGTACTTTGCAATGAATAGCAGCTAAACGGCCAATGGCACCGGCTTTTGATGCATGTGTATGAACAATGTCAGGATTAAATTCCCTGATGATTTTTTTAATTTCTTTATAAGCTTTGTAATCCGCTATTAAATTAATTTCTCTTTGAAATTCAGATAAAACTTTTGGTTTTAATCCTAAACTTTCAGAAATATAGAGTGAACTGTCTTCTCCTTCTTCTTGTGGACCACCTACTAATAAAGTTTCATAGGATTGATCTAAATATTTGGATAAATAGCTTACATTGTAAGTTATACCGCCAATATTAAATCGATTAATTATTCTTAAAACTTTTGGCAACGTATTAATTTAAATTAAGTTCGGTTGATAATTGGTTAAAATCAATACCATCAAAATTTCCAGAACTCATCATTAAAAGTACATGATTTTTTAATGATTTTGATTTGAGATAAGCAATTAATGCATTACTATCTGTGAAAATTTTTAAATCGGCTCGATTGAAATAATTAAAAACTTGCTGCTCGGTAATTGGTTTTAGCTTTTTATGAGCAATTGTGTGTGGGTTAAAATAAACAATGGCTTCGTTTGCGTCATTCATCGATCCATTGTATTCTGCTAAAAAAGTTTCATTTAAGCTACTAAAAGTATGCAATTCCATACATGCCAATAATGAACGATCGGTAAATTGTTGTTTAGTGGCTTGTGTAGTTGCTTTTAATTTGGATGGAGAATGCGCGAAATCTTTATAAAAAGCAAAATTGTCAGTTTTTTTTACTAATTCAAGACGTTTGGCAGCACCTTTAAATGACTGAATTGCCTCATAAAAATCTTTATCTGTTAACCCCAGTTGATTACAGACTAATCGTGCTCCATTTAAATTCATTAGATTATGATTTCCGAAAATTTGTAAAGGAATATCATGGCCATCATCTTCTAAAATGGAGACTCCTTTTTTGATAGTATGCTTTGGTATCGAATAAGGTATTTTACTAATTTGGTTTAATTTTCCTGAATTAATAGCTACTTTTTTTAATTCATTATCATCATTACAATAAATTAAACAACCATTAGGTTCTATTAAATCAACAAATTTTTCAAATTGATTGATGTAAATATCGAAAGTAGGAAACACATTAATATGATCCCATGCTATACCGCTTAAGATTGCAATATTGGGTTTGTATAGGTGAAATTTAGGACGACGATCAATGGGTGAAGCTAAATATTCGTCACCCTCAATAATTGCTATTGGAGCATCATGGGTTAATTTTACCATTGTATTAAAGCCTTCTAACTGAGCTCCAACCATAAAATCTGTATCTATTTTGTGGTAATGTAGTACATGCAATATCATGGCTGTAATCGTCGTTTTTCCATGACTACCACCTACTACAACGCGTGTTTTATCTTTAGTGGCTTCAAAAATATATTCTGGATATGAATAAACTTTTAATCCAAGTTCTTTAGCTTTGATTAATTCAGGATTATCCTCCCTTGCATGCATTCCAAGAATAACAGCATCAATATCTGAAGTTATTTTTTCAGGAAACCAACCTATATTTTCTGGTAAAATACCGGCAGTCTTTAAACGAGATCTTGAAGGTTCATTTATTTCATCGTCACTTCCAGTGACATTAAAACCTTTTTCATTTAACGCCAATGCCATATTATGCATTGCGCTTCCTCCTATTGCAATTAAATGAACTCTCATATTTTCTTGTAAAATAATTTACACGAAGTAAGCTTTTTTTTATAAAAAATGCAGACTAAAACTAGCTGCATTTTAAACAATGTTGTGTTAAGTGTAATATGTTAGGCGAGTTTATGGGTAGGCTGACCTAATTGATAAAGCAATTTAGCATGCGCAACTATTGCACCTAAAAATGTTTTTTTAGAATAGTATGGAAGATTAAATTCTAGAGCTGTTTGCTTAATAATTGGGGCTATTTTTTTATAGTGAACATGACAAATATTAGGGAATAAATGGTGCTCTACTTGAAAATTTAAACCTCCTACAAACCATGAAAAAAGCCAGCTTTTTTGTGCAAAGTTAGTTGTGGTTTTTAGTTGATGTGTTGCCCAATCATCTTGCATGTTACCTTTTTCATCTGGCAATGGGAATTCTGTTAAATCTACAACATGTGCTGGTTGGAAAATAAGTGCTAAAATCATCCCACAAGTAAAATGCATAATACTCCAACCAACGATGATTTGATACCAATAGTTATTCATTAACAAAATAGGAAGGCCTAAACTGTATCCTAGATAAAATAATTTATTGAGGATTAATAAAAATAGTTCCTTTTTATAAGTTGTTTTTCTAACAGCTAATAATCCCATTCTGTTATATCGGCTTAGTTGTTTAAAATCTTTTGTTGTTGCCCACATAATAGTCATTAGTCCATAAAAAAACCAAGCGTATAAAAATTGGTATTTGTGAATTTTTTTGTATTCTGAATGTGGGGAAAATCTTAAAAATCCCGGAGGGGCAATATCTTCATCGTGTCCTTCGATATTGGTATAAGTGTGGTGTAAATTATTGTGCTGTAATTGCCAGTTTAATGAACTTCCACCAATAAAATTCATACTTCTGCACATCAAAGCATTAATTTTAGCATTTCGGGAGTACGAACCATGATTCGCATCATGCATAATTGATAATCCGATACCACTCATTCCAAGTCCCATGAATGCACAAAGGAGAGATTGCACAAAGAGATTATCAAAAGTATTAGTTATCAATAAAAAAAATGGCGTAAAATATAATGCAAACATGATAATGGATTTTATAACCATTGAGCTATTTCCATATCGAGAGATATTATTGGTTTTGAAATATTCATCAACTCGTTTTTTAGCAGTTAGATAAAATGAACGGTTTGTGTTGAATCTTATAGATTGAGTACTCATTTGTAAAGTGATTTTTTATTGCGTGGCAAATATAGGCTATTAAAAAACAAAATTCAATTTTATCGATTTATTAATAATAAACAAGTTTTTGAGTCTGATAATAACCTTCTAAACACTCAAATAGAACTATTGTTTAAATGTCATACAATGATAAAATAAAATGAGTTAATTGTTCTACATCTTCATGTTTGGTTTGATGTCCGAACGAAAATTTAATACTGTTATTAATTTCTTTTTCATCAAGTCCCATAGCGTTTAAAACAGAAGGAAAACTACTAGTGCTTATAGGCCATTTTTTATTTATATGACTACTAACAGAATCGCCATTTTTTAAAGCGGGGAAACAGATATTGGAGGTGTTATAAAGTCTGTATTTTGTAGAACCATTAATTCTCAAATCAGTTATTTCTAGTAATTGATGTTCCAAATATCCTCTAAGTTTTGAAGTATGGGTATTATTGTCCCAAAATTCATATTGAGCAATTTCGCATGCTTTTCCAAAACCAATGATATTATTTAAGTTCAAATGTTGGAAATCCGTTTCATTGAGGTATTGTTTTATAAAATTGTAAATTTCATAATTCGAAGGATTATTCTTGATATACAATGCGCCAATTAAAGGAGGTCCAAATAAATTATGGGAAGAAATACACCCAAAATCTAATCCTATTTCGGCAACATCTATTGGCAATTTTCCAATAAGTTGTGACGTATCACTAAAAAAAACTGCACCATTTTGGCGAGTAATTTCAGCTATTTTTTCTAAATCTTGCAGAACGCCAGTATCATGGTTAGCAGCTACAACAGAAACCAAGATAGTTTCTTTGGTAAAACTTTCATTTAGGTTTTGTAAATCAATTCGTCCTTCGCGATCCACATCTAAAAATGTAATTTTAGCCCCCTTTTTTTGTAAAAACTCACACGCGGATTGTACATCTTGATGCTCTGTTTTAGATACAATAATATGATTTCCTTTATGAGAATTAGTCTCAAATATTGCATCAAATCCTAGATGTATAGCTTCTGAAACACTGGAAGTAAAAATGATATCGCTTGTTGATGCTCCTATTAAACCTGCAATTTGCTTTTTACTATTTTCTGAGAGTAACTGAGCATCGCTATTTTTTAAAGCATGCATTTCAGCAAGTATTCTTTCGTCAATGGTAGATGCTTTATTGAAATTTAAGTTAACCATATTGATTTTTGTTTAATTAAAAGATATTTAGCAATTAATCAAACTCTTGTTAGATATTTTAAGTTGAAATGTAAATTATGCCTTTTCGATAATAGCAGCATATCCTTGCCCAACACCGATACACATTGTTACTAAAGCATATGTTTTATTTTGAAGGTGTAATTCAATGGCTGCCGAATTAATGATACGGGCTCCACTCATTCCTAAGGGGTGGCCTAAAGCAATTGCTCCACCATTAGGGTTAATTCGAGGGTCTTTATCTTCAAGTTTCCAAAGTCTGGTGCATCCTAATGCTTGTGCAGCGAAAGCTTCATTTAATTCAATAATGTCAATATCCTTCCATGACAATCCTGCTTTTTTTAATGCGAGATTTGACGCTTCAACAGGACCTAATCCCATAATACGAGGTTCAACACCTACCACAGCGCTGGATACAATTCGTGCCAGAGGGGTAAGATTATATGTTTTAATAGCGGATTCGCTTGCTAATAAAATGGCGGCAGCACCGTCATTTAACCCTGAAGCATTACCTGCGGTTACTGTTCCATCTTTTCTAAATGATGGTTTTAGTTTTTGTAACCCCTCTAACGTAGTGTTAGATTTAATAAATTCATCTTTTTTGAAAATTAATGAATCCCCTTTTTTTTGCAAAATTTCAACTGGAATAATTTCTTTTTCAAATCTTCCGGATTCGTTTGCTTTAGATGCTTTTTGTTGACTCCATAAGGCAAAATCATCTTGATCATCTCTGCTAATTTTGTACATTTCTGCTACATTTTCAGCTGTTTCACCCATTGCATCTACACCAAATTTTTCTTTTAATTTTGGATTAATAAATCTCCAACCAAAACTACTGTCAAATAATTGTTGATCTCTACCAAATGCCGAAGAGGCTTTACCCATAATTAAAGGCCCTCTAGTCATATTTTCAACACCTGAGGAAATCATTAAATCAGCTTCACCTAATTGAATATATCTTGATGCATCAATAGTTGCACTTAATCCAGATGCGCATAAACGATTAATAGTTTGACCGGGAACCGAAATAGGTAATCCAGCCATTAATGATGCCATACGAGCTACATTTCGGTTATCTTCACCTGCTTGATTGGCGCAGCCCATTATCACATCCGTTATCTTTGAAAAATCAACAGAAGGATTTTTTAGTATAAGTTCTTTTAGAACTAATGTCGCTAAATCGTCTGTTCTTACAGTTGATAGTGTACCTCCAAAGTTGCCGATGGCTGTTCTTACGCCGTTGATGATATATGCTTGTTGCATGTTGTTATTATTTATATTGTGTTGTGCAAAAATATTGTTTTTGTTAAAAGTTGCTTAGTAAAATATAGTTTTTAATTGTTTTTACCTTCATTTACACTAAAATGCACTTAAATTCGTTTCTTTGTATCTGAAGTGCAATTATTTAAGTGTGTTTTTTGAATAAAGGAAGTATATATTTTTGGTTCATTTGGCATATTTTTTCCTTTTATGATATATATGCACAGCTTAGTCCGCCTAAACTAAGATGCGTATCTGTACTTACTTCTACAAGTGCAGTTTTATCATGGGAAACTCCGCCGATTCCGGCAGGTGTATTAACAGAATATCAAATTTGGACATCAGCAACTCAAATTGGTCCCTTTTCATTAGTAGGAAGAGCTAATATACCAACTCAAACAAGTTTTACTCATTCGCCAACAAGTGTGGGTTCACAATCTCAATATTATTTTTTGACTACAACTATAAACGGAACTAATACATCAGTTGCCTCAGATACATTGCGGTCATTGTTTTTAAACTTAAGTAATCCAGGAAATGGAATTGTTAATCTTAATTGGAATTCAATCGATAAAACACCTAGTTCAATATTATCCTATACTGTTTCAAGAGAATTCCCAAGAAATTTATGGACGAAGGTTTATTTTGGTAATAAATTAAATTATAAGGATACCACTGACAGGTGTAAAGTATTTTATAACTACAAAGTAGAAATCTCTGCTAGCACTGGTTGTGTATCCCAATCCAACATAAAAGGAGATACTTGTAAAAATCTTCAACCACCAGTTATTTTGGAACTGGATTCGGTCACTGTAAATCAGAATAGTCAATCGGTTATCGGTTGGTCGAAATCAGCTGCTACAGATGTTGATAGATATGTGATTTTTAAATCTAACGGAGGCATTTTAATTCCTATAGATACTATTCTTGGTAGGAATAATTCATCATATATTTATTTATTGTCAAAAGCAAACAATGCTCCCGAAGGATTTTGTATTTCTGCTATAGATAGTTGTGGAAATTATAGTATTCCTAGTTTAACCCATAATTCCATGTTTTTAAGTCCTGCAAATTATGATTCTTGCTCAAATGGTGTTAGTTTAACCTGGACTCCTTACAATAATTTAAAAAAAGGTATTTTGTATTACGAGATCTTTTCGTCTTTAAATGGGGCTCCTTATACGTCAGTTGGAACCACAACTTTAACTACTTTTACATATAAACAAGTTCATAAAGTTGGGACATGGTGTTATTTAATAAGGGTTAGTAATTCAGATAAATCGATAAGTGCAAGTTCTAATTCAGTTTGTTTTATCTCTAAAGCTGTTTTAGCTCCTGCTTTTGTTTTTATAAATTCGGTAAGTGTAGCCCCGGATAATCATAATATTGAACTTACTTTTACAATAGATTCTACCTACTCGTATAAAGGATGTAACATATACCGAAGTATAGACGGTCTTACATTTCTTCAAAAATCTTTTATTCCTTTTTCTTCAAGCAGAACTTTATTATACGTTGACTACGATGTAAATACAGAAGTAAAGACATATTTTTATAAAGTTCAAATTATCGATAATTGCAATAATCTCGGAGTTGAAAGTAATATTTCGAAAAATATAATATTAAAAGTCAATAAGAATGATGATAATTTATTTCTGAACCAATTGGTTTGGGATGATTATTTAGGATGGAGTGGGGGGGTGAAATCTTATAATATCTATCGGGGAGTTAATGGGAAAATTGATACCATCCCAATTATCAATCTTTCTGCACCAATTAATACATATGTCGATAACATTCAGGAATTTAGCTTGGAAGAAGGTACTTTTTCATATTATATAGAAGCTGTAGAAGGTGTAGGGAATATTTACGGATTCAAGAATAAATCTATGTCAAATTTTGCTAATGCTTATGTCGATGGACAGATTTTTATTCCAAATGCATTTGCTCCAAATGGAATAAATAACGTGTGGAAACCCATTCTTCAATTTATAGATAAAACAGATTATCATGTTAAGGTTTTTAATCGGTGGGGTAATGTGGTTTTTGAAACTCAAAATTATCAGGAAGGTTGGACTGGAGAAAATGCGCAAGATATGGTTTATACTTATCTAATAGAATTTAAAAATTCAAGAGGAGAATTTGTTCAGAAAAAAGGGTATTTAACACTGGTAAAATAAATTTTCTTAGCACTTCTTTATTAATAAGTTTTGATTTCATTTTACAACAACATTAAAAATCAAGACATCTTAGCATTTTCAAATTTCATGAGAAAACTTCTATTTATTATTTTTTATGTTTTTGTATGTTTTGGTACTATAAATCTATTATCTCAGGTTAAAAAAGCAGAAGTAACTTTAAAGAGAGTTTTATTTGTTTTTGATGCAAGTAAAAGTATGAAAACCAAACATGGCGCAAAAACCCGTATTCAAGGCGCGAAAGAATTATTTTATGATTTTATAGACAGTCTTAATAAGCAAAAAAATATTCAATTTGCTCTGAGAATGTATGGAAGTACCGTTGCATATCCGCCAGGCGATTGTAAAGATTCCAAATTAATAGTTCCTTTTGGCCCAAATAATATCGGATTAATAAAAAATAAAGTGGCGGAGGCTAATCCAACCGGAATTACACCAATAGAACATTCGTTAACAGAAGCAGCAAATGATTTTTCAGATACAAAATCGATTAATATGATTATATTAATTACAGATGGAATAGAAGAATGTGATGGAGATCCTTGTAAAGCAAGACAAAAATTGATGGAAAAAGGTATTGTATTTAAACCCTTTATTATAGGAATAGGATTAACACTTGAGCAAATTAAAACGTTTGAGTGCGTAGGCGATTACTATGATTTTGATAATACACAAACTTTGTCGAACATAAGCTCTATCATATCCAATCAAAAGAAAAATAAAACAACTGTTCAGGTAAATCTATTAGATACTAAATCCCTGCCCACAGAAACTAATGTATCAATGACCTTTTATGATTCAAACAAACATAGTTATATCTATAATTATTTACACACTTTAAATGTTGTTAATCACCCCGATACTTTATGCATTGATGAATATCCTTGTTATAAAGTGGTCGCTCATACCATTCCTCCTACCGAAAGTAAAAATGCCAACTTAACGCAAGGAAAACATAATATCATAGCAATTGATGCACCTCAAGGATATATTGAATTACGAAGGCCAGTAGGAATATATAATTTTAACGAAAAGGTAAAGTGTATTGTTAGAAAAACGATTAGCGATATGAAAACATTGCATGTTCAACAAATGAATACCATAGAAAAGTATATTACAGGCTCATATGATTTAGAAATATTAACGTTACCAAGAACTTATATTAGTAGTGTTAAAGTCGTTCAGTCTCAAACAAAATTATTAGAAATACCAAATGCAGGAATGTTAGTTGTTAGAGCATTAGATAATGGTGATGGTTGTATACTTAAAGACAATAAAAAATTAGATTGGGTATGTAATTTAAATAATACGACCTCACAAGTATATTATCTTCAACCTGGTAATTATCGCATTGAATGGCGCGCAAAAAGCCTTAAGGGGTCTATTTATACAGTAGAAAAAAGATTTACAATTACATCCGATTTAGAAACAAAAGTAGAGTTGTATAAATAAATTCTAAAATCTCAAGTGTTTGACTGAAATACCAGCTTTTTGTAATTCTTTTAACGAGTCAATACCAATTTTTAAATGATCTGTAACAAAATCGGTTGTTACTTTTTTGTCACTTTCTTCAGTTTTAATGCCCTCCGGAATCATAGGTTGATCACTTACTAGTAAAAGTGCGCCTACCGGAATTTCATTATGAAAACCAACACTGAAAATTGTCGCAGTTTCCATATCTATTGCCATAACTCGTATTGAACGTAAGTAATCTTTAAAAACTTGATCGTGTTCCCAAACTCGGCGGTTAGTTGTATAAACAGTTCCAGTCCAATAATCTCTTCCTTTTAAACGAATGGTATATGAAATGGCTTTTTGAAGATTAAATGAAGGTAATGCAGGCACTTCACTCGGAAAATAATCATTAGAAGTTCCTTCACCTCTTATTGCAGCTATAGGTAATATTAAATCGCCAATTTCATTTTTCTTTTTTAGCCCACCGCATTTACCTAAAAACAAAACAGCTTTTGGGTTGACAGCAGTAAGTAAATCCATAATAGTTGCAGCCATAGGGCTACCCATACTAAAATTAATAATTGTTATCCCTTCAAATGTGGCCGTTTGCATAGGTTTATCATATCCTTTTACACTAACATTATTCCATTCAGCAAACATATTTACGTAACCAACAAAATTTGTTAATAAAATAAATTGACCAAATTCCTCTAATTTTAGACCCGTGTATCTTGGTAACCAGTTGGTTACAATATCTTCTTTTGTTTTCATACATTCATATTTAAAGTGTAGCTAATTTACAAAGTATTTACTCAGCACAATACTTTAAAAATTGATATATATTTACTTTCTAAAGTATGTTGCTAGAATATAAAATATTGAATTTTCCAAAGTTTGATTTTCGCGTGAGAAAAAAAGAAAATTGGGAAATATTTGATGTGATTCGAAAAAAATTTGTCGTATTAACTCCCGAAGAGTGGGTGAGACAACATACTATTCATTTTTTAATTACAAATAAAAAAATTCCAGCCTCTTTGATTGCAATCGAAAAGCAGCTTATTTTAAATAAAACTAAACGTAGAACAGATATTCTAGTTTATGACAGTAATTTAAGACCTCTGCTTATAGTTGAATGTAAAGCTCCTGAAATTGAAATATCTCAAGCGGTGGTTGATCAAGTTCAACGTTATAATTTGTCGTTGAATGTACCTGCCGTATTTATAACGAATGGGTGTAAACATGTTTTTCTAAAGTTAACAAATAATCACTTAGAAGTTTTGGCAAAATTTCCAGAATTCGAACAATTGACCAATTTTTAAGTTTACAAATACGCTTGTGTTAATAACTTTACTTGTATTAGCAGGAATTAACATTTGGATTTATGAAAAAAAAGAACATATTTGTAAATCTTAAAAATAAATTCGAAAAAATTGGATTTTAAAAAAAATATCATTAAATTATCGGTCATATTGACTTTGTTCATTATTTCAAGTTCTTTTACAGTAAAAGCGTCTTCTGAAAAATATGAAATTTCTTTTGTATCTATTTTATCTAATCCAGATGAAAAGCCAGTTAAAGATGACGGAAAAAGAAAAATAGTAAAAAAAGATGATACAACTAGATTAAATGTTAATCCTTTAATCTTTGCCTTGACGGATGAACATAATCACGAAGATGTTGAGGTTGATTCATTGTTGGCATTCCCTTCTGGAGATTTGTATACATCTTGGGATACCGCTACTATTCATCCGTATTCTTTTTTCAATTCATTTAAAAGAGATTCAGCAAATATTATGCTAACCACCTCTACGGATTGTGGTTTCGTATTGCCGTTTGATGGAAATGTAACATCTTCATTTGGTTGGAGAAAAGGTAGACCTCATTATGGTACAGATATTGATTTAGAAACAGGTGATACCGTTCTTTCTGCTTTTGATGGTATGGTTAGAATTGCTAAACTCAATAGGAGTTATGGGAATGTAGTGATAATTAGACATAACAATGGATTAGAAACTGTTTATGCTCATCTTTCAAAAATTTTGGTGGAGCCAGGACAGTCCATTCAAGCGGGGCAAATTTTAGGATTAGGCGGGAACACTGGTCATTCTTTTGGCTCTCATTTGCATTTTGAAATGCGTTATTTAGGGCAAGCAATTGACCCTGAAGATTTTATTAATTTTGAAGAAGCTATTCTGAAGAATAATAATATTTTGATTACAAAATCAGATGTTGAAACTAAGTATGATTTAAGGGCTCTTCATTCGAGGCACAGGAGGGATTTGAATTACGGTCGTGATTCTCATAATAAATCTAAGTTTAGCAAACTTTATATTGTTAAAAAAGGCGACACATTAGGTAAAATAGCACGAAGAAATCACACAACAGTCAAAGCGATTTGCAGAAAAAATGGCATTAAACAATCTAAAAAATTACGTTTAGGACAAAAAATTAAAGTATAATATCATTAATCATCGTTTTATACTCTAATTTTTTATTCTTTTGGTTTCTTTTTTGATAGTTTAAATTTTAATATTTGGTTTATTTATTATTTTTGCATAAATTGAATCAGTAGTGGATATAAAAAAAATATTTTCCTTTCTTGTAATTGTGTTTTTTTGCGGCATTCTAAATGCACAAAATTTCACAAGGCCTAATGATTGGAAAAAATATCGTAAAGAATTAGTCGTTCAGGGTGGTGCCTCTGGATTTTTGGGTGATTTAGGTGGTACCGATAATATTGGTAAGGATTATTCTCCGGCAGATTTAGAGTATGCATTAGCGCGTCCAGCATTAAGTATTGGATATAGGTATAAGTTAAATAAAACGTATAATGTTTTCACTTCTTTTAATTATATGCTAGTTACTGGTGATGATAAATTAACTTCTGAGCCATATAGAAACAATCGTAACCTAAATTTTAAATCCAATATATTTGAATTCTCAACAAGATTTGAATATTCATTTTACGCATCAAGACCAGGTCATCGATATAGTATTAAGAAGACTCTCTTACGTCGTAAGAGAGGTAAAGCAAAAGAATTTATAGCTTTTATTGGTGTGGGATGTTTTTATTTTAATCCCAAAGGTAAACATCCATTAACTGGAGAATCTATGAATCTTTATGATTTGCATACAGAGGGGCAAGGTTTGAAAAATGGCCCAGAACAGTATAAAAGAATTCAGCTAAGTATTCCTGTTGGTTTTGCAATCAAGACAAGATTTAAAAAATATTGGAGTTTGGGTATTGAATTTAATTATAGAAAGACATTCACCGATTATATTGACGATGTGAGTACGACTTATTATAATAAAATAGAATTAGCCGAGGCATATGGATCTAATTCTGTTATTTTTTCGGACCCTAGTTTAGGATTAATTCCTTCGGCGACTGTTCCAAATGCAGATGGGACTGGTGCTCAAAGAGGAGACAAACAAAAAGATGTTTTTATGTCTATGCAAGTTACCCTCGGTAAATTTTTCCCTCCGAAAAGAAGGAAAACAAGATTGAGATCTAAATTTTAGATTATTTAAAATTTAGTTTAATTACATTTTCAAATTCATTTTTTATTTTTGAATTAGTTGCTACTATTTCAAATCCGTGTAACCAATTATTTTCACCTTTAAAATCAAAAACTTCACCACCAGACTCTTGTATGATCAGAGCTCCTGCGGCTACGTCCCATGGTTTTAAATTATATTCAAAAAAAGCATCCACTCTTCCACAAGCAACATAACATAAATCTAATGAAGCAGCTCCCATTCTTCGCAGACCGTGGGTGTTTTTCATCAGATAAATTAAAGTTTGTATATAACTATCAATTTTAGAAAAATTACAGATAGGGAAACCTGTCGCAATAATTGATTCTGATAAATTTTCTCTATTTGAAACTGAAATTTTCGTTCCATTTAAAAATGCCCCACCTTTTAAGAATGCAGAAAAACATTCTTTTCTACTTATTTCGTATACAACTCCAATAATTATTTCACCTTTAAATTCTAGTGCAACACTAATTGCAAAATGTGGTATACCATGTATGAAATTTGTTGTCCCATCTAAAGGATCAATAATCCAGTTATAATCTTTAGGTTCATTTTTAGTATTTTCTTCGGTCACAAAACCTGCTTGGGGTAAAATATTCGATAAATTTTGAACAAGGATTAGTTCTGCTTCTTTATCAACGTAACTAACTAGGTCGTTTAACCCTTTTATTTCAACGTCTTTGTATGAAAATTGTATTCTCTCATCGTTAATATATTCTCCAACTTCAATAATACAATCAATTAATAATTGTGTGGTGGTTTTTAAATTCATATTTCAGACAAAATTAAATTTTATTTACGAATGCTGTTGATGAATTCTTAATCAAATTTGTTTTTAAATTATAATAGCTGTAAGATATTGTTTTTTATTTGTGCCTTTTAAATTAAATGGGGCTGAAAAAATAAAATCATATCTTTGCAATATATGGCATTTAAAATTAAAAAATCACAATTACCAAATTCAGGTAAGGGGTTATACACAACTATTAAAATTAAAAAAGGAGAAAAGGTAATTGAATATCTTGGTGAAATTATTGATTGGAAAGAATATTTAAATAGAGTTGAAAAAGATGAAGATGGTTATTTGTTTTTTATTAGCGAAAAAAAGTGTATAGATGCGTATAATACTCCAGAGTATTTAGCTAGATATGCAAATGATGCAGGTGGATTAAGAAGGGTAAAAGGTTTAACCAATAATTGTGTTTATGAAATAGAAGATAATAAGTGTTTTATAGTCGCTAAAAAAGATATTTCGCCCGGTTCAGAAATATTCGTAAGCTATTCAAAAGAATATTGGGATTGTGTTCGCTATAACATTAAAATAGGCAGAACAAAACTATAAAAAAATCATGTTATACCTATAATTTATGAAGTAAGTATTTCTAATATTATGTCAAAAATACATCAAAAAAAACGATATAAATCAAAATGTATACTATTCATAATAATTTATATAATATAAATCCAAATAATTTTTAAATATTTTTTTGTTGATGAAAAAATAATTCTATCTTTGCCTTTCTCAATATAGAGAGATTACTAAAATAAGTTAAAACAAGCAATTCAATAAGGTTAACATGCCAACTATACAACAATTAGTAAGAAAAGGACGCTTTAAAGCTCCTAACAGAAGTAAATCGGCCGCTTTGGATTCGTGTCCACAACGCCGTGGTGTTTGTACTCGTGTGTACACTACAACCCCTAAGAAACCTAACTCCGCTATGCGTAAAGTGGCGAAGGTGAGATTAACTAATAAGCAAGAAATTATTGCTTATATTCCTGGTGAAGGTCATAATTTGCAAGAGCACAGTATCGTATTAGTACGTGGTGGTCGTGTTAAAGATTTACCGGGTGTGCGTTATCACATTGTTCGTGGATCTTTAGATACAGCTGGTGTTGAAGGTAGAAAACAACAACGTTCAAAATACGGAACTAAACGCCCTAAGGCAGGTGTTGTAGCAGCCCCGGCAAAAGGTGCTAAGAAAAAATAATTTATAGAAAAATTAAGTAGATTTCAAGAATGAGAAAATCAACCGCTAAAAAAAGAATCTTGTTACCTGATCCAATATATAATGATATATTGGTAACTCGTTTTTTAAACAGTTTAATGTATGATGGTAAAAAAAATACCGCTTCAAAAATATTTCATGAGTGTTTAGAGATCGTTGCAAAACGTACTAATGAAGATGGATTAGAAGTTTTCAAAAAAGGATTAGGTAACGTTACTCCTCAAGTTGAGGTTCGTTCTCGTCGTGTAGGTGGGGCAACTTTCCAAATTCCTTCTGAAGTTCGTCCAGAAAGAAAATTAGCTTTAGCTATTAAATGGTTAATTACTTATGCTCGTAAACGTAACGAAAAGTCAATGGCTCAAAAATTAGCTGGTGAAATCGTTTCTGCTTCTAAAGAAGAGGGTGCTGCTTTCAAAAAGAAAGAAGACGTTCACAAAATGGCAGAGGCTAACAAAGCATTTTCACACTTTAGATTCTAATTAGAAATGGCTGACTTAAGATATACAAGGAATATAGGTATCGCTGCGCATATTGATGCTGGTAAAACAACAACAACTGAGCGTATTCTTTACTACACAGGTGTTAATCACAAAATTGGAGAAGTTCACGAAGGTGCAGCTACTATGGATTGGATGGCACAAGAACAAGAGCGTGGTATTACAATTACTTCTGCTGCAACTACTTGTTTTTGGAAATACCGTGATAACCAATATAAAATTAATATCATTGATACACCAGGTCACGTTGACTTTACAGTTGAAGTGAACCGTTCATTACGTGTATTAGATGGTTTAGTGTTTTTATTTTCAGCAGTTGATGGTGTTGAGCCTCAATCTGAAACTAACTGGCGTTTAGCTGATAACTACAATGTTACTCGTTTAGGATTCGTTAATAAAATGGATCGTCAAGGAGCTGACTTCTTAAAAGTAGTTAAACAAACTCGCGAGATTTTAGGTGGTAATGCAGTTCCTCTTCAAATTCCTATCGGAGCTGAAGAAAACTTTATTGGGGTAGTTGATTTAATTAACTTCCGTGGTATTGTTTGGAATGAGCACGATAAAGGAATGACTTTCCAAGAAGTTCCAATTCCTGCTGATTTATTAGAAGAAGCCACTGAGTGGAGAGAGAAAATGTTAGAAGCAGTTTCTGAATTTGATGATAAAATTATGGAGAAGTTTTTTGACGCTCCAGAAACAATCACTGAAAGAGAAGTGTTAGACGCATTGCGTAAGGCTTGCGTTGCAAACAAAATCGTACCTATGGTTTGTGGTTCATCTTTCAAAAACAAAGGTGTACAAACTATGTTGGATTTAGTTATGGAATTAATGCCATCTCCGATGGACAAACCAGAAACTAAAGGTACAAATCCTGACACTGGAGAAGAGGTAACTCGTAGACCAGATGTTAAAGATCCATTTACAGCATTAGCATTTAAAATCGCAACTGATCCATTCGTTGGTCGTTTGTGTTTCTTCCGTGCTTATTCTGGTCGTTTAGATGCTGGTTCTTATGTATTGAACACTCGTTCAGGAAATAAAGAACGTATCTCTCGTATCTTCCAAATGCATGCAAACAAACAAAATCCAGTTGAATTTTTAGAGGCTGGAGATATTGGTGCTGCTGTAGGATTTAAAGATATTCGTACTGGAGATACATTATGTGATGAAAAACATCCAATTGTATTAGAAGCAATGAATTTCCCTGAGCCAGTTATTGGTTTAGCCATTGAGCCTAAAACTCAAGGTGACTTAGATCGTTTAGGTGTAGGTTTAAATAAATTAGCTGAAGAAGATCCAACTTTCCGTGTACATACTGATGAAGATTCTGGTCAAACTATTATCTCAGGTATGGGTGAGTTACACTTAGAAATCATTATCGATCGTTTAAAACGTGAGTTTAAAGTTGAAGTAAATCAAGGTGAGCCTCAAGTATCTTACAAAGAGTCTATCTCTGGAACATATGAACACCGTGAAGTATACAAAAAACAAACTGGTGGTCGTGGTAAATTTGCTGATATTAAAGTAGTATTAGGTCCTGTTGATACAGACTTCGATAGAGAAAAAGCAAAATCAGATTTACAATTTGTTAATGAAATTACTGGCGGATCTATACCACGTGAATTTATCCCTTCAGTTGAAAAAGGATTCAAAGCATCTATGTTAAATGGTGTATTAGCTGGATATCCTTTAGATAACTTAAAAGTACGTTTAATTGATGGTTCATTCCACGCAGTCGATTCAGATTCATTATCTTTTGAAATTTGTGCTCGTTCGGCTTACCGTGAAGCATTAGGGAAATGTAAACCAGTTTTAATGGAGCCTATCATGAAAGTGGAAGTGTTAACTCCAGAACAAAACATGGGTGATGTTGTAGGTGACTTAAACCGTCGTCGTGGACAAATTGAAGGAATGGACTCTAAAAATAACTCTCAAGTTATTAAAGCAAAAGTTCCTTTATCAGAAATGTTTGGTTATGTAACTCAATTACGTACTTTAACTTCTGGTCGCGCAACATCAACAATGGAATTTTCTCATTATGCTGATGCTCCTGCTAACGTTGCAGCTGACGTCATAGCAAAAGCAAAAGGTAAAAAAGAAAACGCATAAACATATTATAAATATAACATGAGCCAAAGAATTAGAATAAAATTAAAATCTTATGATTACAACTTAGTTGATAAATCCGCTGAGAAAATTGTTAAAACAGTAAAAATGACAGGAGCTATAGTTAATGGTCCAATTCCATTACCTACAAATAAAAGAATCTTCACTGTTTTACGTTCACCACACGTTAACAAAAAAGCGCGTGAGCAATTTCAAGTTTGTGCATACAAACGTTTATTAGATATCTACAGTTCTTCTTCAAAAACAGTTGATGCTTTAATGAAATTAGAATTGCCTTCTGGAGTAGAAGTAGAAATCAAAGTTTAACTATTGTTATAAAATGAATAAAGTTGTCCTGCTAACTGTAACAGCATTAATTGTAATAACTAGTTCTTGTAGAAAATCTTTCCAATGTGACTGTAGCCAATCAGATTCAGTTACATATAAATAACGGAATAGAGAAGACGCTATTACAGCTTGTAAAGCTAAAGCAAAAACTTCAACGTGTGAAGAATGCAGGATAATAAATTAATAAAAATAAAAAAATAAATAACAAAAAATAAAAAGTAAAAATGTCTGGAATTATTGGTAAAAAAATAGGAATGACTAGCTTCTTCGATGCCAATGGCAAGTATGTGCCATGCACAGTTATAGAAGCAGGTCCTTGCGTGGTTACGCAAGTAAAAACCAATGAAGTAGACGGTTACACAGCTTTACAGTTAGCTTACGATGAGAAGAAAGAAAAACACACATCGTCTGCTATGAAAGGTCATTTTGAATTAGCAAAAACAACCCCAAAACGTAAAATTGTTGAGTTCCGTTCTTTTGAGGAAACAAAAAATTTAGGTGATGTTGTAACTCTTGACATCTTCTCTGAAGGAGACTTCGTGGATATCGTTGGAACTTCTAAAGGAAAAGGTTTTCAAGGTGTTGTTAAACGTCATGGTTTTGGTGGTGTTGGTGGTTCAACTCACGGTCAACATGATCGTTCTAGAGCTCCCGGTTCATTAGGTGCGTCTTCTGATCCTTCTCGTGTATTTAAAGGTATGCGTATGGCTGGTAGAACAGGTGGAGATAGAAAGAAAATCCAAAACCTAGTTGTTGTAAAAATAATGGCAGAAAAGAACGTTCTTTTAATTAAAGGTTCAGTTCCGGGTGCTAAAGGGTCTTACGTTATAATCGAGAAGTAATCATGCAAGTAGAAGTATTAAACATAAGCGGAAAAAAGACTGCTAAGAAAGTAGAATTAGCAGATGTGATTTATGGTTTAGAACCAAATGATCATAGTATTTATTTAGATGTTAAGCATTATTTAGCTGCACAACGTCAAGGTACGCACAAATCAAAAGAACGTGCTGAGATTTCAAGAACTACTAAAAAATTAAAAAAACAAAAAGGTACTGGTGGCGCTCGTGCTGGTTCTATGAAATCTCCTGTTTTTGTTGGTGGTGGCCGTGCATTTGGACCTAAGCCAAGAGATTATTCATTTAAATTAAACAAAAAGGTTAAAGTTTTAGCTCGTGCTTCCGCTTTGACATATAAAGCAAAAGAAAACGCAATTACTGTTTTAGAAGACTTCACGTTTGAAGCACCAAAAACTAAAAATTATGTTGACTTAATGAAAAATTTAAACTTATCTGATAAAAAAACAATATTGGTGTTGGGTGATACAAATAATAACGTATATTTGTCGTCCCGAAATTTGGAAGGAGCGAAAGTTGTCAAAGCTTCTGATTTAAACACTTATGATATTGTTAATGCCCAGTCATTAATTTTATTAGAAAGTTCGGTAAAAGTATTAGAATCATTATTAAATAAATAAAATGGAAATATTAATTAAACCAATCATCACCGAAAAGATGACTTCTTTGGCAGAGAAGTTGAATCGCTATGGTTTTGTGGTTGATAGAAACGCCAACAAAGTACAAATTAGACAAGCTGTTGAAAAAATGTACGGTGTGAAAGTTGAATCTGTTAACACTCAACAATACGTAGGTAAAGTAAAAACTCGTAATACTACTCGTGGTATTGCAATAGGCCGCGTAAACCGTTCAAAAAGAGCTTTTGTCACTTTAAAGAATGGCGAAGTTATTGATTTTTACGCTAATATTTAATTTGATAAAAAGTAAAAGAAATGGCATTAAAAAAATTCAGACCGTTAACACCAAGTCAACGTTTCAAAATAGCTACTGATAACTCAGATATTACTACCAATGTCCCTGAAAAAAGTTTGTTAACTTCGGTTAAAAATAGTGGTGGTCGTGATAATACTGGTAAAATGACTATTCGCAACATTGGTGGTGGTCACAAAAAACAATATCGTATCATTGATTTCAAACGTAATAAAGATGGTATCGAAGGAACGGTAGCATCAATTGAGTACGATCCTAATCGTACTTCTCGTATTGCTTTAGTAGTATATAAAGATGGTGAAAAACGTTATATTATTGCTCCTCAAGGTTTAGAAGTTGGGAAAAAAATTATGTCTGGTTCAACAGCTACTCCTGAAGTAGGTAATTGTATGTTTTTATCAGATATTCCTTTAGGTACAATTATTCATAATATTGAATTACGTCCAGGTCAAGGCGGAGCAATGGCACGTAGTGCTGGAACATATGCTCAATTAACTGCTCGTGATGGTAAATACGCAATTTTGCGTATGCCTTCAGGTGAAGTTCGTATGATTTTAATTACCTGTAAAGCTACAATCGGTGCTACTTCAAATCCTGATCATAGCTTAGAAATTTCTGGTAAAGCTGGTCGTTCTCGTTGGTTAGGTCGTCGTTCTCGTACTCGTGCAGTAGCCATGAATCCAGTTGATCATCCAATGGGTGGTGGAGAAGGTCGTGCATCAGGTGGACAACCTCGTTCGAGAAATGGTATTCCTGCTAAAGGGTATAAAACTCGTTATAAAGCGAAGTCTTCTAACCAACATATCATTAAAAAAAGAAGTAAATAATAATTAATGTTTAATGGCTCGTCGCGAGACGAGTTTCAAAACTAAAAAACAAAAAAATGGCAAGATCATTAAAAAAAGGTCCTTTTATAGACCACAATTTAGAAAAAAAAGTTACTCAAATGAATGAGAGTAACAAAAAAGTAGTACTAAAAACTTGGGCAAGACGTTCTGTTATTTATCCTGAAATGGTTGGTCACACTTTCGCTGTTCATAATGGGAACAAATTTATACCTGTTTATGTTACCGAAAATATGGTAGGACATAAACTAGGTGAATTCTCAGCAACACGTTCATTTAAAGGTCATTCAGGTAATAACAAGAAATAATTGTCGATAAAGATATTTAGTCATGGGTAAAAGAAAAAGATTAGCAGCCGAGGCTCGTAAAGAAGCAAATAAAGGTGTTTATTTTGCTAAATTAAACAGTTGTCCAACTTCACCTCGTAAAATGCGTCAAGTAGCAGATTTAGTGAGAGGTATGGAAGCTTACAAGGCTTTGAATGTGTTGAAATTCAACACACGAGAGGCTTCTACACGTTTAGAGAAATTATTAAAATCTGCCATAGCTAATTATGAAGCTAAAACTGGTACTCGTCCAGAGGAGAACACTTTATTTGTTACCTCTGTAATGGTTGATAGTGCTATGATGGCTAAACGTCTTCGTACAGCACCACAAGGTAGAGGTTATAGAATAAGAAAGCGTTCTAATCATGTAACTTTAGAAGTGGGTACTACCGTACCAAATTCAGAGAAAAAAAATAGAAATACAGCTTCATTAAATAAAGTAGAAAATCAATAATATATAGGGAAATGGGACAAAAAGCAAATCCAATAGGTTTACGTTTAGGTGTAATTAAAGGTTGGGATTCAAACTGGTTTGGTGGTAGAGATTACGCCGATAAATTGGTTGAAGATACTCAAATACGTAATTATTTAAAAGTACGTTTACCAAAAGGTAGTATATCTAAAATTGTTATTGAAAGAACTTTAAAATTAATTACTGTTACAATTAATACAGCTAGGCCTGGTATCATTATAGGTAAGGGTGGAAAAGAAGTTGATAAATTAAGAGAAGAATTAAAAAAAGTTACTAAAAAAGAAATTCAAATTAATATTTTTGAAATTAAAAGACCTGAATTAGATGCTCGTTTGGTAGCGGATAGTATAGCTCGTCAAATTGAAGGTCGTATTTCTTTTCGTAGGGCTGCTAAGATGTCTATCGCTTCGACTATGCGTATGGGTGCAGAGGGTATTAAAATTTTAGTATCAGGACGTTTAGGTGGAGCTGAAATGGCTAGAAGTGAAGGTTATAAAGAAGGACGTACTCCTTTACAAACTCTTCGTGCTGATATAGACTATGCTATTGCTGAAGCTCATACAACTTACGGACGTATTGGAATCAAAGTTTGGATATGCAAAGGTGAGATTTATGGTAAAAGAGATTTATCACCAAATTTTGGTTTAGATAAAGATAAAAAAGTTGCAAATTCAGCTTCCGCACCTAAGTTTTCTGGTCGCGGTCCTAAAAGGGATTCTAAAAGAAACGATAAATAATTATTAATTAGTGAATTACTATTGTAAGTAGATATAATCATGATACAGCCTAAAAGAACTAAATATAGAAAAATGCATAAAATGAAAATGAAAGGCGACACTAAACGTGGTGATCAATTAGCCTTTGGTTCATTTGGTATTAAAGCATTAGATGAAAGTTGGGTAACTTCTCGTCAGATTGAAGCAGCTCGTATTGCTATTACACGTTTTATGAAACGTGAAGGTCAGGTTTGGATTCGTATTTTTCCTGACAAACCTATTACTAAAAAGCCAGCTGAAGTACGTATGGGTAAAGGTAAAGGTGCTCCCGAATATTGGGTTGCTCCTGTAAAAAGGGGTCGTGTATTGTTTGAAGCGGAAGGAGTACCTTTGGATGTTGCAAAAGAGGCGTTAAGGTTAGCTGCACAAAAGTTACCTATTGTTACTAAATTTGTTATACGTAGGGATTACGTAATAGAAGCAACAGTTTAAAAATAGAATTTATATAAAATGAAAAATACAGATATAGTTGCTTTATCTACATCAGAATTGTTAGATAAAATAGTCGAAGAAAAATCGAGTCTTAATAAATTGAAATTGAATCATTCTATTTCTCCTTTAGAGAATCCAATTAAAATTCGTGATACTCGAAAAACAGTTGCTCGTTTAGCTACTGAATTAACTAAAAGAAATAAAGCTTCTAAATAATATATACAATGGAAGAAAGAAATTTAAGAAAAGAAAAAGTAGGAGTCGTAAAAAGTAACAAGATGGAAAAATCTATAGTTGTTTCTGTTATGCGTAAAGTTAAACATCCTAAATATGGTAAGTTTGTTAATAAAACTTCTACATTTGTCGCTCATGATGAAAATAATGAATGCAGTATAGGAGATACTGTAAAAATAAGTGAAACCCGCCCTTTAAGTAAAACTAAAAATTGGCGTTTGGTAGAAATTTTAGAAAAAGTAAAATAATACTTAATATATTTAAGAAATGGTACAAAACGAGTCAAGATTAGCTGTTGCAGATAACAGTGGGGCAAAAGAGGTTTTAGTTATCCGTGTTCTAGGAGGCACTAGAAAGCGTTATGCTTCTGTTGGAGATAAAATTGTAGTTACAATTAAAAATGCATTGCCTTCAGGTAATGTCAAAAAAGGAACTGTACATAAAGCAGTTGTGGTTCGAGTAAAAAAGGAAATTCGTCGTCCTGATGGTTCTTACATTAGATTTGATGATAATGCATGTGTTTTATTAAATCAAAGTGATGAAATACGTGGTACTCGTATATTTGGACCGGTTGCTCGCGAATTACGTGATAAGCAATTTATGAAAATCATTTCATTGGCACCAGAAGTGTTGTAATTATTAATAAAATTAACAATGTCAAAATTAAAATTAAAAAAAGGCGATACTGTAAAAGTTATATCTGGCGAATCCAGAGGCCAAGAAGGTAAAATTGTGTCTATTGACACTAAAAATGATCGTGTTATTGTAGAGGGTGTTAATTTAGTTAGCAAACATACTAAACCTAGTGCTAAAAATGCTAATGGAGGAATTGTTAAACAAGAAGGCTCTATTCATATCTCTAATTTAATGTTTGTTGAAGGTGGTAAAACTGTAAGAATTGGCCGTAAGGTTAATACTACCACTAATAAAATTGAACGTATTTCTAAAAAAACTAAAGAAGTTATTAAATAATGGTTGCAACTTATTCTCCTAGATTAAAGGACAAATATAAAACAGAAATTGTTGAAAATTTAAAGAAACAATTTCAGTATACTTCATCAATGCAAGTTCCTAAATTAGAAAAAATTTGTATTAATCAAGGTATTGGTGATGCTGTTTCAGATAAAAAATTAATTGAATCAGCTGTAAAAGAAATGACTACAATAACTGGTCAAAAAGCTGTAGCTACATACTCAACAAAAGATATTTCTAATTTTAAATTACGTAAAGGAGTTGCCATTGGTGTTCGTGTGACATTAAGAGGTGACAATATGTATGAATTTTTAGATCGTTTAATTGCATCTTCTTTACCTCGTATTAGAGATTTTAAAGGAGTTAATGACAAAGGTTTTGATGGAAGAGGTAACTACACTTTAGGTATTACTGAGCAAATCATTTTTCCTGAAATTGACATCGATAAGGTAAGTAAAATTCAAGGTATGGATATTACTTTTGTTACATCTGCTCCAACTGATAAGGAAGCTTATGCATTATTAAGTGAATTTGGTATTCCATTTAAAAAGAAATAGTATATTTACAGTCCTGAAAAAAAGATAATATGGCAAAAGAATCAATGATAGCACGTGATGCTAAGAGAAAAAAGTTAGTAGATAATTACGCTGCTAAACGTGCTGAATTAAAAAAAGCGGGTGATTACACAGCTTTACAAAAATTACCTAAAAATTCTTGTAAGGTAAGAATGCGTAATCGTTGTAAATTGACAGGTCGTCCTCGTGGTTATATGAGAGATTTCGGTATTAGTCGTGTAACTTTCCGTGAAATGGTTTTATTTGGTTTAATACCAGGTGTTACCAAGTCTAGCTTCTAAATATAGTATAAATGTATAATTATCCTGGTTTTCGGGATAACATATTAAATCAAATAAAATGACAGATACAATTTCAGATTACTTAACTCGTGTTAGAAACGCGATTAGATCAAATCATCGAATCGTAGAGATTCCAGCTTCAAATCTTAAAAAAGAGATAACAAAAATACTTTTTGAAAAAGGTTATATTTTAAATTATAAGTTTGAGGAAAATGAAAAAAAACAAGGAACCATTAAAATAGCCTTGAAATATAATCCAACAAATAAACTATCTGCTATTCGTACTTTAGATAGAGTTTCTAAACCAGGTTTACGTAAATATGCTGGTGTTGAGAATATGCCTAAAGTATTAAATGGTCTAGGTATAGCTATTATATCAACTTCTAAAGGTGTAATGACTGATAAAGAAGCTAAGAAATTAAATGTTGGTGGTGAAGTTTTGTGTTACATTTCATAATTTAGAGGGAGGAAAATAATATGTCACGTATAGGAAAATTACCAATCGTTATTCCCGCAGGAGTGGAAGTTAGTATTTCAGGTACAACTGTTTCAGTTAAAGGGAAATTAGGATCTTTAACAGAAACTGTTGATTCAGATATAAATGTAAATGTTGAGAATGGTATAATTAATGTATCACGTCCAACAGATCAAAAGCGTCACAGGGCTTTACATGGATTGTATCGTTCTTTAATAGCTAATATGGTTAAAGGTGTTTCAGAAGGTTATAAAACAGAGCAAGAGTTAGTAGGTGTAGGTTATCGAGCTTCTAACAAAGGTCAATTGTTGGAATTAGCATTAGGTTTTTCTCATAATGTTGTTTTAGAATTACCTAATGAAATTAAAATAACTACTACTTCTGAAAAAGGACAAAATCCAAAGGTAATATTGGAGAGCTCAGATAAGCAATTAATAGGTATGGTTGCTGCTAAAATTCGCTCGTTACGCAAACCTGAACCTTATAAAGGAAAAGGTATTAAATTTACTGGTGAGATTTTACGTCGTAAAGCTGGTAAGTCTGCTAGTAAAAAATAAATTTATTCAATTAGTATTAATCATCTTCAAAAAACTGGAAAGATGGCACTCAATAAAAAACAAAGAAGAGAAAGAATTAAACTTAAAATCCGTAAAACTGTAAACGGTACTTCATCTACACCTCGATTAACTGTATTTAGAAGTAACACAGGTATTTATGCTCAATTAATAGATGATTTAGCTGGTAAAACTTTACATTCGGCTGGTACTGATGATAAAACCATCAAAGTAGTTAAGGCAAATAAAGTTGAGCAAGCTAAATTAGTTGGTAAATTGATAGCTGAAAAAGCAACATCGGCTGGTATTAATAGTATTGTATTTGATAGAAGTGGTTACTTATATCATGGTAGAATTAAATCGCTTGCAGATGGTGCTCGCGAAGCAGGTTTAAAATTTTAATTAGTATAAATAGAACATAGATATAATATGTCAAAAGAAGTTGTAAAAAAAGTTAAGTCAACAGATATAGAACTAAAAGATAAATTAGTAGCTGTACAACGTGTAACAAAAGTTACTAAAGGTGGTCGTCATTTTAGTTTTGCTGCTATAGTAGTGGTTGGTGATGAAAAAGGAGTTGTTGGTTATGGTCTTGGAAAAGCTAATGAGGTAACTGATGCTATCACTAAAGGAATAGATGATGCGAAAAAGAATTTAGTTAAAGTATCTGTTTTAAAAGGAACTGTTCCTCATCCTGAAAATGGTAAATTTGGTGGTTCACGTGTGTTTTTAAAACCTGCGGCTCATGGTACTGGTGTAATTGCTGGTGGTGCAATGCGTGCAGTTTTAGAAAGTGTAGGTATCACTGATGTACTAGCTAAGTCTAAAGGTTCTTCAAATCCACATAATGTGGTTAAGGCAACTATTGATGCTTTAGCGAAGATGCGTGATCCATTGGCGATTTCAAGACAAAGAGGTATAACTTTAGAAAAAGTGTTTAACGGTTAAAATAATTAGATATGTCACAAGTTAAAATCACATTATATAAAAGTCCTATAAAAAGAAACGCTAGACAAAATGCTACTGTTCAGGCTCTCGGTTTAAGAAAATTAAATCATTCAGTAAATAAGGAAGCTACACCTCAAATTTTAGGTATGATTAATGCAGTAGCTCATTTAGTGAAAGTTGAGAATATTTAGTTATTATAAATTTTATATGGTGCATTTTTTTGTCATCTGAAATGATTTAAACAAAAAGATGTACCATAAACATTTTAAAAGTATATAAAGATGAAATTAAATACGTTAAGCCCTTCAGAAGGCTCAGTTAAAAATAATTACAGAAGAGGTCGTGGTCAAGGATCAGGCGGTGGTGGTACTGCAACACGTGGTCACAAAGGTGCTCAATCTCGTTCAGGTCACTCTAAAAAACGTGGTTTTGAAGGTGGTCAAATGCCTTTACAACGTCGTGTACCTAAATTCGGATTCAAAAATATTAATCGAACTGAATTTAAAGGTGTTAATTTAGATGTTATACAAAAAATCGTTGAGTCAAAAAATATTTTTGACATTACTCCTGAGGTGTTAATTCTAAATGGAGTAGCTTCCAAAAATGATTTAATTAAAATTTTAGGAAGAGGGGAATTAAAATCTAAAGTTAATATATCAGTTCACGCTTTTACTGCAACTGCCAAAGCGGCAATTGAATCAAAAGGTGGTGTAGCACAAGAAATATAGTTCGTTATATGAAACGTTTTATAGAGACCCTCCAAAATATTTGGAAGATAGAAGAGTTAAAGCAAAGAATATTAACTACTCTTGGCCTTATACTCATCTATCGTTTGGGTTCTTATGTTGTTTTGCCGGGTATTAATACAGAAGTACTGGCTTTAGCAAATGAGAATTCATCTAATGATGGCGGTATTATTGCTTTAATTAATGCTTTCGCTGGAGGTGCTTTTTCAAGAGCTTCTATTTTTGGTTTGGGTATAATGCCTTACATTACAGCTTCAATTATTATTCAGTTGTTAGGCATGGCAGTACCTTATTTTCAAAAAATGCAGAAAGAGGGTGAAAGTGGTAGAAAAAAAATAAATCAATATACTCGTTTCTTGACTGTTGCAGTCACTGCTGTTCAAGCACCTGGCTATCTTGCCACTCAAGTTTATACGAAGCCTGGCGTAGTCGGTATAGATACGACATGGTTTGGCATACAATCCACTATAATACTCGTTGCTGGTACAATGTTTATAATGTGGTTAGGTGAAAGGATAACAGATAAAGGTATAGGAAATGGCATTTCTTTGTTAATCATGGTTGGAATTATATCACGTTTACCTTTTGCTATAACTTCTGAGTTCGGATCTCGTTTGCAAAGTGCCGGTGGTGGATTAATCATGTTTCTGTTAGAAATTGTTTTCTTATTATTTGTTATTATTAGTTGTATTCTTTTAGTTCAAGGTACGAGGAGAGTTCCAGTTCAATATGCTAAAAAAATAGTAGGTAATAAGCAAGTTGGAGGTGTAAGGCAGTATTTACCATTAAAAGTAAATGCTGCGGGTGTTATGCCAATTATTTTTGCTCAAGCAATTATGTTTATACCTGCTGCAATATCAGGATTTTCTGGCGGTACAGGAGGTGTGTTTGCCGATAGGTATGGTTTTTGGTATAATTTTATTTTTTCTTCTTTGATTATTGCTTTTACTTATTTTTACACAGCTATAATGATTAATCCAAATCAACTAGCGGATGATATGAAACGTAATGGCGGTTTTATTCCTGGTGTAAAACCAGGTAGAAGTACTGCTGAATTTATAGATCAAGTTATGTCTAGGATTACATTACCAGGTTCTGTTTTTTTAGCTTTTGTTGCAATTTTGCCTTCTATATCAATTAAATTTGGTATAAACAGTTCTTTTTCTGATTTCTTTGGAGGCACATCTTTATTGATATTAGTAGGTGTCGTTTTAGATACTTTGCAACAAATAGAAACTTACTTGTTAAATAGACGATATGATGGATTAATGGAAAATGGAAGAATAAAAGGTAGAACTAGTAACCAAATGTCAATACAGCAAGCTTAATATGGCAAAACAAGCGAATATAGAATTAGACGGAACAATTATAGAATCATTGAGTAATGCTATGTTTAGAGTTGAGTTAGAAAATGGCCATATTGTCATTGCTCATATTTCAGGAAAGATGCGAATGCATTACATTAAAATTTTAACAGGTGATAAGGTTAAATTAGAAATGAGTCCTTATGATTTGTCGAAAGGTAGAATAACATATAGATACAAGTAATTAAGAAAATATAAATAATTTAAGGATATGAAAGTTAGAGCATCAATTAAAAAAAGAAGCGCAGATTGTAAAATCGTTCGTCGCAAGGGTAAGTTATATATAATAAATAAAAAAAATCCAAAATTCAAGCAAAGACAAAAATAATTTTTCGTATTTTCGCAAAAGTTTAAAAACAATATAAAAATAATGGCACGTATTGCAGGTATAGATTTACCAAAAAATAAAAGAGGAGAGATAGGTTTAACTTATATCTTCGGTATTGGTCGTAGTAGAGCTCAACGTATATTAACTGAGGCTGGTATAGACTTTAATAAAAAAGTTAATGAATGGTCAGATGATGAACAAAACGCTATTCGTAAAATTGTTAATGATAATTTTAAAGTTGAAGGTGGTCTTCGTTCAGAAGTAGCTCTTAATATTAAACGTCTTACAGATATTGGTTCTTATCGTGGTATTCGTCATCGTAATGGTTTACCTGTTCGTGGTCAACGTACTAAAACAAATGCACGTATCCGCAAAGGAAAACGTAAAACTGTTGCAAATAAGAAAAAAGTTACTAAGTAATTAAATAATAAAGTTTTTTATAAGATGGCTAAACAACAATCGTCAGTAGCAGCTGCCAAAGCTAATGCTAAAAAAAGAGTAGTAAAAGTTGAAGCAGTAGGTGAAGCTCACTTAAATGCTACTTTTAATAATATTATTATTTCATTAACTAATTCAGCTGGACAGGTTATTTCTTGGTCTAGTGCTGGTAAAATGGGCTTTCGTGGTTCCAAAAAAAATACTCCTTACGCTGCTCAATTAGCTGCTTCAGATTGTTCTAAAGTTGCTGCTGAATTAGGTTTAAGAAAAGTTAAAGTTTACGTTAAAGGTCCTGGTGCTGGTAGAGAGTCTGCTATTAGAACTATAGCTACATCAGGAATTGAAGTTACTGAAATTATTGATATTACACCTATGCCTCATAATGGATGTCGTCCTCCTAAACGTCGTCGTTGTTAATAGGCTTACTTTTTTTTAAATAACAGAATTAATATATAGAAATGGCAAGATATACAGGTCCTAAATCTAAAATTGCAAGAAAATTCAGAGAACCAATTTTTGGTCCAGATAAAGCATTAGAGAAAAAAAATTATCCTCCAGGGCAGCATGGTGCTGGAAAAAAGAGAGCAAAACAGTCTGAATATGCTATCCAGTTAATGGAAAAGCAAAAAGCTAAATATACTTATGGTATTTTAGAAAAACAGTTTGCGAAAACGTTTGACAGAGCTTCTCGTGCACATGGTATAACTGGTGAGGTTTTATTACAATTAATAGAATCAAGATTAGATAATGTTGTTTATAGGTTAGGAATAGCTCCTTCTCGTAGAGCATCGCGTCAATTAGTCTCTCATGCCCACATTACGGTAAATGGATCGGTTGTTAATATTCCTTCTTTTACTTTAAAAGCTGGTGATGTTGTTGCTGTTCGTGAAAAATCTCAAAGTTTAGAGGCTATCACTCATTCACTTTCAGGATCTGTTAACAAATATTCATGGTTAGATTTTGATAAATCATCTTTTACAGGTAAATTTATTTCAGTTCCTGAGCGTTCTCAAATACCTGAAAACATAAAAGAACAACTAATTGTAGAGTTATACTCTAAATAGTTTTTGTTAAGTATTTTTTTAACTAGATATTTTTTAAATAAATGGCAATATTAAATTTCGTAAAACCTGATAAGGTTGTTATGATTAATTCAACCGAAACAGAGGGGCAATTTGAGTTTCGTCCTCTAGAACCTGGTTTTGGTATTACAATAGGAAATTCTTTACGTCGTATTTTATTGTCTTCTTTAGAAGGTCATGCTATTACGAGTGTTAGAATTGAAGGTGTAGATCATGAGTTTTCTACTATTAAAGGAGTAGTTGAAGATGTTACAGAGATTATCTTGAACTTAAAACAAGTTCGTTTTAAAAAACAATTAGATAATCACGATGTTGAAAAAATCGTTATTCATTTTTCTGGTAGTGATAAATTTACCGCAGGTGAAATTGGAAAGTTTGCTAATGGTTTTCAAATTTTAAACCCTGAGTTAGTTATTTTTAATTGTGACACTAATGTTAAATTAAAAATTGAGCTTACTGTTGATAGAGGAAGAGGATATGTTCCTGCTGAAGAAAATAAAACTAATACAGCCCCACAAGGAACTATTTTTATTGATTCTATCTATACTCCAATTAAAAATGTTAAGTATACAATAGAAAACTATCGTGTAGAGCAGAAAACAGATTATGAAAAATTAATTTTAGATATTGTCTCTGATGGTTCTATTCATCCAAAAGAGGCTCTTAAAGAAGCGGCTAAAATTTTGATTTATCATTTTATGTTGTTTTCAGATGAAAAAATTACTCTTGATTCTGAAGAGAAAAAATCTGAAGAAGAATTTGATGAAACTTCATTACATATGCGCCAATTATTAAAAACTAAATTGGTTGATATGGATTTATCTGTTAGAGCTTTAAATTGTTTAAAAGCTGCAGACGTTGAGACATTAGGAGAACTTGTTTCGTTTAATAAAAACGATTTATTAAAATTCCGTAATTTTGGTAAAAAATCTTTGACAGAGCTTGAGGATTTAGTTTCTACAAAAGGTTTACAATTTGGAATGAATGTAGTAAAATATAAATTAGATAAAGATTAATTAAATAAGAAGTAGGATTTAAGAAGTTAGAAGCATAAAATCTGAAATCTGAAATCTAAAATTATAAAATAAAATGAGACACGGAGATAAAATTAACAACCTTGGTAGAACACATTCTCACCGTAATGCATTAATGAGCAATATGGCTTGTTCATTAATTGAGCATAAACGTATCTTTACTACTTTAGCTAAAGCTAAGGCCTTAAGGACTTATGTAGAGCCTATCATTAATAAAAGTAAAAATGACACTACTCACAGTCGTAGAACAGTATTCTCTTATTTAAGAAGTAAAGAAGTTGTATCTATGTTGTTTAAAGATGTTGCTGTTAAAATAGCAGAAAGAAATGGTGGGTACACTCGTATCATTAAAACTGGAAATAGACAAGGTGATGCTGCTGAGATGGCATTAATTGAACTAGTAGATTTTAATGAAATTTACTCAAATGGTAAAGTAGCTAAGGCAGAAAAAGTAAAAACTACACGTCGTAGTAGAGCTAAGAAATCTACAACAACTTCTCCTGAAAGTTCGGAGAGTAACAACGAACAATAATCATTTAAAACCCCGAATATTCGGGGTTTTTTGTTATATAAAGATGATTTATAAAATACGGCATAATACTGAAAAATGGTTGGTAAAAACCTTTGTAATCCTTATATATAAGAGGATTGAAGAAAGTTTAGTGAAAGTCGTTTCACTAAACTTTTTTTGTATATGAAAAAGTTAAAAAAAAGTGCTGTTGGGCGTGTGGTAGTTTGGATGTTATTAAAGGGGGTAAAAGGCAAAATAAACAGAGATTTAATTGTAAAAACTGTGATATTTTATTCACTAGAAATGATCCAAATTAAAAGCTAGAAAATCGATTTATATGGTTTAAAAAGTGGGTCCTAGAGAGACAAACTTTTGCTACCCTATCAAGAGATAGCGGTTTATCGAAAGATACTTTGCAAAGAATATTTTATTATTTTCTAAAGCAATCACCTCAAGTTAAAATAATAAAAAGAAGCCAGGTATATCTTAGGATTGATGCAACATACTTTGAGTAATTCTGTTTGCTCTGTTATCAAGACCATTCCGACGGCTACACTCAATTAATAAGATTTTCAGATGGTGAGCATTATTCGGAGATAAAAGAAGATTTGGATAATCTGTTTCAAATCAGCTTTTTTTAGTAATATAACTTGAATTCATCTGAAGAATACATTGTTATTTGTCGCTAATTATATATGCAACGCTTAAAAGTGGTAAATTACTTTACGGAATATCTTTTTTGAAATTTATATAACAATAAACAATAGATTCATTAGATCTAGCGAATTATATTTTTAATGTTATTCCTATTTTATGTTATTATTTTTCTTTTATGACCTTAATTCGAGTCCCTTCGCTATGACTTGAATATTCAGGCGCATACATACATTGAATGGTAGTTATACCTGTACTAAAATCTCCATAATGATTAACAATTAAAGGATATTCAAAGACATAGGTTCCTTTTAGTAATTGTGTAAAAAAGAAATGAGACGCAGCATCTCTTGTACTTTCATAATAGCCTAATCCATCTTGATAGTTATAATGGCTAATTATATTAATAGGTTCTAGTCCAGAAGCACGCATATCTTTTAGATGAATATAATCCATTGGCCTATCAACTCGAAGTTCGATGCGTACCTTTAGTTTATCACCTATTTTTAGTTTGGTAGAATCAGATATCTGTTCTAATACTGGACCGTTTACCGTGTTTTTTTGAACGTATAGTTGTTTTAATATTTTTAATGGTGTTTGGTGTGATGTAATTTTATCCATTTGTTCAAAATATTGCCAATAAACAGCTCCATAACTGATGCCTGTATCGCGTTTACTAACAGTTATTTTTCCCATGCTAGATGGAAGAATGCTTGATTCATGCCATGTTTGTTTAATATAACCTATACCTGATTCTGTTTTAAGAAATTGATTATCTTTTAAATCCAACGTCTTGTTTCCAACAGTCAATTCAATTTTTGGTTCTGAAGTTAACCAATCGTTTCCTCTTAGCAAAAGGGCATAAATGGCATCAGTGGTTGCTTTGGTCGTTCCCCAATGTTGAGTTTGTTTATTTTTAATGAGCCATGTTTTTAAATTGTCAACGACTTTAGTGTCTTGATTAATTTCATAAAAAGCTTCTATCATCATTGCTTGCATTTCAACGGGAGCTTCGTGCCACGAAAAACCATAATTTTCTTTCCAATACATTCCCATCTCATCGTCCTGGATACTATTTTCTTTTAATGATTTCAAAATGTTTTTAGGGGTTTTAATATCATTAAATTGATGAAGGCTCATAGCTATCATCGCTTGCATATATCGGTTTTGTTTTAACCAATAGGTCTGTTCTTGTTTTTTGTAGTAATCCAAACAAACCTTTAAATTTACATTAATAGGAACTTCTTTTAAATGACTTCGCATATATAAATAATGTATAGCTAAGTGACTTAAGTGCTGTTCTGTTTTAAATTTAGGAAATTGCTTTTTGATATTTTTAAATTCTTCCTCTATTCTTAAATCACAATAGTTGACCGCCTTCGATAACATGATTTTTAATTCATCATTTTCA
>CAMAPT010000002.1 GCA_945860225.1 Chitinophaga pinensis | reverse complement strand
TATGAAATTAAAACTAAACCTATTGAAATTATTGAAATTGTTGGATATGTAGAAAAAAATGGATCTGACGTTTATAATCAAATTAGGTCTAAAAAAAGAATGAACTCTATAAAAGGTTCTATTGATTCAGCGATTGTGATACATCAATATAAACCAACAAATCTAGAGTATCCACCTTCATTTTTATATTCATATACTGATGGTTTTAATTGGAGACGTGTTGATATTAAATATAGATACAAAGATCCTATTATTCTGTTACCTTCAAAAGACACTGAAAACGAAGATCCATTCAATACTAAAGGTGTATCACCTGAATTAATGTCAACAGAAAATTCAAGAATTTTAACAAATACAAATCAAATTGAAACAGAACTTATAGAAGATAAGATAATCTCATATGATACTGATACCATTATTAGTTCTACTTCTGACTCATCAAATTATAAGCAAGTAGCTAAAATATATGAGAATAAACAAAAACTAGAAAAGTCATTTATTGAGAAGGATAAAACAACTAGCGAAAATTCATTAGTTACTATTACCAAAGATACTTTAACTAAAAAAAATGATACTTTATCAATTCCGAAAATTAAAATAAACAATCCAAAAATTGATAATAAAATTTCGAAGGAAATAATTGAAAACCCACTTGATGTTACCGAAAAAATTTCAATAGAAGGAAAAACGCAAGATCAAATTGACAGAATTGTCATAAAAGAAAAATCCTCAGCAACTAATAGGCAAGGCTTACAAAATCACCCTGATTTAGGAATGAGATTATCAAAAATTAGAATTCAAGATTTGGATAAATCCATTATATTATTAAATATGAATCTTGAATTTGTAGGAGATGAACCAATAATCACAGCTTCATCTTTGATAGAAATGGATGATCTACTTAATTTTCTCTTAAAAAACAACTCAGTTGATGCATTTATTAGAGGACATGTTTGCTGCGGAGATGAGATGCCACTTAGTAAAAAAAGAGCTAAACATGTTTATTCTGAACTAATTAGAAGAGGTGTTCAGGAAGATAGATTAAGATATCAAGGATTTAGTAATACATTATTAATGGTATCACCAGAATTAACAGAAAGAGATAGAAGTAAAAACAGAAGAGTTGATATTATTTTTTCAAAAAATAATACTAGAAGCAATGATCCTCTTAATGTTCAAAAAGTAGAAACTGAAAAAACCACTTTTGAAGATACTGTAATTGAAAAAATCGATGAAAATGAAATGATTCAATTTGAAATGGATGAAGATGGAAATACTGAATTTAATACCTCAGGAAAATCTCAAAATCAAATAGATAATTTAATAGTAAGAGAAAAATCATCTAATAAAAATCCAGCCAAATACAAGTTTATTGAAATGGATAAAAAACTCAGCAACATAAATGTCGAAAATCTAAAAAATTCGGTAGCCTTAGTTATTATGGGTGCACAATTTGAAGGTATTGATCCTGTAATAAACCAAAGTTCTATAAAAGAAATGGATGATTTATTTAATTTTTTAAATCAAAACAAACAAATAAATGCATTTATAAGAGGTCATGTTTGTTGTGGTGATGATATGAAACTCAGTAGAAAAAGAGCAAAATATGTATATTCTGAATTAATAAAAAAAGGAATAGATTCTAAAAGATTGAGATTTCAAGGATTTAGTAATTCACTTTTACTAGTTAGTCCAGAAAAAACGGATGCCGATAGAGCAAAAAACAGACGTGTTGATGTAATATTTTCGGTGAAATCTGTTCAATCTGATAAATAAAGTTTGTATTACAAAAAAGAAAATTTCAACTCAATTCATTCCATTCTTTTTCAGAAGATTCTAGATAGTTTTCATTTGTCAAATTTAGCATATCATCGATTTTTAAAATTTCAGGATATTGAGTAGCATTTATTTTAAAGATTTTTTTTATTGATCCGATAAATTGAATTTCCTCAAAATTTCTAGAATCAATTATTTTATAATACGCTTTTTCGTTAACTAATTTTCGATATTGAGGAAAGACTCTATCTTTGTTATTCATATTCTAATTTTAGAAAGGTAAAAAATACAAAAGTAAATTAAGTATATATGTTAAAAGTAGAAAAAGGAAAATATATTATTCAAGAATTAGAAAAATTATACCCCACTACACCTGTCCCTTTGGATCATACAGACTCATATACTTTACTTATATCTGTTTTGTTATCAGCACAATGTACAGATATTATGGTTAATAAGGTTACTCCTACTCTATTTAAATTAGCAAACAATCCATTTGATATGATAAAATTATCTCCCGATGATATTCGTGAAATAATTAAACCATGTGGGTTATCTCCAAAAAAATCGCGTGCAATTTATAATTTATCACACATTTTAATAGATAAATACAATGGTAATGTACCTGAAAATATGGAGTTACTCGAAGAGCTTCCAGGTGTTGGACATAAAACCGCATCAGTAGTTATGTCTCAGGCATTTGGAGTTCCAGCATTTCCTGTTGATACTCATATACATCGATTACTAATAAGATGGGGAATTACAAAAGGTAAAAATGTAATTGAAACAGAAAAAGATGCTAAAAAACTTTTTCCTAAAAAACTTTGGAACAAACTTCATCTCCAAATAATATTTTATGGAAGAGAATACTCTCCTGCAAGGAATCCAAAATTTGAAAAAGATTTTATAACAAGAAATATAGGAACAAAAAAAGCTTTAGAAGAACTAAAAGACTAATTTTAATCGTTAACAAAAAATTAAAATGAGATATAATTTATCCGAAATAACAGAATTAATTAAAAATAGACGAACAATCTATCCTGAGCAATTTAGTGATAGAAAAGTTCATAAAGAACAGATTGAATTGTTATTAAATAATGCTCAATGGGCACCCACACATGGAAATACTCAACCATGGAGATTTAAAGTTTTTACTGAAAAAGGAACTCAAAAATTAAGCGATTTTTTAGGGAAGACATATTTAGAAGAAACAAAAAAAGAAGATCAAAATGATCTTAAATTAGCTAAATTAATTACTCGACCATTAAAATCTTCAGTAGTAATTGCTATTTGCATGGAAAGACAAAAAGAAGAAAAAATACTTGAAATCGAAGAAATTGAAGCAGTTGCTTGTGCTATACAAAATCTACATTTATCTTGTACAGCTTATGGATTAGGCGGTTTTTGGGCAACACCAAAATTAATTTATAGTCAAAAAACAAATGCTTTCTTAGGTTTGGGTGAAAAAGACAAATGTCTAGGTTTATTTTATATTGGTTACCCTTCTATTGAATGGCCAAAGTCACACAGAAAACCCCTAGAATATACAACAGAATGGATTAATCAATAATTTCAAATCTACTATTAATTTTACTGATTCGTTTATAAATTTCATGAGATTATTTTTATCATTTATATTAGTTCTTATATCCATTTATTCTTTTTCACAAAGAGAGAAATTTCCTTCTTATTTTGGAGTTCAAATTAGACCACTCTTCCCTAGTTCTTTTGGTGGAAGTAAAGGGATTAATTTGAATGGCGAAAATTACTCTCTCAATTTAACACAAACTTTAGGATATTCTTTTGGTGGAACAATTAGAAAAGGAATTACAAAATTAATAGCATTTGAGTCAGGTTTAAATTTCACTCAACGAAATTATAATCTAAATATGTCTTTAACCGATACAAATGTTACTGTTAGCGATCACTTTTCATTCATAAGTTATGAAATACCAATTAATGGATTGGTTTACATACAATTAGGTCAAAAAATATTCATGAATAGTTCAATGGGTTTAGCCTTACGATTTATCCCTACTGATATAAAAAAAATAACAGAAACAGGAGGTAGTCATTCATTTAAAAACTATGGGTATTATTCAAATAAAATAGGACTTAATATCAATGCTAATATTGGTTTTGAATACAGAACTTCAAAATATGGTTTCTTTTATTTTGGAGGATCAATTTGCGTCCCTCTTAATCAAATAATAGACTTAAAATCAATTCATTCTGTATCTAAACAAACGCATTCTACCTTATTATTTGGAAAAGTAGAAGGTAATTATTTATCGCTTGATTTGAAATATTTTTTCCCAACAATAAGAACACAGGGAGAGCAACCTTTAAAAGGACCAATTGAATAAATAAAACACTATGAACATTGAATCTTTAGTAAAAAAATTAAATTTACTCCCTCATCCGGAAGGAGGTTTTTATTCGGAAACATACCGATCTGAAATAACAATTCCTGGTAAGGATAGAAAATTAATGACATCAATCTATTTTTTATTGACATCAGAAAATGTTTCAAAATTTCACAGGATTAAAAGTGATGAATTGTGGTTTTTCCACGACGGTAGCCCTTTATTAGTTCATACTTTAAATGAAAATGGTCATATTCAAACTAAAGTAGGAAATAATATATTTGAAAATGAAACTCCCTATTTTTTAGTGCCGAAAGATACAATATTTGGATCATCCGTATTTGATGATAATTCATATTCACTAGTATCATGTGTTGTTTCGCCTGGATTTGAGTTTTCTGATTTTGAATTATTCTCTTTCAACGATCTAATTAAAATTTTCCCTTTAAATGAAGAGATTATTAGAAAACTAACTTAAATCACTTTTAAATTAAAGCTCTAAAATACAACAGAATAAACGAATAAAAAACTCATCAAACTGAAACGAATCGGAAGTCTTTTAACTTTGTAGAAGTGACTTTAATCTAAATTGATTATATTTGAAACATGAAATTTGTATATCCTCAATTTCTTTGGGCTTTTGGTGTACTGATAATACCAATAATAATTCATTTGTTCAATTTTAGAAAGTATAAAACACTATACTTTTCTAGCTTAAAGTTTATTCAATTTGTGGATCAACAAACTCGATCTACACAAAAACTTAAACATCTACTAATCCTTATATCTAGAATATTATTTTTTTCATTTTTAGTAATTTCATTTGCACAACCTTTTATCCCAATTTCTTCCGATTCTTCAAAAGGTGGAAAACCTATAATCGCCATTTACATAGATAATTCATTTTCTATGTCTATGAAAGGAACTGAAGGTGAATTGATTTCTGAAGCTAGAGAAATGGCAAGAAAAATTATCACTGATGCAAATCTAGATACCCGATTTATTTTAGTTACAAATGAAATGAGTGGAATTGAACAACGTGTTGTTTCAAAGCTTGATGCATTAGAAAGACTAGATAAAATTGATATTAGTCCGATTTCTAGAAATATTTCAACAATTATTGAATGGGAGAAAAATACAATTAAAAAAGAACATGAAACGAACAATAAAATTGGAAATCAACAATTTATAATTCTATCCGATTTTCAAAAAAATAGTAGTGATTTATCAAAATTAAAAAGTGATCAAGAATCTTACTATTATCCTATCAAGTTAACTCCACAAGAATCATCAAATATATTAATAGACTCTGTTTGGTTTTCGTCACCTATACAAAAAATTGGAGAAAATAATGAGTTAAATGTTCGAGTTAAAAATTTCAGTAAAAATAATAGTACAAATACTGAGTTACATCTAGAAATAGGCACTATTAAACGAGATGTTTTTATTGATGTAAAAGCAAATGATAACTCTATAACTACAATTAATTTTATTGAATCTAAAGCAGGATTTAAAAAAGGAAAAGTAAGTGTGAATGACAAGCAATTTTATTACGATGATGAATATTTCTTTAGCTATTTAGTTTCAAAAAAATCAGAAATTTTAATTATAAATGGAGAAAATTCGATAAATAATATTTCACTTGTTTATAGTTTAGATAATTTTTATCAAGTTACTGAAGTCAATCAATCTAGTTTAACATCAGAATACTTAAAAAACAAAGACCTAGTAGTAATAAATGGCAGTAAAGAAATAACATCCGGATTAGCAGATGAGTTATATGATTACGCTTCAAATGGTGGCTCATTAGCTTTATTCCCTGGAGAAGATATTGAACCAAATAATAGTGGGTGGAATACTTTTTTAAATTCACTAAAAATGCCTTCTCTTGGAAAATCTTTTACTGAAGGAGTAAAAATTAAAAACTTAAATTTTGATGATGACTTTTTTAAATCAGTTTTTGAGAAAAATCCAGGAAAACTAAATTTACCTACAATCGCAAAAGCATATAAATCAAATATTACATCAAAAACACAATCTATAGGATTGATTCAACTTCAAAATGGTTCTCCATTGTATAGCAGGTCTTTAAGTAATTTCAATGTCTTTTTATTCTCAAGTTCACTTTCCCCTAATTATGGAAGTTTTTCTTCAAACGCACTTTTCAGTACTATTTTATTAAGAACCGCTGAATTAAGCAAACGTAAAACACCTATTTCATTGACAATTGGGGAAGATTCTAAATTCCCTATTTATTCAAGTTCAAAAAGTGAATTACCGATTCATATTAAAAATGAGGAAATAGATTTTATACCATTAATAATTCAAAAAGAAACAATTTCATTCCTTTCTTTAGGAGGTTTAGAAGTAATAGAAAAATTAAAGTCAGGTACCTACCAAATTATTGATGAATCACCTAAAGGTTTAATCTCTTTAAATTACAATAGAGTTGAATCAGATATTAGTTGCTTCACTCCTACTGAAATTAATACAATGTTCGAAAATCAAGGTATAAAACATATTATATTTTCTGAAATTTCTGAAGGACAAACATTAACGAAAGTTGATTTAAAAAAACCTTATGAATACTGGAAATTATTTTTAATGTTTGCCCTTTTATTTTTGATTATTGAAATGGCACTATTAAAATTTTGGAAAAAATAATTAGAAGAAAATATATTTAACATGAAAATTCTTATTAAAAAGGCTATCATCATTGATTCAAACTCATCATTTGATGGAAAAAAAATGGACTTATTAATTGAAAATGGAATCATTACAAAAATTGCTGAATCAATAATAAATAATGAAGCAAAAATAATTGAAAGTGAAAATCTTCATGTTTCTAAAGGTTGGGTAGATCTAAAAGCAAGTTTTTGTGATCCAGGAGAAGAACATAAAGAAACTATTGAAACCGGACTTCAAGCAGCAGCTTTTGGAGGATATACTCATGTTGCAATCTTACCCTCTACAAACCCAGTTATTGATGGTAAATCTCAAGTTTACTACGCCTTAAAAAAAGCAGAAAATGAAATTACAAATCTTCATGTTTTAGGTGCAATTACTGAAAAAATGGAGGGACATAATCTTTCTGAAATGTATGATATGTATCAATCTGGAGTTCGTTTGTTTTCAGATGATTTAGTTCCTGTTAACTCAGGAATTATGTATAGAGCATTGTTGTACAGTAAAAATTTTGGCGGTAAAATAATTGCTTTTTCTCGTGATAATTCAATGGCAGGAAAAGGTATCGTAAATGAAGGTGAAGCATCTACAAAAACAGGATTAAAAGCTGACCCTACAATTGCTGAAATAATTCAAGTAGAAAGAAATATTCGACTTTTGGAATACACAGAAGGAACAATCCACTTAACAGGTATATCATGTGCCGAAAGTGTTAATTTAATAAGAGAAGCTAAGAAAAAAGGATTATCGATTACTTCAGATGTTCACGCTTCTCATCTAGTATTTAATGAAAAAGATGTTCTTGATTTTAATTCAAATTTTAAATTAATGCCTCCTTTAAGAAGAGAATCTGATAGAATTGCACTTTGGGAAGGTCTTAAGGACGGAACAATTGATACAATTGTTTCAGATCACAGACCATTCGACAAAGAGGAAAAAGATGTTGAGTTTGATAACGCATCATTCGGAAACATTTCTCTTCAAACTGTTTTTAGCTCATTAAAAAATGCGAAAGAATTTGACTTAGATACTGTTTTAAAAGCATTAACAGTAAATGCTAGAAATATCTTAGGAATTGAAAATTCACCTATAAATGAAAATTCAGTTGCTGATTTAACAGTTTTTGACCCTAATAAAAAATGGGTTTTCAAAAAATCAGATGTTATTTCATCTACAACAAACTCACCTTTTATTGATACTGAATTAATAGGTAATGTTATAGCAATCATAAATAACGGTAACTTAGCAATAAAAGATTAAAGGAATGCCGAAGAAGCGCTCATTCATAAAACAGTTTTGGAAGGATAAAAAAATGATTGGATCAGTTCGTCCAAGTTCTCGTTTTTTGGCTGAAAAAATGTTGAAAAACATAGACTTTAAAAATGATAAAATCATAATCGAACTTGGTCCTGGAACTGGTGTATTCACTGATATAATCATAGAAAGAATGTCACCTGATGCTAAATTATTAGTATTTGAATTAAATAAAACTTTCATTCGAAATCTTAAAAAAAAGATAAAAGATGAAAGAGTAATATTAATTAACGATAGTGCTGAAAAAATCAAAGAATATTTAGAAATTAATAATTTAAATAAAGCAGATATTATTCTTTCATCTCTTCCATTATCTAATTTTCCTTTAAAATTAAAAGAAACTATCATAGAAAATTCTCATCAAGCTCTTCATGATTCTGGTAAATTTATTCAGTTTCAATACTCTTTGAATTCAAAGAAAATGTTTAAATCAATTTTTAATCGTGTTTCAATAACTTTTACACTTTTAAATTTTCCCCCAGCATTTGTTTATACATGTGAAAAGAAATAATTTTATTTTAAGAAATATATACTGTTTTTCTAAAAATCAAAAAAAATGCAAGTAATACTCAGTCAACTAGAAATTGATCAGAAAATCACTCGATTGGCTCATCAAATTATTGAAAATACTTTTGAACAAGAAACACTTTTTATTGGTGGAATATGTGGAAATGGGATTCAATTAGCCGAAAAAATAAAGGAAATTATTTTAAATCATTCTTCTCAAAAAATTATTGTTTTTGAAATTACATTAAATAAATCAGAGCCTTGGTCAGAACCTATTTCATTATCAGTTCCCCAAGAGACTTTAAAAAATGGATATATATTATTAGTTGATGATGTAATTAATTCAGGTAAAACAATGCAATATGCTTTGGTTAAATTACTTGAACAAGCAACTAAAGCAATAAAAACTGTTGCTTTAGTTGATAGACAGCACAGAAGATATCCTATTAAAGCAGACTTTGTTGGAATAAGTTTATCTACAACTTTGAAAGAAAGAGTTGAGGTAGAACTTTCTGATAAAAATTCACATGCATTTTTAAAATAATTCTTTAACAAACAATAAAATTCAAATGAAAAAAACAACCGAATCTTCTTCAGTTTATAATTCACTTGAGACTATGTCTACATTGGATTTATTGTCTAATATGAATAATGAAGATAAGTCTGTTCCATTAGCGATTGAAAAGGAAATTCCAAAAATTCAATTATTCATTGACACGTGTTTTGCACGTATGAAAAATGGAGGTAGATTGTTTTACATTGGAGCTGGAACAAGCGGAAGATTAGGAATTGTTGATGCAAGTGAATGTCCACCAACTTTTGGTGTTGCTCAAGGTGTTGTTGTTGGAATAATAGCTGGTGGGGATTCAGCAATTCGAAAAGCTGTTGAATTTGCTGAAGATGATACTGAACAAGGCTGGATAGATTTACAAAATTATTCAATTACCCCTAATGATACTTTAGTTGGAATTGCAGCTTCGGGAAGTACACCCTATGTATTAGGAGCTATCGAAAAAGCGAAAGAAATGGGTGTTTTAACTGCAGGAATATCATGTAATCCAGATAGTCCACTTTCATTATCAGTAGACTTTCCTATAACACCTGAAGTTGGACCTGAGTTTGTGACAGGAAGCACTAGAATGAAATCTGGAACTGCTCAAAAATTAGTTTTAAATATGATTTCAACATCTCTAATGATAAAACTTGGTCATATAAAAGGAAACCGAATGGTAGACATGCAACTGAGCAACAACAAATTAATTGATCGAGGTGTAAGAATGATTTTAGAAATTTTGGATATTTCTTACGAAGAAGCTGAAGAATTACTTAAGGTTAATGGAAGTGTGAGAAAATCAATTGAAAGCTACAAAGCTTAGCAATTTATTATTCTTTTTTAATCCATCCAAAAACATGAACATCTAAAAAATTATCAGGATTAATTGCTGATGTGCTTTTTTTAGATTTTAAAGGGGCTTCATAAAATAATACATAATTCCATTTTTTATTTGAAAATAAAACTTTATAAGGAGCTTTCTCAGGATAAAATGCAATTATATTTTCATTCAAAAAATTTCCTGTTTTTTTAGAAGGTTTATTTGAAGACCATCGAAGTATTGTTTCTTTAGTTAAATAATGAAATTTTAAATTATAATGAACAGATTTAGGTATGCAATTTGATTTCAAAATTTCACTGTTTGCTATAAAATATTTCTTTCTAAGTTTAATTTTTCCGTTTATAATCCTAATCATATTAACATTATTACTTTTGGATGAACAACAAGGAAATTTATGATGAAATAAAACTAATTCTTTTGTGTTGTTATGAATTTTATAAGCAAAAATAGCTCCCGATTCACTGTAAATTAACTTGAATTGATTATTCTTTTTTACATATAATTCTGTGAGACTATTTAAATCAGGTTTTCCTGAAGGATTTGAAAGAAATAGGAGCTCATTTATTTTATCATTATTTAAGTCTATAAAATGCCAATTCATTTTATTTTTTGACCAATAAAATTCAAAATCAGCATCTATATCATATGCTCTTGTATATTCATGATCTAAAAAATCTTTATTAAATAAAATTTCAATATTCTCCTTTAGATTTTCGGATTTAAAATAAATTTTAGTTAGATCTGTTTTTCCTTTATTTACAAATGTAAGAGAATTGATTTCAATTGAATTAACATTTGAAAATGATAAATTTGCTGAAATTAAAGAAATAAGTATAAATAAATGTTTCATAAATAAAAAAGGGGGACGAATCCCCCTTAAATTTTTAAATAATAAATTATTTTGCTTTCGTTTTTTTAGGCTTTTCAATCGAAACTTTTAGTTCTTGTTGACCTTCTTCTAAATCAAGTAGAATTTTGTCTCCTTCACTTAAACTAGCTTTTACAATTTGTTCAGCTAATGGATCTTCAATGTATTTTTGAATAGCACGTTTCAAAGGACGAGCACCAAATTTTTCATCGTAACCTTTATCGCAAATAAAATCTTTTGCTTTTTCAGTCATTTCAATTGTATAACCTAAATTTCTAATTCTTCCATACAACTTAGCCAATTCTAAATCAATAATTTTATGAATATCCTCACGTTTTAAAGAATGGAAAATAATCATATCATCTACACGATTCAAGAACTCTGGAGCAAAAGCTTTACGAAGAGCATTTTGAATAACTACTTTTGAATTTTCTACAACTTGATCAGCTTGAGATTTCGTTCCAAAACCAACTCCTGTTCCAAATTCAGCCAATTGACGTGCACCAATGTTTGATGTCATTATGATAATCGTATTTTTAAAATCTATCTTACGACCTAAACCATCTGTCATATGTCCGTCATCTAAAACTTGTAACAATAAGTTAAATACATCAGGATGTGCTTTTTCTATTTCATCTAATAAAATAACACTATACGGTCTTCTTCTAACAGCCTCTGTTAATTGTCCGCCCTCATCAAACCCTACGTATCCAGGAGGTGCTCCAATCAAACGACTAACGGCATGTCGCTCTTGATATTCACTCATATCTATTCGGGTCATCGCATTTTCGTTATTAAACAAATAATCGGCTAAGGCTTTGGCTAATTCCGTTTTTCCAACTCCTGTTGTACCCAGAAAAATAAATGAACCTATCGGTTTTTTAGCATCCTGTAACCCTGCCCTACTTCTTCGAACTGCATCAGCAATAGACTCAATGGCTTGATGTTGTCCAACTACTCGTTTGTGTAACTCATCCTCCAACATCAGCAATTTTTCTTTTTCACTTTGCAGCATGCGCGAAACCGGGATACCTGTCCATGCAGAAATCACATCAGCAATATCCTCGCTATCCACCTCCTCTTTCACTAACTGCGAACCACTTTCTTTTGTTTCAGTTAATTTAGCTTCCAATTCTTTTAATGTAGCTTCTGATTCCTGAATTTTACCATAGCGAATTTCGGCTACCTTTCCAAAATCTCCTTGTTTTTCAAAATTCGAGGCTTGTTGCTTTAAATCTTCAATTTGTAATTTTACTTTTTGAACACCTTCAATCGCATCTTTTTCGCTTTGCCATTTCGCGTTTAAAGACATGCGTTTTTCATTTAAATCTGCCAAATCCTTGTTCAGTATCTCTACTTTAGCATCTTCATTTTCGCGCTTCATTGCCTCTCGTTCAATTTCCAACTGCATAATTTTACGCTCCAATTCGTCTAGCTCAATAGGCATTGAATTGATTTGCATACGTAATTTAGAAGCTGCCTCATCCATCAAATCAATAGCTTTATCTGGTAAAAAACGGTCGCTAATATAGCGTTGCGATAGTTCAACGGCAGCAATAATGGCTTCATCTTTTATCCGCACCTTATGATGAGTTTCATATTTTTCCTTTATGCCTCGTAAAATTGAAATCGCATCTTCTTCAGAAGGTTCTTCAACCATGACTTTTTGAAAACGACGTTCCAGTGCTTTATCTTTTTCAAAATATTTTTGATACTCATTTAAAGTTGTAGCACCTATTGCCCTCAGCTCTCCTCTAGCTAAAGCAGGTTTTAAAATATTTGCGGCATCCATTGCTCCTTCTCCTCCTCCACCTGCACCAACTAATGTGTGAATTTCATCAATAAATAAAACAATGTCTCCCTCACTACCGATAACTTCTTTTACTACAGATTTTAAACGCTCTTCGAACTCACCTTTATATTTTGCTCCCGCAATAAGAGCACCCATATCTAAAGAATAAATCTGTTTAGATTTTAAATTTTCTGGAACATCACCCTCTATAATCCGATGTGCTAACCCTTCTGCTATTGCTGTTTTTCCTACTCCTGGCTCTCCAACAAGTATCGGATTGTTTTTAGTTCGACGAGATAAAATTTGTAAAACTCTTCTTATCTCTTCATCACGACCAATAACAGGATCTAATTTTCCATGACGCGCCTGAGTGTTTAAATTAACAGCATATTTATTTAACGAATTATAGGTTTCTTCTGCTGATTGACTTGTTACATTGGAGCCTTTTCTTAATTCGCTAATAGCCGTTTTTAATTCTTTTTCTTTTATGTTATTGTCTTTTAACAAATGAGAAACAGCATCGCCACTTGCAAAAATACCGAGCAAAAGATGTTCGATAGATACATATTCATCCTTAAATTCTTTTAAATAATTGGTAGCTTTAGCAATTGCTTGATTCGCATTATTAGATAAGTAAGATTGACCACCGCTCACCTTTGGGTAAGAATTTACTATCGCATCAACTGTTTTAGAAAAAACCGATTGATTAACGCCCAATTTTTTTAGAATAAAAGGCGTTACATTTTCATCAATTTCTAAAATCGCCTTTAAAATATGACCATTTTCAATAGCTTGATTTTCATTAGCTGTTGCTATTTGTAGGGCTTGTTGAATAGCCTCTTGAGATTTTATTGTAAAATTATTCAGATTCATAACGTTTATTATTTACTCTAGTTGCTCAAAACAAATTCCAAGTGAAAATAACTGAAAATAAGTCGGATAAATATGATATATGTAAGACGTAATGACTGAATTAATCAATACATCCTGACGATATGTAAATTAAATGATGAAAAAAATCAAAAAAAAATAGTTTGATCTTATAGTAAAGTTGATTCCACCGGATTAGCGTACAGCGCAATAAATATTTTTTTTAATATATCTGGCTCTCCTTTTAAACTCACTATTTTAGAATCAATATAATTGATGAACGATTCTTTTTCGGATGCATTATAATGCTCTTCAAAACGATTTGTTTGATTTGACAAATCGTAAGCTATATAGTTAACTGCATTTATATAATAGTTTTGATGAATTTGTCTATCAATTAATGCCGTTACACATTTTATTTTTTCATTTTCATTCAATCCTTCACTTATCTGATCTATTTCTTCATTAATAGGCTTGCCAAAAGCTAAATGAATCCTTCCTTTGGGTTGTTTAATGCCTGTTAAAACACTATTCAAATCTTCGCCGGGTGCTTTTACATACTTTTCGTTCATAGATATAAAAGACTCCTGAACTTTATAATGATCACAAGGTTCATATTCGTAACTGATACTAATTGGCACGATATTCAGTTGTTTCATGTTTTCCTTCAAACTTTCTGTTCCGCTCATATTAAGCATCTTCAGAAGGCCTGTTTGAGTCATATCCTTTCCATCTTTCGTCCTTCCATTTCTTTGTGCAATCCACACGCTAACTTTTTTATCTAAAATAGTATGTCGGATATAAGCACTTAATTGACGAGAAATTTCATATAATTCTTTAGTGTTACCATCTCGTTTAATCGGAATCATTCTGTTCATACGGCCAAAATCTGTAATAAACCCTTCTGCCATCAAATTTGAACCAAAGGTAATTTCCGAAGTTTCAAAACCTTCCTTATCTAAAATAATTTGTAAAATAGCACTATCCAATAAAATATCTCTATGATTGGCCACATATAAATACGCTGTGTTTTTATCCAAATGCTCTAGGCCACTCCAAGTTAAATCTGTTGAAGAACTTTTTACAATTTTCCAAATTGCATTTCTCATAAATTCCGTTTGGAATTGATAGGGAGAATCAACATTCAGTGCTTTTTGAATCGCGTCCTCTTGAGTCATTTCTGGCCACATATAGGCCATTATTTTTAAATAAGATTCGTAGTGCGCTATACGATGCATCGCCTCTCTTGACTCGGAATCATAATAAGGCCTTAAACTTTCAAAATTAAATTCCTTAGCGAAATCACTTACTATTTTAGGAGATTCTGATGTATAAAATTTCATTTACGTTATTATTTCTTATTCTGTCCTCTTAATTACCAAAGGGACTACAAATTTATCTTAAAAAAATAGTCAGCTATTCTACAAACCAACAAACTTATTATCAAAACCATAGTTAATATGTTAACAATTGGATATTACATACAGCATATCAAAAGCATAAAAAAACCCACTCGGTTAAAGTGGGTCTTAATTACCAAATGAAAGCAGTTTTTTATTTTTTTAAAAATCTGAAGTCTTTACCTATATAACGTGCATTGTTACCCAACTGTTCTTCGATACGTAACAATTGATTGTACTTAGCAATCCGGTCACTACGTGAGGCAGATCCGGTTTTAATTTGACCACAACTTAAAGCAACCGCCAAATCAGCAATTGTTGTATCTTCAGTTTCACCACTTCTATGACTCATAACGGATGTATAGCTATTAGTATGAGCCAATTGCACTGCATTAATAGTTTCTGTTAAAGTTCCAATTTGATTTACTTTTACTAGAATTGAGTTAGCAACCCCTGTATTAATACCTTTTGATAAAAAATTTACATTTGTAACAAATAAATCATCTCCCACTAACTGTGTAGTAGCTCCTAATTTATCAGTCATCAATTTCCAACCATCCCAATCTTCCTCTGCAAAACCATCCTCAATAGAAATAATAGGGTATTTTTTTCTCCAATCTGCCCAAAAATCAACCATTTGAGAAGATGTTAATTTATCTCCTGTTGATTTTTTAAAGTGATATATCTTTTCCTCCGTATTGTAGAATTCTGAAGATGCAGCATCCATTGCAATATAAACGTCTTCACCGGCTTTATACCCTGCTTTGTCAATAGCTTGCATCACTGCTTTAATAGCCTCTTCGTTATTTGTGAAATTAGGTGCAAAACCTCCTTCATCACCAACATTTGTTGCTAAACCTTGTGCTTTCAAAACTGCTTTTAAATGGTGAAAAATTTCAGTTCCCATTCTTAATCCTTCACTAAATGTTTCAGCACCTATTGGCATAATCATGAATTCCTGAAAATCTATTCCGTTGTCGGCATGTGAACCTCCATTCAAAATATTCATCATTGGAATTGGCAAAATATTAGAGTTAACTCCTCCAACGTATCGATACAATGGTTGTCTACACTCTTCTGAGGCTGCTCTGGCAACTGCTAAAGAAACGCCTAAAATGGCATTTGCTCCCAAATTTGCTTTATTAGGACTACCATCTAATTCTATCATTGCGGCATCAATAGCGCTTTGATCGAAAATATACATACCCTTTAATTTTTCTGCTATAGCTGTATTAACATTGTTAACAGCTTTTAAAACGCCTTTTCCTAAATATTGGGTTTTATCATTATCTCTCAATTCAACAGCTTCATGCATTCCTGTTGATGCGCCTGAAGGAACGGCCGCTCTTCCTAAAATACCTTGATCGGTCACTACATCTACCTCAATAGTTGGGTTTCCGCGCGAATCTAAAATTTGTCGTGCTGCAATAGCGTGAATAAATGACATATAGTTTGTTTAAATAAAGTTAATGATGGGTAAAATTAAAGAAAGTTTTAAAAACACGAAAAATAAAATATCAAGTGCGTCTTGAGAGTTATTGTCTTTTATCAATACCCCACAATAACTTATTACGTAAAGTTTCAAAAAAATGCTGACCCTCCAAATTAATCATATTGAATTTAAAATCCGCTTTTTTAATTTGCAAGTCTGACTGACTTTTAATGGTCTCTGAACGAGAATCGAGTGATATATTAAAACTATCGCTTCTTCCTCTCACTTTGAAACTTAAAATTTTGTTATTTGAAATGACGATAGGGCGTACATTTAAATTGTGGGATGCAATGGGCGTTATAATAAAATTGTCTGAATCAGGCATCATAATTGGACCGCCACAACTTAACGAATAAGCGGTTGAGCCAGTGGGAGTAGATACAATTAAACCATCTGCAAAATAAGAATTCAAAAATACACCATCTACATATGTATCGATATTAATCATAGCACTTGATTCCTTTTTGTGAATCGTAAATTCATTCAGTGCGTAATTAACTTCGTTAAAATAAATGGTTTTATCTAATTCTATTAATTCCCTCTTATCGACTGTAAATTTTTCATTGATTAAAAGCAAAATAGCTTTTTCAAAATCTTCTTTATAAACAGTTGCAAGGAAACCAAGCCTACCAGTATTGACTCCCAATACAGGAATACCTGATTTTCTAACAAATTCCAAAGTTTCCAACATTGTTCCATCACCTCCTAATGAAATAAGACAATCTGCCTTTGCGATCAATTCTTCACTTGTTGAAAAGGTTTGAATGGGTTGTAAATTCGTTAATTCCGAAGCAATAAAATCTAAATAAGGCTTGTAAACTATAACATCAAATTTTTCCTCTGAAGATAATTTCAGAAGTTTTTCCAAATAACCAGGATAATTTTCTTTTGTATTTCTTGCATATACAGCTATATTCATTTCAATGAAATTGATTTTGCTTATATATTGAGATAGTGCAAGAATTGATCAAGTTTTCCTTTAAGGCCATTTTCAAAATCACTATTTTGGAATGAGGCTTTTACGGTGTAATTGTAACGATAAAAAGTTTGTAAAATACGAGATAAATCCTCTTTATTAACCTTTAAAGTTACTTCCATTTTTGTACTATCTGGATCAGAAGATATATGTGAACTTAATATTTTCGCATCATTTCCCTCTACAATACTAGCAATTTGAGTTAAAGAATAGTCTGCCTGATTAACTTCCAACACTATAACACCACCCAAATTCTGAACAGAAGCCATTGTTGAAATATTATGAAGCAATCCCTTCAATGTAATACAACCTTTATAGTGCTCCTGATCATCTAAAACTGGAATTAAGGTTAAATTAAAGGACATCATTAACTTAAGTAAATCATAAGTATGCTGATAGTTATGTATAATAGGCTTTAATAAAGGCAACTTTAATTCCTCTATTTTTTCTTCAAGATGACTGTAATCAATTAAATCATGCTCTGAAACCAAACCAACCAAATCTCTTCCTTTAACAACGGCTAAATGAGATACCTTAAATTGCTCCATCCAATCCAAAGCCTTCTCCACTGTATCTGTATTTTTTAGTGGAGGAATTTCATCTGTTATTAAATCAGCTACAAGCATATTCAAAGATACGATTAAAATCAAAAATATATTTCCAAATATAGAGTTTTTGTGAAAAACAAGCTCTAAAAAGTTGTTCGTTTTTTGGCATTTTTAACCTAGTATTGAGATACATTGATTAATTTCACCAAATAAACATGATTGTATACAATTTAGGCATACGTATTTTTTATCTTATTCTCAAATTAAGCTCTTATCTTAATCCTAAAGCCAAACTATGGATTGAAGGTCGTGAGAACTGGAAAAATGAATTACAAGAAAAAGTTAATCATTTAAAGTTAAACTCCCCCATTTGGTTTCATTGCGCCTCTTTAGGAGAATTTGAACAAGGAAGGCCTGTCATTGAAAAAATCAAACAAATATATCCTCAACAAAAGGTATTGATTACTTTTTTTTCTCCTTCCGGTTATGAAATTCAAAAAAATTACCCTCTTGCTGATTTAATTATTTACCTACCCTTGGATACATCCACAAATGCTAATGATTTTTTATCTATTGTAAAACCAAAAATGGCAATTTTCATTAAATATGAATTTTGGTTGAATTTTTTATTTGAATTAAAGAAAAACAGTATTTCTGTATTTTTAATTTCGGCTGTCATAAAAAAACATCAACCATTCTTTAAATGGTATGGAAGTCATTTCAGAAAAGCACTAGCTATTTATAAAAACATTTACACCCAAGATGAACACTCTTTAACGTTATTAAAATCACTTCAAATTAACACTGGATTGTTATCGGGAGACACACGTTTTGACAGGGTTCTGCAAATTTGTTCCTCTCCAAAAAAAATGAATGAAATACAAGATTTCACCAATAATACTTTTACGATTATTGCAGGAAGTTCTTGGCCAATTGATGAACATTATTTAATTGAATCTTATAGTCATCTAAAAGAATTGCACCCTAAACTTAAATTGATTATAGCGCCTCACGAAATTGATACAAAAAACATAAATCGTTTAAAAAATCATTTATCTAAACACAATTTAGACTTTCATTTGTTTTCAGAAAACATCAAAGACCACTCTCATTCTATATTAATAATAGATGCTATTGGTTACTTATCTTCAATATACCAATATGGTCATATTGCATTTATTGGTGGTGGATTTTCAAATGGCATCCATAACATATTAGAACCAACCGTATATGGATTACCCGTTCTATTTGGGCCAAATTTTAAAAAATTTAATGAAGCATTTGAAGTAATTGATTTAAATGTCGGGTTTGTAGTAAACAATAGTTTAGAATTAACACATCAATTAAACCGATTTATTAATAACAAAGACTTATTAAATCAATCCTCTCATTCTGCTAAAAATTATATTTTAAAAAATACCGGAGCTACTAATAAAATAGTAAATAGTTTGGCTACACTTATCGAAATGTAATGTATAACTTATCGAAAAAACTAAACTTATTTATTGAATAATATTTTACACTAAACGTTCAGTTTGCTTTTACGATAACCATATATAAAGTAAAAAACTAAGCCAATTAGTAACCATACAGAAAACATCAACCAATTTGTCCAACCCATACCAGTTAGCAAATAACAACAAGACAATAAACCTAGCACAGGAATTAATGAATAATTTTTCTTGTATGATAATATAGCTATCAGTATCCAAACAATGTAAAAAATAATCATTGGAAAATTATAAGATTGATCTTCATTTATAACCAACCCTATATGATTTGAAAAAATTAGTATAAATGCTACCAATGTAATTACCGGAACAATATACTTAGCATTAATATAAGGCATTTTAAATTTGCCTTTTTCTCTTGAATTATTGTCTCTAGGCAATATTAATACTCCACCACAAACAATCACAAATGCAAATAAAGTTCCTATGCTAGTAAAATCTAAAACAAATTTTGGAGTGGTAAACAAAATAGGGACACCAACTACCAAACCCGTCATTAAAGTAGAAAAGCCAGGAGTTTTATATTTTGGATGTATTTTAGAAAATTTCTGAGGCAAGAGACCATCTCTACTCATAGCCATCCAAATTCGAGGTTGTCCCATCTGAAACACTAAAATTACACTCGTCATAGCCACCACTGCAGCAATTGAAACAATAAATAACATCCATTTAACTCCTTTTAAAGCAAATACTTCAGCCAATGGATCAGCTACATTGAGTGCTGTATATGAGACCATCCCCGTTAAAACTAAAGCCAACACAATAAAAATAACTGTACATATAATCAAAGAATAAATCATTCCCCTTGGTAAGTCTCGTTGTGGATTTTTACTCTCTTCGGCTAAAGTAGAAACCGCATCAAAACCAATGTAAGCAAAAAACACACCTGATACTCCGGCCATCACGCCGCTAAAATGGTTTGGCATAAAAGGTGTCCAATTATCAATATCTATATAGTAAATCCCTGCCACAATAACCAATAAGATAACAGCCAATTTAACAATTACCATCACGTTACTTATATTTCTTGACTCTTTTGTTCCAAGGTATACGAGACAAGTCACTAAAACATTAATCATAGTTGCAGGTAAATCAAAAATAATCTTAACACCAAAAATGGTAGGTGCTAAATCCCAAGCATCATATAATTTTCCAACTATACCATCTAAAAATGCCTGATGAGCATCAGAATAATTAGTGGTTAACCATAACGGTATATGCCATCCAAATGTTTCAATCAAATTTACAAAATAACCGCTCCATGAAAATGCTACATAAATATTACCAATAGAATATTCCATCAATAATGCCCATCCTATAATCCAAGCAGCGATTTCGCCAAAAGAAACATAAGCATATGTGTAAGCACTTCCTGATGCAGAAACCCGAGTTGAAAAATCAGCATAACACATGGCCGTAAAACCACAAGCAACCGCACAAATTATAAATAAAAAAATAACAGCAGGACCACCCGAAAAACATGCAGATCCTATACTACTAAAACTTCCTGCTCCTATAATGGCAGCAATACCAAACAAAGTCAAATCTCTCACAGTTAACACTCTGTGTAATCCTGAATCGACTCCTTCAACTTCTGTAACAGCAGAAACTGATTTTCTACGAAATAATTTATTCAAAACAAAACTCATAATTATTTATTTAACCTTAAACAAAAGTAGCCAATTAGCATTTTTTTCTAAATAAACGAAATCTATGATATACTGATTCGTCTAAATATAAAAGAGGAATTATTAATAAAAATGGGATAAATGGAATGCGATACCTAACAATAGCGCCCATAACTGTAGTCGTTAATCCTATTAAAATAAAAGATGTCAATACCAAAAAAACACAAAACCAAAGTATAGATTGATCTGGTTTTTCTTTTGATTTAAAAATAAAACACAAAATAAAAAACAATATAAATAATAAATTTTCAAAAGAAGCCATTAATTCGAGAATAGAATGACTATCATAAAAAAATGGCTTAAACAATACATTGTAAAAAGATATAGGAAGTAGTTGAGTAAATGATTGTATACTATATTCTAACCGATGCATACTAATAGCTGAACCTGAAGGAGAACAAGAACTAACGAGCCTGAATAAGGATGTATCCTTATTGTCATAAACAAATGTTGTGTCATTTAAATTTTTCACATTCCAATACATCAGAGTTGTGTGTGGTTTAATACGATATAACTGTTTTGCCGAATCCACTAATTCATATTGGTTAACTGCTCTATGATCTAATCTTACATAATGTTCTCCGTTAATAAAAAAAATGCCGCCCTTACTTAAATTTATAAAATCATTTTGACGAACCACAATCGTATGAATAACATCTTTATTAAAAATAAATTTCAAAATCAAAGCCCCGGCACCATATGTAACGACAAAAAATAATAAATAAAACAATGCAAGCCTTTTAGGCTTAAAAAAATGAACTAAGGCCAACACTAACAAAGGTATGAGTGTTAAAATAAGAATGTAAGGTTTAAGAATAAAAAATGATAAAACTGAAAAAAAACCAATGAAAATATGCTTACTTGTAAACTGATGATTAATGAAAATCTTAAAGAAAACGTATATCAGTATTCCTAATAAAAAAATGGCAATCGGCTCTTTTAATATACCAGATGTCCAAAATAAAATAGAAGGTGTGAAAAATATAATCAATGCCCATAGAGACTCTTTATTTCTAACATATTTTTTAAATGCCTTATAAATGGCAAATTGTCCTATAAAAGACAATATAATCATCACTAAAGCATGAACAGCGTAGCTTCCAAATGAAAACATCATAATCAAAGCATTAATTCTAATTGGAGTTCGATTATCGTTTAAAAAAAAATCAGAGGTAATGTCTGCCCTTCCCCATTTTTCAATTCGAGTAAAATAGGGTTCATAAAGAGGATCTGTATCCGCATCAGAATGTAAACCTAAAACCATTTTTAAGTAATCAAACGGCTTACTGGGTAATGCTTCATACATCACTTTCGCATCATGCAATGTGGATGCACTATCTCCATTAAAACCGGCAGGGTAATAACAGAAATATACCCAATAATAGGTTATACAGCCTAAACATTTTACAATTAAAATTACATAGATAAATTTTATAGATAAATGCTCATCTTTAAAAAAAGCTACCTTCCTAATCCACAAACAAAAAAATATAAAATAAATAATGGCTAACATTCTTAATGTTTAGGATTTATCTATAAATCATTAACTAACGCTAATTGTTTCGTGTTTTTATCAAACACAAAGCGAGTTATGTTATTAATACCGAGATGAGCAAAAGAAATCAATTCTTCCCATATTCCTTTTATTTCATTATATCTTATTAAGCTTGCACCTTCCGATTTAACCAAACCAAATTCGTCATGCCAAATAAAGTCTTCATGTAATCCAAAACGAAAAGCATATGACGTACTTTTTCTCAAAACTGAATTATAAATTCTGAACTGCAAACCAGTTGAATCTTTTACAGCATAAATAAACTGAGAAGTATTAGTTGTTTTTCTGAAGGAGCGGGCCGGGTCATTGCAAATCCATACATCCTCATTGGTTTTCACATTTAAACACCTTAAAGAATGGGGTTTGGTTAATTTATAATAAAGCATTGTGTCTGAATTCAACCAACAATAATAACCTATTGAGTCTGTTTGTTCATGCAATATTTTATAAAATGTTCCGTCAATTTGAAATTGCCAAATTCGTTGAGCTGAATCTTTTTCTACTACTACTGAGCTAAAACTACTCCCATCAGGCAACAAATTTGGAGAATATTCGCTGACTTCGGAATTAGTAAGATTAATGGTTATCTTTTTTAAAACTTCATACTTATAAATGTCAACTTGATTAAGATTACCAGTTCTAGCGTAATAAATAAACTTTCCATCCGAAGAAAAACAAGGTTGATTATTATAGCCAACGTTATTTGTAATATTTAATGGTTTTGAATATGTTAACTGATTGTTTTTTTTTGCTAACTGAAATAACCATATTTCAGATTTTGGTAATTGTCCATAAAACGCTAGAGACAAAAAAAAACTAAATACTAACAGCTTCATTGAATTTTTTATTAAAAATATATTGGAGCAATTGATACACTATAAATCCCCAAACCAGTCCAACCAACATACCAACAAAAACATCAGAAGGATAGTGAACGCCTAAATAAATACGAGAATATCCCGTTAAAAAGGCCCAAATAAAAAAAGAAGCCCTAAAAATTAATGATTTCTTATTAAAAATTAAGCACAATAACATGGCAATACCAAAAGAATTGGTTGCATGGCCTGAAAAAAAACCATATTTGCCACCCCTATATTCCCGAACAATATGAACTTTAGATCCAATCTCAATGTTATGAGTAGGCCTGTATCGTTTGGTCGCATGTTTAATTTGATTAGACGTTTGATCCGTAAAAACAACCAATAATGCAACTCCAATTAGTAAAATAGACGTCTTCTTGATTCCCATATTGAGAAATATTAGATATATCCAGTATAAAAATAAAGGTGTAAATACCCAAGTTTGAGAAATATAATACATCACATTATCAAACTCAGAAGTATGAAGGCCATTAAGCATCAAAAATAATTGCCTATCGATTAATTCTAATTGATTAAACATACTCTAAAGTTAGTAAAAAGACTTTAATCTTGAAGTATTTCCATTAAAGTCACCTACTAAAAACGTAAATATGTTAATTATCAATTGATTTTTAAGCACTTTTCAACAAATAGCCTACAAGCAAGATGAACAATTATCTTTGTGTTTTACTAGAATTTATGAGCGATTTGAAAAAGATAAATAGTGCCCTTGTTTCAGTATATTACAAGGATAATTTAGAACCTGTTATTAAAAAATTAAATGAATTAGGTGTCACCATTTATAGCACAGGTGGTACTCAAACTTTCATAGAAAATCTTAATACGCCTGTTAAATCAGTTGAAGGATTAACCTCTTTTCCGGAAATATTAGGAGGCAGAGTTAAAACATTACACCCTAAAATATTTGGTGGCATACTAGGTCGCAGAGAATTAGATACAGATGTTGCTCAAATGGAGCAACATGAAATCCCTACAATAGACTTAGTAATTGTAGATTTATACCCATTTGAAGAAACATTGGCAAGTGGGGCTTCGCAAGAAGATATTATTGAAAAAATTGATATAGGTGGTATTTCTCTAATAAGAGCGGCTGCTAAAAATTATAATGATGTAGTGATTGTTTCATCAAGAAATGATTATTCCTCATTATTAAATTTGCTTAACGATAAAAATGGTTTTTCTTCTTTGTCAGATCGTAAAACCTTTGCAGCGAAAGCTTTTGCTATGAGCAGCCATTACGACTCTGCCATATTTAATTATTTCAATGTTACCGAACAATTGCCTGTACTTAAAAACAGTTTTGAAAATGGTGTTACATTAAGATATGGCGAAAATCCACATCAAAAGGGCGTTTTTTATGGTCCTTTAAACGAACTATTTGAAAAATTAAACGGAAAAGAACTTTCGTATAATAATTTACTTGACGTAGATGCTGCTGTTAATTTAATGGCAGATTTTAAAACGGAACCAACATTTGCTATTTTAAAACACAACAATGCATGTGGAGTGGCTAGTCGTCCGAAAATATTAGACGCATATTTGGATGCGTTAGCTGGAGATTCTGTTTCTGCCTTTGGTGGTATTTTAATCAGTAATACGGAAATTGATTTTGAAACTGCAGAAGAGATTCATAAATTATTTTGTGAAGTTGTTATTGCGCCTAGTTATTCTAACACTGCCTTAACATTATTAAAATCAAAAAATAATCGCATTATTTTAGTTCAAAAAACGACTGTTTTACCTAATAAACAAATCAGAACATTGCTTAACGGTGTTATTGAACAAGATAAAGATGTAGTAAGTGAAACCACTGATAATTTAACGGTAGTTACTACTCTCGCTCCAACCGAATCTCAAATTAAAGATTTATTATTTGCTAATAAACTAGCTAAACATACTAAATCAAACACCATTGTTATTGCAAAAAACAATCAATTAATAGCAAGTGGTACAGGTCAAACATCTCGCGTAGATGCATTAAAACAAGCCATTAATAAAGCGGTAAGTTTTGGATTTGATTTAAAAGGTGCAGTAATGGCCAGTGATGCTTTTTTTCCATTTGCAGACTGTGTAGAAATTGCACATCAGGTTGGAATAGATACAGTTATTCAACCAGGAGGATCTATAAAAGATAAAGACAGCATTGAATACTGTAATAATAATGACATGAGTATGGTATTTACCGGAACTAGACATTTTAAACACTAATACAACAACAATTTTTGAAATTTTGATCCTTGAATATTAACAAACAATGGTCATTCTTAACTAAACACTGATAACTAAACACAAACTTATATGGGTTTATTTGATTTTTTAACACAAGATATTGCAATCGACTTAGGAACTGCTAACACGATTATCATTCACAATGAGAAAGTTGTTGTAGATCAACCTAGTATTGTTGCTGTTGACAGGACTTCTGGAAAGGTAATTGCTGTTGGTAAACAAGCACAGATGATGCATGGTAAAACCCATGAAAACATCAAAACAATTCGTCCTTTAAGAGATGGTGTTATTGCAGATTTCCAAGCTGCAGAAGAAATGATTAAAGGAATGATTAAAATGATTAATCCAGGAAATCGTTTCTTCAAACCTTCTTTAAGAATGGTAATTTGCATTCCAAGTGGTATTACCGAAGTAGAAAAACGTGCAGTTCGTGATAGTGCAGAACATGCTGGTGCCAAAGAAGTATACATGATTCATGAACCTATGGCTGCCGCTATTGGTATGGGAATAGATGTAGAAGAGCCAATGGGAAATATGATTATTGATATTGGTGGGGGTACTTCCGAAATTGCCGTAATAGCATTGGGTGGTATTGTTTGTGATCGATCAACCCGTATTGCTGGTGATGATTTTAATGCTAATATTGAAGAATATATGCGTCGTCAACATAATATTTTAATTGGAGAAAGAAGTGCTGAACAAGTTAAAATTGAAGTGGGTGCTGCAATGACAGAAATAGAAAATCCTCCTGCTGATTTTGCTGTTCAGGGAAGAGATTTAATGAGTGGAATTCCTAAAGAAGTATTTGTAAGCTATGTTGAAATTGCACATTGTTTAGATAAATCTATTTCAAAAATAGAAGAAGCTATCTTAAACGCCTTAGAATTAACTCCTCCGGAGTTGGCAGCCGATATTTATAGAACGGGAATCTATATGGCTGGTGGAGGATCGTTATTAAGAGGTCTTGATACTCGTATATCCTTAAAAACAAAATTACCAGTTCATGTGTGTGAAGATCCATTAAGAGCAGTAGCTAGAGGTACAGGAATTGCCTTAAAAAATGTACACAAATTCCCATTCTTAATTAAATAATTACAACAAAAACGGTAACAAAAACGCGTAATTCAGACCCCGTATTTTACTCACTAGGACTAGAAAATGAAAAACATTCTGATTTTCTTATATAAGAATAATTTCTTTTTCATATTCTTATTATTAGAGTGTATATGTTGTGTGCTATTAATTAAAAATAATGGTTATCAAGGTTCAAGTTTATTAAATTCATCTAACGAGATTAGCTCCAAAATATATGAATTGCAAACAAACGCAAAGGAATATCTTTTATTAAAAGACGAAAATGAGCGTTTAGCAAGAATGAATACCTATTTAATCAACCGTATTAAATTAGGATATGCGGCAATACCACTCAAAACCTATGTAAAAAATGATACGCTTTATAAGCAGGAATACGAATTCATGTCAGGAAAAGTCATTAACAATACCATCAACAAACGCAGTAATTATTTGACATTAAACATCGGTTCTGCACAAGGTATTACGCATGATATGGCAATTATAACAACTGATGGTATTGTTGGAATAGTAAAAGATGTTTCGGAAAATTTTTCATCGGCCATGTCCATCTTGCACAAAGACGTGCGGGTTAACTGTCAACTAAAAAAAGATGGTATTTTTGGCCCCTTAATTTGGGACGGTTCAGATTATCGCTTTTCAAATTTAACAGATATTCCTACTCATGCTAAAATAAAAAAAGGAGATACGGTGATTACAAGTTCACTGTCAGGTATTTTCCCTGAAGGAATTTTGGTCGGTTTTGTTGAAAGTTTTGAGCAAAAGGCCAATGAATCATTTTATTCGGTAAAAGTAAGATTAAGTGCAGATTTCAAAAAAATAAACCATGTTTCAGTGATTAAAAACAATTATAAAGCTGAAAGAGATAGCTTAGAACTTAAATCCCAAATTCAAAGTGATCGTTAATTTAATTAAAATAATTATCCGGTTTATTATATTAATACTCCTTCAAGTATTAATTGTTCAGAATATACGTCTCGGTTCTTATATTATTTTATTTCCCTATATATTATTTATTTTATTACTCCCATTTGAAACTCCAAAATTACTTGTACTTATCATAGCCTTTATAACAGGTTTAACTATTGATATGTTTTATGATACTGCCGGTATGCATGCCGCTGCTTGTAGCTTAATAGGTTATCTTAGATATTACATCTTAAAATTACTATCGCCTAGAGAAGGTTATGACCAAGGTATGATTCCAAATGTCGATTCAATGGGGCCCATTTGGTTTATTACCTACTCAGCTCTGATTATTTTTGTTCATAACCTATTCTTCTTTTATTTAGAAATATTCCGATTCAATGAATTTTTCAAGACTCTGCTAAGGGTTATTTTAAGTTCATTTGGTACATTTTGTTTTGTTTACATTGTTCAATTTCTATTTTACAAAACTGATCGAAACAAATAATGAATCAAAATTCTCATTTAGCAGATAGAAAATTTATAATAAGTGGTTTTTTTATTTTTGTAGCCATTATATACATCTTACGTTTGTTTTACATACAAATTATTGATGATAGATATAAACTAGATGCAAGAAATAATGCTTTTAGAAATAGGACTGAGTATCCATTAAGAGGATATATCTACGACAGAAATGGAAAACTTTTAGTTCAAAACGTACTATCCTATGATTTATTGGTAACGCCAAAACTTGCCAAAGGCTGCGACACAATGGCCTTGTGTCAAATACTCGAAATAAGTAAAGACGAATTTTTACGAAAAATGAAAAAGGCTTGCCAAGCCCCTAACTCTCCTCGTAAAGAAAGTATATTTGAAAAGCAACTTTCAAATAAAGTATATGCGGCATTACAAGAAAAACTATACAGGTTTAAAGGATTTGATGTTCAGTCTAGAACTGTAAGAAGATATCCTAGACCAATAGCAGCCCATTTACTTGGTTATGTTGGCGAAGTCAGTAAAGAAAAGGCAGCTAAAGACAGTTATTACTTAGAGGGAGATTATATCGGAATTAGTGGAATAGAGCGTTCATATGAGGAACAATTGAGAGGGGTAAAAGGGAAGCAAATTGTTATGGTCGATGTTCACAATAAAACTAAAGGTCGGTATATGAATGGATTGTATGATACCGCAGCAATTGCTGGGAAACCTTTGTTTTGTAGTATAGATATCGATTTACAGGAGTATGGAGAAAAACTAATGAAAGGTAAAAAAGGTGCAATTGTTGGTATAGAACCTAGTACAGGGGAAATTTTATGTTTAATTTCAAGTCCTTCTTACGATCCAAATTTACTTGTGGGCGGAAAAGAACGAACAAAAAATTACACCAAATTATACTATGATTCTTTAAATCTACCCCTATTTAATAGAGCTCTAACCGCGATGTATCCTCCTGGCTCAACCTTTAAACTTATTGATGCGCTTATTGCACAACAAGATGGACTGATTACTAGATCTACAGTTTATCCTTGTCACGGGGGTTATCCTCCTATGGGCGGACGTCCTAAATGCCACCCACATCCATCTACAGATTTACCCGGTTCCATTGCTACCTCTTGTAACTCATACTATAGCTACGTGTTTAGAGAAATTGTTGATCAAAAAAAATTCCCAAACTTTGAAGATGGATACAATCATTGGAGGGATGCCGTTCGTTCATTTGGTCCAAATACGAAATTAGGAACTGATTTACCATTCGATAAACCAGGTAATGTTCCTTCTATAAAATATTACAACAAGATTTTCGGTAAAAATCATTGGCGTAGCAATACGGTTGTATCACTTGGTATAGGTCAAGCTGAGCTAACATTAGTTCCATTACAAATGGCGAATGTTGTAGCTAGTATTGCAAATCGCGGTTATTTTTATACGCCACACTGTATTAAAGGTGTTGGTGTGGAGAAAAAATTAGACGAAAAATATAAAAAGAAAAATTATACATACGTTCAAAATCAAGAAGCTTACAACAATGTATTAGACGGTATGCAAAAATGCTTTGATGCGGGTACTGCTACCGCTTCAAAGATTCCAGGTATCATAGCGTGTGGAAAAACCGGAACCGCAGAGAATCCTCATGGTAAGGATCACGCAGTATTTTCGGCCTTTGCTCCAAGAGACAAGCCAAAAATAGCCATGGTTTGTTTTGTAGAAAATGCTGGTTTTGGGGGTACATGGAGTGCTCCAATAGTAAGTTTAATGATTGAGAAATATTTAACAGGTAAAGTAACTCGTCCGGAAATAGAAAAAAGAATGATGGAAGCCAATCTTATTGGAGCAAATCACGTATCAGAAAAGAAAACAAAAACTAAAAAAAGACATTGAGAAAGGAAGAGGATAGTATATTTTATGGCATAGACAAATTAACCGTATTTATCTATGTTATTTTAGTATTTATGGGATGGTTGAATATTTATGCAGCTGTTTACAATGAAGAGCATAAAAACATATTTGACACTACTCAAAAATATGGTATGCAATTAGTTTGGATAGGAAGTGCTTTTTTTATAGCTACAGTCATTTTAATTATTGATGCGGGTTTTTATACAGTATTCTCCTATTTTTTTTATGGCTTTCTTCTATTGGCATGTATTGCTGTGCCATATTTAGGCAGAGAAGTTAAAGGCAGTCGATCTTGGTTTAGGTTTGGGTCTTTTGGGATACAACCTGCTGAATTTATGAAATTTGCAACAAATTTAGCGCTAGCTAAATATTTAAGTAATGTCAATATAGAAGTTGAATTATCGCGAAAAAATAGATTTATAGATCTCATCAAAAATTATAAAAACACCATATATGCGGTTATTATTTTAAGCCTTCCTTTACTCATTATCAAAATACTACAAGATGAAACAGGACTAGCTCTAGTATTTATCGCATTTATTATTACATTATATAGAGAGGGTCTTTCTGTAAATTTTCTTATAGTAGGTTTATTGTCAACTTTATTATTTGTTTTATCATTAGTCATTGCTTCAAATACGTTAATCACTCTTCTAGCGGTCATCGCCTGTTTAGCTTTTCTTTTTATAAAACGATCATTAAAACATTTCATCATCGTTTCTCTCATTTTTGCAAGTGCTAGCGGAGTTGTATTAGCTACCAATTACGTTTATGATCACCTAGAACCACATCAAAAAACTAGAATTGACGTTTTATTAGGAAGAGGGACTGTTAATTTAAAAAAAGAAGGCTATAATGTCAATCAAGCCAAAATAGCTATTGGATCAGGTGGTTTTTTCGGAAAAGGCTACTTACAAGGAACACAAACTAAATATGATTTTGTGCCTGAACAAGACACTGATTTCATTTTCTGCACGGTTGGCGAAGAATGGGGCTTTGTTGGAACAAGTTCAGTGATAATGCTAGAATTATTTTTGATTATTAGGGTTATCATGATGGCAGAACGCCAACGCTCACCATTTAGTCGAATTTATGGTTACGGAGTCGCATCAGTTTTATTTTTCCATTTAGCTATTAATGTAGGGATGACAATTGGTTTGGTACCTGTTATCGGAATTCCACTACCATTTTTTAGCTATGGAGGGTCTTCTTTATGGTCTTTTACAATTTTGCTTTTTATTTTTATTAAGCTAGATGCGAATCGTTTGGTTATTCTTCGGTAATTTGCATGGCATGTATTGTAATTAAAAATAGTTACAGTCTCACATAGTCGTATTTACCTAAATTTATCAATTTCCTATTTGGTGGTAATACAATTTACCATCAACAAGTATGTAAAAATAGTTACCACTCACAATTAAATTTTCGATGGATATACCGTCGTAAAAAATAGCACGTTCTGAATTTGGCAAAGCATCTAAATTTACCTCCCTTACTGCTATCTTTTCTCCCTTTTTTCGAATCGCAAGGAACAAACTAGACTCATGAGTATAATCGCCATTCCAAAGCATAGCAGCCCCTTGGTTTGATAAATGCCAAAAGAGAAAATATAGGGTTCCGTTTTTATCAATTTTACTCGTTTCTTCAATTGGTGTAAACTGCTTAAATCCTTTTAATTCTGCCACATTATTTGTATTTTCTAGTTCATTCCAAAAAGTGACCTTGGGTAAATTTTCTGAATTAAAAGGATTATTATCAAAATCAATAAACGTTCGACCAAATTTTTGCTTGTTTTGATTATTTTCAGTTATTACGACCAATGGGCGACGTCTACTATCCTCGCTAAAAATTTCTTGTTCTTCAAAGTTTAGATGATTTAGTAAGTTTATTACGTTATTCTTTTCTACTTCTTTTACACTTGAACCTCGAAGTAAATAAAATTTTTCTTTTTTACTTTCACTGATAGTATCTCGAACAGAAATCAGATTCGTGTCTTTTGAACAAAGAAACAATTTTACTTTATAACCATTCAGATTTATTTTTTTGTAATCATCTTTTCCAACAATATATTGATTTCTGTGGTATCCATTAATCATCGAAAAATAGCCATCCTTTGATTCTTTCATCAAATAGGGTGATGCCTCATATACCTGAGATGCTAAAAGCAAAAAAGCAACGGTATTGATAAAAATTAAAACTCCTTTTTTTGCTTTTGTTTTTCGTAACCATGCCAAATAAATTATACAAGTAATAAGAAACAATATAAATAAAAAAACGAACATGATTAATGCACCTAATGCTCCAGCAGCTTCTCCAAGAGCAGCATCCGGATTACCGGAGCGTGTTTGATGTTTTGGATCCATTAAATAAATACACAACACAAAAAACAAGAAAACTTGAACTAAATACGTGATAAAGTTGAGCCAGTTAAATTGAAATATCTTTTTCATGAATTAATCCTATTGTTATTGTGTGTTGTGGAAATATTATATAACAAAAAAGCCTCTCAAAAGAGAGGCTTTAAACTAAGCGTTAACCGCTTCTTCCATGTATGTTTCTATGGGAGCGCAAGAACAAACCAAATTCCTATCACCGTAAGCGTTGTCTACTTTCGCAACACTTGGCCAAAATTTATTATCTCGCACCCAAGCTAAAGGATATGCTGCTTTTTGACGAGAGTATGGTTTTTCCCAATTATCAGCAACCACTAATTTACAAGTGTGCGGTGCATTTTTAATCACGTTATTGACTTTGTCAAATTCACCTTCTTCAATTTCTTTAATTTCCTTACGGATAGAAATCATCGCTTCACAAAAACGGTCTAACTCCGCTTTTGACTCAGATTCGGTTGGTTCCACCATTAACGTGTTAACTACAGGGAAAGCAACAGTTGGTGCATGGAATCCATAATCCATTAAACGTTTTGCTATATCCGCTACTTCAACACCTGAAGCCATTTTAAATTCGTTGCAATCTAAAATCATCTCGTGAGCGCAACGTCCGTTTTTACCTGTATATAAAATTTTGTAGCTACTTGATAATACTTCCTTCATGTAGTTAGCATTTAAAATTGCTATCTCCGTCGCTTGTTTTAATCCTTCACCTCCCAACATTTTAATGTAACCATAAGAGATTAACAAAATTAAAGCACTACCATAAGGAGCAGCAGATACTGCTGTAATGCCTTTATCTCCGCTTGTATTAACAATTTTATGTGAAGGCAAGAAAGGAACTAGTTTTTCAACTACTCCAATTGGTCCCATGCCAGGACCACCACCACCGTGAGGAATAGCAAATGTTTTATGTAAGTTAAGATGACATACATCAGCACCAATGTTTCCAGGAGATGTTAACCCAACTTGAGCATTCATATTGGCACCATCCATGTATACCAATCCACCATTATCATGAATTAATTTAGTAATCTCTGTTATAGACTCCTCGTAAACACCATGAGTAGATGGATAAGTAACCATTAAACAAGATAAATTATCTTTATGTTGTTCTGCTTTAGCACGTAAATCTGCTAAATCAATGTTTCCTTTTTCATCACACTTCGTTACAATAATTTGCATACCTGCCATTGCAGCTGATGCTGGATTTGTTCCATGAGCAGATGATGGAATTAATGCGACATTACGATGAGCATTTCCATGTGCAATATGATATGCCCTAATCACCATTAAACCAGCATACTCGCCTTGAGCACCTGAGTTTGGTTGAAAGCTCATGCGAGCAAAACCAGTAATTTCTGATAAATCTTTATTTAATTGCTCAATTAACTCAGCATAACCTAATGCTTGATTAGCTGGAACAAATGGATGAATGTTTGCAAACTCAGGACATGTTAAAGGTAATAACTCAGACGCCGCATTTAATTTCATGGTACAAGAACCTAAAGAAATCATAGAATGTACCAATGACAAATCTTTATTTTCTAAACGTTTAATATAACGCATCATTTCACTCTCACTATGATAAGAATTAAATGTTGGGTGAGTAAGAAATGATGATTGACGATTTAAGATTGACGATTTTATCAAATCTGAAGATTTGTAAATTATTTCTTTAGTAGTGCCAGCAAAAACAGAAACGATATCATTTAAGTCATTTTGTTCAATAGTTTGATCCAACGATATAGCAACATGCTTAACATCTACAAAACGAAAATTAATTTCTTTAGCTTCAGCAGCTGCAATAACATTAGCTGCATCACATTCAACAATAATCGTATCGAAATATATTTTTGTTTTAATGTTAAATCCTAATCCTCTTAATGCTTCTGCAACAGAGTTAGTGGCATTATGTACACTTTGAGCAATCGCTTTAATGCCTTCTTGGCCATGATACACAGCATACATACTAGCCATAATTGCTAACAACGCTTGCGCTGTACAAATATTAGATGTTGCTTTATCACGTTTGATATGTTGCTCACGTGTTTGTAAAGCCATACGTAATGCAGTATTTCCTTGAGCATCAACCGATACACCAATAATACGTCCTGGAATTAAACGTTTGTAATCTTCTTTACAAGTAAAAAAGGCAGCATGAGGTCCTCCATATCCTAATGGCACACCAAAACGTTGAGAGTTACCTACAACGCAATCAGCTCCCCATTCCCCTGGAGGAGTTAATAATGCTAGGGCTAATAAATCAGTAGCCACTACTACTTGAACTTCTTTAGCATGAGCGTTAGCAACAAATGTTTTATAATCGTTGATTTCCCCATTAATATCTGGGTATTGAATTAAGGCACCAAAGAATGAATTATCTAATGAAACAGTATTAGCATCACCAATTACTAATTCAATGCCATAAGGAACTGCACGAGTTCTCACCACATCAATTGTTTGAGGAAAAACTGTTTCACTGATAAAGAATTTATTTCCACCGTTTACAATTTTTGCTTTGCTACGGTTACTATAAAACATAAATAAAGCTTCAGCAGCAGCTGTTGCCTCATCTAATAACGATGCATTAGCAATTGGCATAGCTGTTAAATCCATAACCATAGTTTGGAAATTTAAAATCGCTTCTAAACGTCCTTGCGCAATTTCTGCTTGGTAAGGCGTATAGGCTGTGTACCAACCTGGATTTTCTAATATGTTACGTTGAATAACTGCTGGCAAAATGGTGTTATAATATCCTAAACCAATGTATGAACGAAATACCTTGTTTTTTTTACCTAAGACTTTTAAGTGCTTCGCATATTGATACTCGCTCATAGCAGGTGCTACTTGCAATGGTTGTTTTAAACGAATACCTGAAGGTACAGTTTGACTAATTAATTCATCAACAGATGTTACGCCAACTTTAGCCAACATTTGTTTAATTTCATTTTCACGTGGACCATTATGACGGGAAACAAATTTATCGGTTGTCATTTTTTAGATTTTTATATTTTTAATTATTTAAAATGGTATTCAGATTAGGTATTTAAATTAACAGACGTCAAATTTAAACAAAATCCTTGTGTGATAATTAACTGAATTTTCAACCGTTTGTTTATAAATCCATATTTTAAATCAAATCTCTTTGTTTTTGTATTAATCTTCTTTTGGCAAAAATTTTACAATTAAATTTTTGATTGCCGAAAAAATAAATTAATGCTTTACTAATTTTGGTAAAAACTGAAATCAGATTGCTAAATTCTCGTTTTTTGTACGGTTAAGTTACCAAAAATGTATAGTAAAATAAAAAAACATCAATTAACAAGTTTAAACATTAACAAAAAGATAGTATTGTCATATTGTTATTTAAAAACCTTTTTACTATGTTTGGCCTCATTCTAAAAAACTGAAATTAATTTAAAAAAACAATTATGAGTAACAAAAAAACATCAGGCGGTTTTCCGTTCATCGTGTCTGCTATGGCAATTGCTATCTGTTTAGTAATTGGTATCATCGTTTATAAGTTTGTATTGGGGGATCCAGGTAATTTTGATGCTGAAGGTCCGGAAAAAGGACATCCTCACAATTTCTTTGGTATTATGTACAAAGGAGGGTTTATCGTACCTGTACTCTTAGGTACATTGTTTACTGTAATAACATTTGCTTTAGAGCGCTTTATTACTATCCAAAAAGCAAATGGACGTGGCCAAACCGATAAATTTGTTGCGAAAATAAAAGAATTAATTTCAAACAAAGATTTAGATGGAGCAATGGCTGAATGTGATAAACAAAAAGGCTCTCTAGGTAATGTTGTTAGAGAAGGTTTAGCTAAATATAAATTTGTTCAAAATGACGCTTCAATGGACAAAGAATCAAAAGTTGCTGCTATTTCTAAATCATTAGAAGAAGCAACAGCGCTAGAATTACCTATGTTATCTAAAAATATGAGTGTTATTTCAACTTGTGCATCTATTGGAACATTAGTAGGTTTAATTGGAACAGTTGTAGGGATGATTCGTGCTTTCGGTGCCTTAGCTGCAGCTGGTACTCCTGATACTGCTGCTCTAGCAACTGGTATTTCTGAAGCCTTAGTAAACACATTGGTGGGAATTTTATCTTCAGCCTTAGCTATTATTTTTTACAACTTATTTTCTAATCGTGTTGACCAATTAACTTATGCGATGGATGAAGCTGGATTCTCAATTATTGGAGAGTTTCAATCTTCTGGAAAATAATTTATTTACTATAATCGATTATCTGGTTTCACAATCTCGTGAACCTGTTTAAAATAAAAATTGATTTTCGATAGTAAGTTTAAAATTAATTTGTAAAAAATAAAATATGGGAAAGATAAAAGTTGCTGCGCATGCCCCATCAATTGACATGACGCCAATGGTTGACTTAGCATTCTTGTTGGTTACGTTCTTTATGCTTACAGCATCATTCCGTATGGCAGAACCTGTAGTTGTAGATCCTCCATCTTCTGTATCCGATAAAACATTGCCCGAAAACACTGTATTAATAACAGTTGATAATATTGGAAGGTCATTTTTTGGAGTAGGAAATGGTGAAGCTCGTACTAATACACTAGCTAAAATGAGTGAAAAATACGGGGTTAAATTCAATGCTGACCATGTTAAAAAATTTGGTGGACTCTCAAGTTTTGGTGTAGATATTAAAGATTTACCAAAATATTTAGATGCATCTGAAGCAGAAAGATTAAAATTTCAACCACAAAAAGGTGTTCCTTTGGATTCACTTAATAATCAATTAAGAGATTGGATTCAAATTTCTGCTACCGAGTTGAATGCTATCTACATGAGAAATAAAAGTAAAGCAGAAGAAACCGGACAGGAGTTTAAAGGTGAAAAACCTCGTTATGCTATTAAGGCGGATGCAAAGGCTAAATACATATATGTAAAAGATGTATTCAAAACTTTTACTGATATGAAAATTTACACGTTCAACTTGATCACATCAATGGAAGGCGGCGCATCAGTGCCAGCAAATGAAACAAAAAAATAATATTAAACAACCAAATTATTTAATATGGCAGAAATAGCAGACAGTGGCGGTGGGCATGGTAAAGGAGGGAAGAAAAGAGCCAAAAAACAAAGTACCCGTGTGGATATGACTCCAATGGTTGACTTAGCGTTTTTGTTATTAACGTTTTTCGTTTTAACATCAACCTTTAGTAAACCTAAAAGTATGGAGTTAAGTTTGCCGGCCGAACCACCTCCAGGAAGCCCTCCCCCACCTGAGGTAAAAAATGGAGTTACATTTTTATTAACAAAAGATGATCGTATCTTTTATTACGTAGGTCAATTTAATGCTCCAGGAAATAAAGACGGAAAACCCGTTACAGACTTAAAAGAGACAAATTTTAGCTCTGATGGTCTTCATAAATTATTAACTGAACAAAATAAATGGGCCATTGATGAAATCAAGGGTTTGACTGAAAAAAATAAGAAAAAGTTATTATCTGACACAACCTATAATCGTATGGCAGTTGATGCTACTGCTGATACAAGGGCTATTACCGTTTTGATAAAAACTGACGATCAAGCAACCTATAAAAATGCTATTGATATGCTGGATGAGTTAAAAATATGTAATGTAGGTAAACGAGTTTTAGGAGTTGAGATGATGGCATCTGAGTACGCATTATTACAAGAAAAAATTAAATAATATGTTGTGGATATTAGTAATATTAATCGGTGCTGTTTCATTTCTCCTTTATTTGGAAAAATGGAATAATGTACAATCAGCAGACAGGAATGATATTGTATTCGCTGATAGAAATCAAGCTTACGGAGCATACCAAATTCGTAAGAAATATGACAGAACCATCATGCTCATATTGTTTAGTATGATAGCGGCCGTGGGTATTGGATTAGGTGTGAAATTTTTATTAGGCTTAAAAGAGGATGAAATTGTCAAAGAGCCCGTGTTGGATATGACAACCATAGATTTGACACCCCCTCCAGCCGACAAAAACGAACCGCCGCCGCCGCCGCCGCCACCACCACCACCAGTGATGGAAACAGTAAAATTCGTACCTCCTGTTATAAAAGATGACGCAGTAGAAACAGATCCACCACCACCCCAAGATAAATTGGCCGAAACAAATGTAAGTACAGTTACACAAGAAGGAGATGGAGATGCAGTTGTTGTTCCCTCAGAAGGAACAGGAAATGGTGTTATTGAAGAAAAGGCGCCTGAGATTTTTACAGTTGTTGAAGAAATGCCTGAATTTCCAGGTGGTGCAATGGAGATGATGAAATATATTCAAAAAAACATTCAGTATCCTCAAATGGCTAAAGAAGCAGGATTATCTGGTAAATGTTTCTTGAAATTTGTTGTAAATGGAAGTGGACATATCACAGATGTTAATGTATTAAAGGGAGTTCCAGGATGCTCGGAGTGTGACCGTGAAGCTATTCGCGTTGTTAAATCTATGCCGAACTGGAAAGCAGGAAAACAAAATGGTAGATCAGTTTCTGTTTTCTTTAATTTACCAATAAACTTCCAGTTACGATAATTTATAAAGATTTATGAATTTAAAAACCCTTAATTAAATTAAGGGTTTTTTATTTAAATAACTTTTACAAAAACAAACTGAAATTTTTGTTTCCTATTACGATAATATTATATTTGCGTTACAAAGTACTATTTAAATAAAAATTTGAAACTACTAATAAAATATAGCTTAATTATACTGTTGGCTTTCTCTACTTTGAGTTTTCAGCAAACTCAAAATTATGACACAAATGCCAAAAGAAAAGCTGTATTCTTATACAATTTCACCAAACTGTTTGATTGGCCTGAGAAAATGAAATCAGGAAATTTCATTATTCAGATCGTGGGATCAAATGTCAATTTAAATCAAGAACTAAATAAAATGGCTTCCACAAAACAAATTGGAAATCAAAAATTGGAAATCAAAATTACTACATCTCTTGATCCAGCTATTAAACCCCATATTATTTATCTATTAAAAGAATCTACTGACTTATTAAAGGATGCCAACTCAAAGTATAAAGGGAATGGAACCTTAATAATAACAGAAAAAACGGGAGCTGCCAAACAGGGAGCTGCCATAAACTTTATAGTTGCAGATAACAAACAAGCGTTCGAATATAGTCAAAGTAATGCAAAAAAAGCAGGTCTTAAACCTGGTGATGAGATAAGTGGTTTGGCTATTGCTGTTGATTAAAAAATATACTAATTTTGCTTAAGGTGCTTAAACATATAAAAATAAGAAGTTACATTACACTCCTAATGTTCGTTTTAATGTTAGGTGTTTGCCATGAACAATACGGGCAATCAGATTCTCTTTTCAAAGCTCAAAAACTATGTAATGAAAAGAAATATAATGAAGCTATTGCACTATTAGAGCATGCAATTATTGATGCTGAAACTAAAAATGATCCTCATACTTGGCATATTAGATCATATGCATACCTACAGAATTTCAAACTATCTGGCACATCCAATATATCAAAAATAAATTTACTTGACACCTCTTTATCATCTGCATTGATTTCAATAAAGTTAGATACAGCCAAAAATTACACTGAAAATAATCATGCGTTTATAAAAAATGGTGCTGGTATTTATTACAAATTAAGTACCATTTTACTTCAAGACTCCTTGAATGATGTTAAATCTGATAAACTTTATTCAAAATATAAATCTTTTACCCGGATTATAAATCAAGACTTTGACTTCAAAGCTCGGGATGTTGAGTATTACAATACGATGGGAAGTATTTTTGCTGATTTATACATGAAAAATAATTTCAATCAAAAACAGGGAGAAATTGCAAAAACATCATTACAAAAAGTATTAGAAATAGACAGCAAAAACATAAGCGCTAATATTAATTTAGGCATATTATATTATAATCAAGGAGCTACCTTGATGCGCATGATGGATTATGATGTGGATTTAGCTCAATTAGATATTATACAAGAAAATGCTAAAAAATTATTCAAACAATCATTACCATTTATGATTAAAGTCTATGAACTAGACCCAAATACTGAAAAAGCTCTTGAAAGTCTTGAAGGTATATATTCAGCCTTATTGGATGAAGAAAAGGCAAATGAGTTTAAACAAAAGAAAGAGGCCTTAAATAAAAAATAAAAAGGCTAATTATGGGATTTAAATTTACCATTGGAAGACGAATAGGAACAGGTTTTGGAGTATTGCTATTATTAACTCTTGTAGCCTTTATTTTCACAGTTGTTACCATTACCAAAAGCAAAGAACAAACTGATTCTGTAGTAAGTAAAGTAACCCCATCTGTATCAGGGTTAAAGGAATACAATTTTATTTTACAAAAATCACAAACCTTAATTACAAAGTGGACTTATTTACAATCTAATAATGATGACCCTTCAAAAACAGAACTAAGAAATTTAATAAACAGAGACTACCCTCATATAAAGGACAATTTAAATGTTTTATCGGAAGATTGGACAAAAGAAGAACAAGAAAAGGCTAAAAAAATAATTTTAATTAGTGATGAATTATTTAAATTCTATGAACAAAGAATAATGACTCCACTTAATTCTTGGGATAGCTATCAAGATCCAAATATTAAATTTGAAGTAACTTTAGATTTCGAAGACAGTCAGGAAAAAATCAAATTACTTTATGAACAATTAAACTCCCTTATTGCTCAAAAAGAACTAAACGCAGAATCTACAACAGATCAAATGTTTAAATCTTTTAACTTTCTAGACAGATTTGTAAAACTTTTGGGTATTGGTTTATTGATTGGTGGAATATTAGTAGCAATATTCACAACTCAATCAATTACAAAGCCTATTCAAAATCTTAAAAAAATGCTTCTTTCTATGGGGTTAGGTATTTTGCCAAAAGAAAGAATTAGTTACAGAACTGACGAAATTGGTGAGATGGGAATTGCATTGAATAGTTTAGTAGAATCAATGGAGAGTACTACTGAATTTGCAAAGGAAACTGGAAAAGGTAATTTTGAAGCCGATTTTAATCCTTTAAGTAAGGACGATACTTTAGGACATGCATTACTCAAAATGCGTGATGGATTATCTGAAAATGAACGCGTCTTGGAACAAAAAGTTAAGGAACGCACAGAAGAAGTTGTAAAACAAAAAGAAGAAATTGAATTTAAAACACGAGAATTAGAACTTCTGTTTAAACAAGTAACAGATAGTATACATTACGCCAAAAGAATACAAGAAGCCATTTTACCTCCAAAAAACGTGGTCAAACAAATCTTACCTCAATCTTTCGTTTTATACAAACCTAAAGATATAGTAAGTGGTGATTTTTATTGGATTGATAAAAAAGATTCATGGACATATTTTGCCGCTGTAGATTGTACAGGCCATGGAGTTCCAGGTGCATTTATGAGTATCGTTGGTCATAATTTATTAAAAGATATACTTAAAAATACCTTGAGTATAGAGCCCTCATTTATTATGGACAAATTGAATGATGGAGTAGCTCATACTTTGCACACAAACACAACTTCCGGAAAACAAACGAAAGACGGAATGGATATGACTTTATGTGCATTAAATTATGATAGCATGGAACTGCAATTTGCAGGAGCATTCAATCCATTATATATTGTTAGGGATAATCAATTAATACAATATAAAGTAGATAAATTCCCTGTAGGAATGTTTATCGGAGAAAAACAAAATTTTACAAATTATTCCATTCAATTACAAAAAGGAGATACTATTTATATTTTTTCTGATGGTTACGCCGATCAGTTTGGTGGACCTAAAGGAAAAAAATTTATGGCTGGAAACTTCAGAGAATTGCTTACCGAAGTCAGTTCTTTGCCTATAGAAAAACAAAAAACAAAACTCAACCAAACCATTGAAGAATGGCGTGGAAATTTAGAACAAGTAGATGATGTTTTAATTATTGGAGTTAGAGTTTAATGATTTCCCCAATAAATACAACTCAAAACCGTTATTTTATAATTAACAAACCTTATAAAATGGTTTCTCAATTTATTAGCCCCGATAAGGTGAATTTATTGGGAGATTTAAATTTTCCATTTCCTGAAGGAACTCATGCTATTGGACGATTGGATAATAATTCTGAAGGATTACTTATATTGACCACAAACAAACGCGTCACAAAATTACTATTTGAAAGTCAAACTCCACATAAAAGAACCTATTTAGTTCAAGTTGAAAAGTTCGTAAATGAACAAAGTCTATTTCAACTACGAACCGGAATTAAAATTAGAGTGAAAGGTGGAGGATATTATACCACTTCCCCATGTGAAGTTGAAATAGTTGAAAAACCAAAAAATTTACCCAAAAGAGGTCACGAATTTAGAGAAGATTTGCCTCATACATGGCTGACTATTACTCTTACAGAAGGGAAATTTCATCAGATACGTAAAATGGTCTCATCCGTTCACCATCATTGTAAACGCTTAATTAGAATTTCTATTGAAGATTTAGCTTTAGGAGACCTTCAGCCTGGAAGTATAAAAGAAATTGAAGAAGAAGAGTTTTTTGAAAAATTGAAAATCGAAAATTGGAAAAATTAATGACTCGTATTTTTTAAAAATTTTTTTATAACTAAAATAATTGTTTTTGAGTCCTCGTCATCTAATTGCATCCCAAATTTAATCAATTTTGATTGACATGAAAATTGAATTCGTTCACCACCTTTTACCCAAAATGTTTGACTAAACGTATCAGCAATACTTCCTTTTGTTAAAGGTATTAAATCAAAATTTGATACTAAATTGACATCAAATTCATTTATTTTACCTTTACCATTAATATCTTGCTGATAAAATAAAGTGCCATTTTTAATCCATAATTTTTCCTTTCCAAAGCGCTTCCACATAAAAACTCTGATGATTTTAAATTCAAAATAAGCCCAAAATGCTAACCAAATAAGAATAAATAATTTAGCATTGTCTTGGGTTAAACTAAAGTAATTAATCAAAACAATTACTCCACTAACAGACCAAGCCATTAACCATAAGAACATGATATTAATTTTCTTTTTATCATCTGTTGGCAAAATAACTAAACTTAAAATTTGATTATCAATTAGTAAAGAACTACGTTTACCAATTCCTTGAATATTCTCCATCTACAAAATACTTTTTTAGGATTAAAAAGTTTTATGATTACAATTTAATTAAATATTTACCTTCCATCATAGGTAACACGGGGCATTGATTTGGGGTTAAACAATATTTAACATCGCGTTCTAAATCCAATTTAGCTAAACGGTTTCTATGAGATGAATTTGCTAAAAAAGAATATAAATCTTGTTTAGCTATAGAATATAGATGTTTAGAAGCTATTGCCGAATCGCATGTTATATCTGTTCCTACTTCATTACTGAGTTTTTCTACCACAGCACCTGCAAATAGAGTATCCTCTAGATTAAATTTATTTTTCCATCCGGCACAAAGCAAAATAACATCTTTGTTTTGTGCAATTAAATATTCACATAAAACATCGAGATTCAAAAAACTTCCTATTAATATTTTAGAAGCTTTCTTACTAACCTCTATTGCTTGAGTGCCATTAGTTGTCGAAATAGCTATAGTTTTACCTTTAACCTTATTATTCATGTAACCAAACGGACTATTACTCAACTCAAATCCCTCTATTACCTCTCCGTTACGTTCTGCTGCAGCCATAAACCCATTTAATTGGTACTCTCTAGCCTCCTCAACTGTTGACACAGGCACCATTTTACTCACTCCATTAAAAAAAGCAGTAACAATGGCAGATGTTGCCCTTAAAACATCTATTACAACGACGATGGCGTCATCTTTATGAAATAAATGATAAGCCTGTGGCGTATAACAAACTTCTATATTCATGTGTTGTGTTTTGTAGATTAATTATCTTTTAAATACAAACATTTGATTTTAATTATAAGAAACTTAAAATACGACTGTATTTAATATTCATAATGCTTACTTTTTTAAGAATGGAATTTTACAAACTTTTGCTTTAATGGCTTTATCTCTAATTAAAACAAAAATTTCTGAGTCAACTTTAGCTAAATCTTTATTTACATAACCCATACCTACAGCTTTATTTAAAGTTGGTGATTGAGTCCCAGAAGTAACTTTACCAATAATGTTTCCATTAGCATCTGCAATTTGGTAATCGTTACGTGGAATCCCTCTTTCAATCATTTCAAATCCAACCAATTTTTTAGTTACACCTTCTGTTTTTTGTTTTTCAATAGCTGCACGGTTTGTAAAATCTTTTGTGAATTTCGTAATCCAACCTAATCCGGCTTCAATTGGAGAGGTTGTATCATCTATATCATTTCCATATAAACAGAAACCCATTTCTAAACGTAAGGTATCACGAGCGCCTAATCCAATTGGTTTAATGCCAAATTCTGAGCCAGCTTCAAAAATAGAATCCCACATTTTTTCAGCAAATTCATTTTCAAAATAAATTTCAAAACCTCCAGCACCTGTATAACCCGTATTAGAAATCACCACATTATCTATTCCGTTAAAAGTTCCTTTAACAAAAGAGTAATAAGGAATATCTGCTAATTTAATACTAGTCAGTTTTTGTAAAGTATCAATTGCTTTTGGTCCCTGTATAGCTAATAAAGATGTTTTTTCGGAAATATTATGCATCTCCACATGATCAATATTATGTTTACTAATCCAATTCCAATCTTTATCAATATTTGAAGCATTAACAACTAACATATAAGATTTTTCGTCGATACGGTAAACAATTAAATCATCAACAATACCGCCATCATTATTAGGCAAGCAAGAATATTGAGCTTTACCATCCGTTAAAACAGAAGCATCATTACTGGTCACTCTTTGAATTAAATCTAATGCTTTATCCCCCTTTAAGATAAATTCACCCATATGACTCACATCAAAAACCCCAACCGCATTTCTTACGTTTGCATGTTCATCATTTAATCCACTATAAGAAACCGGCATATTATATCCTGCAAACGGAACCATTTTCGCTCCTAAAGAAATGTGTTTTTGAGTTAAAGCTGTGTTTTTCATATCAAGCATGTATTGTTTGTTAGTGTATAAGAATAATTTTCAATCTTAATTATTATAAAATATGTTTATCAACTCATTTCAAAACATATTTCTTACTGTATTTTCGTTTTTAAAAAGAGTAAATCTACTATTTTAAAAGAGAATTCAAAACCTCTAAATAGTTTACTTTATGAGCATCAACTGAATAATGTTCAAGTACAGTTTGCCTGCCATTATCACCTATTTGTTTCCTTAACTCAATATTTTCAATCAATGTAATTATACAATCCACCCATTCCTCATAAGTTGATGCTAAATAGCCATTTTTACCATGTTTAATAATTTCAGAATTAACTCCAATATTACTCATAACAGTAGGAACTCCACAGGCCATATATGACAAACCCTTTAACCCACATTTTCCTTTAACCCACTCATCATTTGGCAAAGGCATAATGCCAATGTCAAAACAATTTAAATCATCAACCTCTGTGTTTGAACTCCATGTTTTATTGATAATATTTAAATTGGAATGGGCATATAATTCCTGACCAATAACATGTATTTCTATAAGGTTCGGATACTTGTCCTGAATTTGAATTAAAGCAGGAATAATAATTTCAAAATGCTTAATTGTACTAATGCTGCCACTCCAACCAATTACTATTTTTTCTCGATTTCGTAGCTCTGGCTTTGGAACATGAAAATTGGCATCTATTGTTGTTGGTATTACATGCGTGTTTTTGTTGTATTTTATTGCGTAGTTTGCTAAAAAAGAATTTCCTGCTATTACTGCGTGAGCATGACGAATATTAATACTCGTTTTATCCGGATTTTTTAAAAATTCAAATTTTTTATTTTCAGGAGATGTATCTAATAACCATATACTATCATCGAAATCAAATACGACCTTACTTCTTTTATAAAATCTTTTCTCAAAAAAAGATGATCCAATTAACAAAGCTTCTCTTTGAATAAAAATAACATCGAAGTTTTTTGCTCTTCTTAAATCTTTCCATCTAATAAAGATGGATTTCATTAAAATAAATGCTTTTCTCAGATAATTATTTCGCCTATAAAAAAACAAATCATCTTTTTCAGAAATAATTTCTGATAATTCCCAATCAAACCCTTTTGATTGAAAAAAATTCAAATATTGTTCAAAACGATACCTTTGACTGGGAGAGCGATTGAGACGATGGTCGGCTATGAATAAAATTTTAGGCAAGAAAAAGGTTGAATAGCTGTTTTTCTTAATTAAATATATTAATATTGATACAAGTAATTATATACTAAAAAAGCCACCTGTTTTTACAGGAGGCTTTGATTTGTTATAGAATAAAACTACTATTTATGAGTTTTTTCGCTAGAAACCGTTAATTTTTTACGGCCTTTAGCCCTACGGGAAGCTAAAACTCTACGGCCATTTGCAGAAGCCATACGCTCACGAAATCCGTGTTTGTTTCTTCTTTTACGTTGCGATGGTTGGAAAGTACGTTTCATATTATTAGATATTTAATTTTTATAAGTATTTCAAAATTGGACTGCAAATATAGTAGATTTTTATTATGTGCCAAACTTTTTATAAGGATTAAATAGGTCTTTTGTCAAAAAAAATTGAAAGCATTATATAAACAATTCAAAAAATAAAAATTGATTTTATGTTTGAATAAATATAACCATTTAATAATTAAATGAAATGAAGCGGACCATTTTATTATCTTCGTAAAAACTATTTGACCTTAGCTATGAAAAAAATTTTAATTGCCAATAGAGGAGAAATCGCATTACGAGTGATGCGAAGTGCTAAAGAAATGGGGATTCAAACCGTGGCTATATATAGCGAAGCGGACAGAAATGCTCCTTTTGTAAGGTACGCAGATGAAGCCGTGTGTGTTGGTCCTCCTCCTAGTGCGCAATCCTATTTACAAGGCGATAAAATCATAGAAATTTGCCAACAGCTAAAGGTGGATGCCATTCATCCTGGATACGGTTTTTTATCTGAAAACGCTGATTTTGTTAGGAAAGTTCAAAAAGCCGGCATCATATTCATTGGTCCAAGTGCAGAGGCTATGGATATGATGGGAGATAAATTAAGCGCAAAAGCTACAGCTAAAGTTCACAATGTCCCTATGATTCCAGGATCGGAAGGTGCAGTGAATGATTTAAACGAAGCTATAAACATTGCAAAAACGATAGGTTTTCCTTTATTAATTAAAGCTTCGGCCGGTGGTGGCGGCAAAGGAATGCGCCTGATTGAAAAGGAAGAAGAAGTTGAAGAACAAATGAAACTAGCCATCAGTGAGGCAATTTCGGCATTTGGTAATGGTGCCGTATTTATTGAAAAATATGCTACAGGGCCACGCCATATTGAAATCCAGCTATTAGCTGACAATTTCGGAAATTGCATTTATTTATTTGAAAGAGAGTGTAGTATCCAAAGACGTCATCAAAAAGTGATAGAAGAAGCTCCATCCTCTATACTAACGCCTGAATTACGAAAACAAATGGGAGAATGTGCTGTAAGAGTGGCAAAAGCTTGTCAATATAGCGGAGCAGGAACTGTTGAGTTTTTATTAGATGAGCAATTAAATTTTTATTTTTTAGAGATGAACACTCGTTTACAGGTTGAACATCCTGTAACAGAATTCATAACCGGTTTGGATTTAGTTAAAGAACAAATTAAGGTTGCTCGAGGTGAGAAATTATCTTTTACTCAAGAAGATTTAAAAATAAATGGTCATGCTATTGAGGTACGAGTGTGTGCTGAGGACCCAACAAATAATTTTTTACCGGATATTGGACGTTTAAAAACGTATCGTGTCCCATCAGGCCCAGGTGTTAGGGTTGACGATTCATTTGAAGAAGGAATGGATATCCCTATTTATTACGATCCAATGATTGCTAAATTAATAGTACATGGAAAAAATCGCGAAGAGGCCATTCAAAAAATGTTGCGTGCTATAGATGATTATCACATTTCAGGAGTAGAAACTACCTTGAATTTTTGTTCATTTGTTCTTAAGCATTCAGCATTTATTAGCGGTCAATTTGATACAGGTTTCATCCCCAAATACTATCTCCCTGAAATGCTAAAAAAATCGTGTAACAAGGAAGAACAAATAGCCTCGATATTTGCGAGCTTCTTATCCTCAAATTTAAGTAGTAACAAGCATGATTTTTTCGAAAATTCACCTAAAAAGAACAATTGGAGACAAAATCGCTGACAAAATTCAATATCTTATTCTTAAAACAAAATACCTTGCTCATCAATTAAATCAATAGCGTGCTGAAGTCTTTTCGTGCCAAGCCCTTTTACTATATGGTAATTAATACCTAATTTTTGCATTTCGTGTTGATTCCATTTAAATAAAGAATCCCTTGATACTTCATTTTTTCTTTGATCATCTGCTACCCACGGAATATCATTATTAGTAATTAAGTACATGTGATAATCCGTAGGTTTAATACTATTTTTAAAAAATTCCGGAATTTGATTAAATCTATGAATAGCCCATATTTTAATAGTAATTAATGATGTATCACAAAACAACAATTTATTGGCTTTTTTAACGTAATCCTTTTCTAGTGAAATTTGCGTTTTTGCTATTGTTTCTAAATCCTGTATTGAATAATGGTTGATATCATGAACGTTAAAATAGGTACGAGCAAATTCGGGAACAAACACTGTGTTATAATGATTTGCTAAACTTTCGCACAACGTTGATTTCCCCGTGCTTTCTGCACCAAGCACAACAATTTTTTTTATTGAATTACTAATTGTTTCTTCCATTTATAAAAACCATAACCCGCCATAACAGCAAAAAAAACATAAAGTAATGCGTACGAACTTAAATCTTTGATAAGATATAAAAAAACATATGCTATGTCTACAAATATCCAAATCAACCAATTTTCTAACCATTTTTTAGCCATCATAAAAGTACCTGTAAAACTACATGCAGTAAGAATAGCATCAAATAAAAATTGATCAGATTTAAAATATTTAAGTAAAAAATAATAAATAAAGGCTTGAATTATTGTACACATTATAAGCGGTAAAATTAACTTACCAGGCATTTTATGAATTACAAATACTTCACTTTTATTTTTATTCCAATAGTACCAACCATACAAACCACTTATTAAGTAAAATACCTGTAGACAAAAATCACCAAATAAGCGTTCATTGAAAAATGTAATTCCTGAAATAATCACTGAAATTAAAGCAATGGGCCAGCACCAAATAGATTCGAGTATGGTTAAAATTACACCACCAATGCCAGTTACTAATGCTATAAAATCCCAAATAAACATTATTCAATTGGGATATTTTTGTCCTTACAATATCTGATAAACTGAATATATTTTTCGAAGGGAGATGTACTTTGCCATAAAAGTCCGTATAGTGCAATACCATAAAAACCAAGCTGATAAGCTAATTCAACACTTTTTTCATTAACTCCCCCACGGGCGAATATTTTTTTTTCGGATTTTTGAATAGCTGCCCGAACTGTTTCAGGATAATAACCTGTATTTAACTCTCCGGATATATTATTAAACATAGTCCCTAAAAAACAATAATCGGTTTTTATTTTCTGATCTTCATATAACTCGGCTACTTTATTATGAGAAATTGTCTTAACTAATTTAGGTTTTCTCAAGTATATCATCTTAGTATTCCACCAAAGTTGAAATTTCCTTTTTAAATGCGTAGAGGTAAAATGACATCCTTTCAAATTATATTTTAAAGCCAATCGATGATGAGAGTGGATAATAATACGGTTATGAAAGTGAGAAGGTATTTCATTAATATAATCATCCAACTGTTGGGTTGAAAACCTATTTTTCCGAACATGAAGTGTTTCTAGTCCAGCTTCAAACATTTGAATAATAGATGCTATTTCAGTATCGCTTTTTTGCGATTGAGTCATGACCACAAGTTTCATTAAAAAAATGGTTTTATGCGAGTTAATAAATTTGGATTTTTTTCAAAAGCGTTTCCTATGACTATATAATCGGGCTTTGAAAGAAGTATTTTTTTGACTTTTTCTTCTGAATCAATGCCGCCCCCTACTATCAATGGAATTGAAATATTTTGTTTTACGGCTTTTATAACACTATTTGTTAAAGTTTGCTTAGCACCACTACCTGCTTCTAAATAAATTAATTGTTTTCCTAATAATTCGCCGGCAATAGCTGTGTTAACAATTTCTTTTTTATCCGTTAATGGTTTTGATTTAGTTACTTTTTGTGTTGTAGATTTTTTTCCGCCATCCACTAAAATATAACCTGTCGGAATCGCTTTTAATTTAGATTGTCTAATTTTTATAGCAGCTTTCACATGCTTACCAATGAGGTATTCTGCATTTCTCCCCGACAAAAGAGATAAGATTAAAATACCATCAGCATATTTAGAAATTTGCGTTTCATCTCCCGGAAAAATAATAACCGGAATAGTTGTAATAGTCTTTATAGATATTACTGTTTTTTCTAAAGTGTTTTTATTTAATACACTTCCACCCACAAAGATGCAATACACATTACAATCATTAGCTAATTTAACTAACTCCTGATTGTATTTATCAGGATCAATCAAAATGATCAGTTTAGTTTGCAAAGCTTTATTTAAAAGTGGGTAACTACTCAAGCAATTCATAATTATGAACCGCATAGATACATAGTTTTTTAATTAAAAAAAATATAATACTCTGACGGATCTATATTTTTAATAACATAACATAAAAAAAGCTTCCATGTTATCATGAAAGCCTTTAGTTAAAAAATTAAATTACTTAAATAGCATCAAAATCAACTATGATTTTTTCTGTTAATGGATGTGCTTGGCAAGTTAAAATAAATCCTTCTGCCACCTCATCATCTGTTAAAGCAAAATTATTGTCCATTTTAGCCTTGCCTTCAATTACCTTAGCTCGACAAGTACAACAAACAGCTCCCTTACAACTAAACGGAGCATCCACACCTGCCTCAATGGCAGCATCCAAAATCGTTAAACCTTCCGTGTTTAATTTTAATTGGGTTTCTATACCATATTGAATAACAGTTACTTCGCTATTAACTGGAGCGCCAGTTACCTCAGAAGAAGCTGCTTTATTAACGGCATCAACTACTGCACTGAAATACTCGATATGAATTTTTTCTTTAGAAATTTTTAAGTTTTCCAATGCTCCTTTAATATTTTCCATCATTGGGGCCGGTCCACAAATAAAATACTCATCAGCATTTAACCCACCATAATTTTCTAATATAGCCTTAACACGTTCTTGTGTCAATAATCCCTTTTGCAAATCTACGACTTGTTGTTTAGGATTATCATACACATTTAATACTTTCAGATTTCCTGAATGATTAGCTTCTATTTTTTCTAATTCTGCTTTAAAAATCACAGAATCTTCATCTCTGTTTGCATATACCAAAGTAACGTGACTTTGTTTTTCGATATACAAAACACTTTTTAAAATACTCATCATTGGAGTAATACCACTTCCACCAGCAAACAAGACATAATTTTTTTTATTATTACCTGATAATATGGAATGAAAATTTCCCATTGGGGTCATTACATCAACCACATCACCAACTTTCCATTCACGATTAATTAGGGTAGAAGCTCGGCCATCTTTTACTTCTTTTACAGCCACACGTAACTCTTTTTCACTATAAGGACTGGTACAAATACTGTATGAACGGCGTATTTCTTCACCATTAACATTTAATTTGATTGTTATATACTGTCCTTGTTTATACTGATACTCATGCTGAATAGCTAATGGAATATCAAAAGCAACAGAAACAGCATCAGCAGTCTCACGACGCACATCTTTTATTTTTAAGGTATGAAATCTTGCCATTTATTTTATTTTTTGGAGTGTAAAAATAGATATAAAAAACAAATATATCAGAAACCGTTTTAAATTAGAACTTTTTATAGCATGGGTATTATTAGATTTTATATTGCAATGAACTTTTTATGATTTTTGTCAACTTTGCTTGTTTTTTACTGTTTTAATGAAAGAGTTTAGGACTGAAGGTTTGTGAAAAACGCCCAAAACTGTATATTTGTATAACTTGTAATCTAATACATAAAAAAATGGAAGCTAATAAATTTGAAGAGGTTTTTGAGAGCAAATTAGCCAAAAACGAAATGGTTGAACCAAAAGATTGGATGCCTGAAAATTATCGCAAACATTTGATTCGCCAAATATCTCAGCATGCCCATTCCGAAATTGTAGGAATGTTGCCCGAAGGAAATTGGATAACAAGAGCTCCAAGCTTACGTTCAAAGGTTGTTTTATTAGCTAAAGTTCAAGATGAAGGAGGGCATGGTTTGTATTTATATACGGCAGCAGAAACCCTAGGAATAAGCCGTGATGAATTGCTTAATAACTTGCATACGGGTAAAGCAAAATACTCTTCTATTTTTAATTATCCAACTCTTACATGGGCAGATATCGGGGCGGTGGGCTGGTTGGTTGATGGTGCAGCCATCATGAATCAAGTCATGTTACAACGAACTTCATACGGTCCTTATGCAAGAGCAATGGTTCGTATTTGCAAGGAAGAGAGTTTCCATCAACGACAAGGTTTTGAAATTATGACTCGCCTGGCATTTGGAACAGACGAACAAAAGGCTATGGCTCAGGATGCCCTAAACCGTTGGTGGTATCCTACCATGATGATGTTTGGGCCGCCTGATTCCGAATCTCCAAATAGTGAAAATGCGATTAAATGGCGTATTAAACGTGAAACAAACGATCAATTACGCCAGCGTTTTGTCAATCAAACTGTTCCGCAAATCCACTATCTTGGATTAACTGTACCTGACCAAAATCTAAAATGGAATGAAGACAAAAAAGGTTATGATTTCAGTCAACCAGATTGGGTAGAATTTAAAAATGTAATCAGCGGAAATGGCCCTTGTAATAAAGAACGCTTAGCAGCAAGAAATAAAGCACATAATGATGGCGCTTGGGTAAGAGAAGCCGCACAAGCATTCGCAAAAAAAAGAAAAGAAATTTACGAAGCAGCATAAGTAATAATCCATTTGATAAAAAATAAGAATTATGAGTGATAATCAAGGCCCGGTTTGGGAAATATTTTTGCAAAAAAAAGCAGGTCAACCTTTTGTTCATTGTGGAAGTTTACATGCTTTTGATAAAGAAATGGCATTACAAAATGCTAGAGATTTATATACCCGCAGAAACGAAGGATGTGCTATTTGGGCTGTCCCTTCTAATGCAATTGTTGCTAGCAGCCCTGAAGATATTGGTCCTTTCTTTGAACCTGCTAATGATAAAGTGTATCGTCATCCAACTTTTTATCAAATCCCCGATGCTATCGGACACATGTAATTACTCTTTAAGCATTTTTAATTTTCAATAATTAGAGTAATTATTTTTATAAAAATCAACTACATTCAATCTTTCAACTTTTCAATTCAATGGATTTAAAAACAGCTTTATTTAACTATACACTTCGCTTAGGCGATACTAATTTAATTTTAGGGCAAAGATTAAGTGAGTGGACGGGACACGGACCATTTTTGGAAGAAGATTTGGCTTTAACAAACATTGCCTTAGACATTACCGGAGCAGCTAAATCCTTTCTAGAATATGCCGCATCTGTTGAAAATAAAGGAAGAACAGAAGATGACCTAGCTTATTTTAGAAATGATAGACAGTTTTTTAATGTACAACTAACTGAGTTACCTAATGGTGATTATGCTAGAACTATTGTTCGTCAGGTATTTATGGATTGTTTTGATTTTTATTTTTACCAAGAATTATCTAAAAGTAAAGATGAAACCTTAGCTGGCATTGCTCAAAAATCTATTAAAGAAGTAACTTATCATTTACGTCATAGCTCTTCTTGGGTAGAACGTTTTGGCGATGGGACAAATGAAAGTCATATAAAAGCTCAAAATGCCTTAAATGAATTATGGCAGTTTACTGATGAATTGTTTGAAATGAATGAAGTTGACGAAGTATTAATTAAAGAAGGAATTGCTGTTGATTTAAGCATCGTGAAAACAAAATGGGATCAATATATAACGGAATTATTGAATAAATCAACCTTAAGCAAGCCCGAAAACGTATTTATGCAAACCGGAAGCCGCAAAGGCGTTCATACCGAACATTTAGGTTATATTTTAGCAGAGATGCAGGCATTACCGCGTATGTACCCAAATGCAAAATGGTAAATAATACTATTTAGTAGTTATTCATTTTTGAATTTTACTATCAAAATTAATTTTAATCTTACTTTTGATAGATAATTTACCTTATGAATATAAAAGAAACCTGGAAAAAACTATCTCCTTACTTTGTAGATGTATGGCAGTACTTAATTATTATTTTAATTATGATTATTGCGGCTATTTTTATACTTTGAATAAAAAGTTATTCCTTAAAATCAATCTTCAAATATTTAAAATTCATTGACCACTAAAAAACATATCATCTCATTACTTTCAGAAATTGCTGACCCTGAAATACCAGTAATTACAATTGTTGAACTTGGTGTTGTTAGGGATATTGAAATTATTACAAATTCCAGTATCCATTTAAAAATTACACCCACCTACTCCGGATGTCCTGCTATGAAACAAATAGAGGATGATGTTAAAAAAAAATTGATGGAAAATGGGTTTACGGACATTAATATTGAAACCATTTATTCCCCAGCTTGGACAACTGACTGGATAACACCAGAGGCGAAAGAAAAACTAAAAGCTTATGGTATTGCGCCTCCAGAGCATACTTCAGAAGATAAAAGTTGGCTAACTGGCAAGCCTAAAACGGTTCAATGTCCGCAATGCAAATCTTCAAACACCAAACTTATTTCTCAGTTTGGAAGCACCGCCTGTAAAGCCTTATACCAATGTCAAGATTGCCTAGAACCATTTGATTACTTTAAATGTATTTAAAAATATTCTACAAAAAAATATGAGTTATATAATTACTGAACTAGTAGAAAAGGTGATGATAATTACCTTAAGCCGACCTGATAAATTCAATAGCTTTAATCGCGAAATGGCCTTACAGCTTCATGAAGCCTTAGACAAAGCAAAAATAGACGACAATGTGAGAGCCATAGTTATAACCGGATCGGGCAAAGCTTTTTGTGCCGGACAAGATTTAGCAGAAGCAATTGACCCGAATGGTCCAGGAATTACAAAAATTGTAGAGGAACATTATAATCCTATAATATTAAAAATCAGAAATATCGAAAAACCAATTATTGCTGCTGTAAATGGAGTAGCTGCTGGTGCTGGTGCAAATATTGCGCTTGCTTGTGATATTGTAACTGCTCGCCACACTGCATCTTTTATTCAGGCATTTAGTAAAATCGGACTAATACCTGATAGTGGTGGTACGTTTTTCTTACCTCGATTAATCGGATTTCAGAGAGCTACAGCCTTAATGTTTACCGGTGATAAAATTTCTGCTACCGAAGCCCAACAAATGGGAATGGTTTACAAAGTATTTTCAGACGAAACATTTTCGCAAGATGTATTAGAATTTGTTCACAATATATCTAATATGCCTACAAAAGCTTTTGGGTTAACTAAACGATTGTTAAATGAAAGTTTGTTGAATACCTTCGATAAACAACTAGAACGAGAAGGCGTGGCACAAACAGAAGCTGCTAATACATTTGATTACAAAGAAGGCGTGCAGGCCTTTTTGGAAAAACGAAAACCTGAATTCAGAGGCAATTAATACATTTGTTTATTAAAACTTAATTTATGCAAAAAACTAAGATACTTAACTCTGTTCAAATCAATCAAAAATTAAATCGGATGGCTTATCAGGTTTATGAAAATAATTTCAAAGAAAAAGAATTATTAATTGTTGGCATAGACGGTAATGGATACAAAGTAGCTCAAAGAATTGTGGATATTTTAACGACTATTTCTTCCATTAAAATTAAACTAGGTAAAATAAAAATAGATAAAGAAAATCCATGGTCATTTGAACCAAAAATTGACTTTACAGAAAAAGATTTCGTAAACAAATCAGTGATATTGGTAGATGATGTGTTGAATAGTGGTAAAACACTTATTTATGCTGTTAAATTGTTTTTAAATAAACCCGTTAAACAACTAAATACGCTCGTATTAGTAGATCGCAGCCATACTCGGTTTCCGGTAAAAGCAGATTTTGTTGGGCTTTCATTATCTACAACACTTCAAGAAAGAATAGATACAGATTTCTCTAAAAAAAATAAAGAGGCTGTTTACTTAGTTTAACAACTTTTAATTTTACAATACTTTAATAAAATCTAGTTAAGATTCTGTTTCAACCCACTTTAAAAATGTTTTTTACTTGACCTTAATTAAGCTAAGATAAAAGTTTCTATTTAAGGAAATAGATTGCCTTGGCCGATTAAGTTCTATGTATTGCCACTGAGTGGTGGGTGAGATCCAAATTTCATTTTCTGCTGTAATTTTAACCGGCATATTGAATGAATTTATACAATTCGAATACCTATAAAACAAAGTGTCATTACTAATTTTATATTCTAATCTCGGAATTTGAACAGTTCTTAAATACTGATCAAATATAGGTTTAATATTTTTTCCGGATTTAAGAATCAAAAATTCTTCAAATTCTTTTGTAGTGATAATCTTATGATAAAATGTTTTTGAGATGTCTCTTAAAAGTAACCGAAATTTATCATCATTGTCTATAATTTGGCGTATCATGTGTATGACATTGCTGCCTTTGTTATACATGTCACCACTCCCCTCTTTTTTTACGTCATACTTTCCTATAACCGGTATATCATTGTCAATAGATGTTCTAATACCCTCGCAATAATCATTTCCGGCTTCTTTCCCGTATTCACATTCTGTAAATAACACTTCTGCATAAGAGGCAAATCCTTCATGTATCCAATTATCAGCTACATCCAATGCCGTAATACTGTTACCAAACCACTCGTGAGCAGTTTCGTGTACTACAATAAAATCCCATTTCAGTCCCCAACCTGTTTTTGATAAATCTTTGCCTGCATAACCATTAAGGTATGAATTTCCGTAAGCTATGTTGCTTTGATGCTCCATACCTAAATAAGGCGATTCAACTATTTTATAGGTATCAGAATAAAAGGGATAAGAACCAAACCAGTGTTCGAGGCATTTAATTGTTTTGACAACATTGGACTTAAGATGTTGTTTTGCCTTTTCCACATTATAATTTAAAACCCAATAATCAGTTTTTAATAACCCATTTTCTCCAATTATTGAATCATTTATAACAGTATATTTACCTATATATGGAATAATATCATAACTATTAATAATATTATTTACTTGCCAGGTATAAGAAACAAGGTCTTTTCCGATTTTTTGCTGATGGACTAAAATACCATTACCAATGGCAACCAATGTATCTGGCACTAACATCGTTAATTCTGCTCCGTTTTCGGGTTCTTCACTTTGAACATCTTTACAAGGAAACCAAACACTAGCTCCAATACCTTGACAAGCTACACTCATCCAAGGATTACCTAAAGAATCTTTTTTCCAAACAAAACCTCCTTTCCATGGTGGATTAACCGCTTCTTTTGGTTTACCATGATAAAACAATTGAATAGTATGCTCAGAGTTTTTTTGTTGAGGATTTAAATTGAATATCCATCTATTATTTTCATTTTTGTAATTGGTGGCTTTAATCCTATCGAAAAATACAGAGTCAACATACAAAGGTTTTTGTAAATCAATTTGCATAATGTAAGGCAAACTATCTGCTACTACTTTATAAGTTATAATAGAATTTCCTGAAATAGATTTATTTTTAAAATCAGGTTTTACTGAAACATTATAATGTATCACATCCCACCATGCTCTGTAAGATGTATTACTTCCTATCAGAGTATCTTCTTTAGTAAATCCTTTTGATTGAGCTAATGTAACAATAGAGAAACATAAAAAAAGCAATACAATTATATTTCTCATAAAGACTGGCTTAATGTGTTTTTTAAATGTTCATCAAATTCACCAAAAACTTCAGTATTTAATAATTCATATTCCTTTGGCAGATAACTCTTTGCAAAATTTTTATTTTTTAAATGGTGGATTTGATGGCATAATCCAAATAATGGTTCAATAATATGAGAAGCAATAAATATTGTTTTTCCTCTTTTATTTAACAGTTCAATAATATAATGTAATGATTTATTTGACTCTATATCCAAGCCATTAAAGGGCTCATCAAAAATAAACAATTGTTTGTCTTGTTTTAACTGAGATAGAATCAACAATTTTTTCTTCATCCCGGTAGAATAATTTTCAATAAACTCTTCTAGTGGCAAATTAAAAATGAGCGCTAAATCTTTCTCGTTAAAATTGCTATTAGTTTTAGGGAATACAGACAAAAATTCAGAAGCTGTAAGTTTCGGATAGAAAAAAGATTCTGCATCAATATAGGCGATATTCTTCTTCAAAACCTCAGCATTATTAATTAATATAGTTCCATTATCAGGGGGTAAAAATCCAGCTAACACATTAAAAAAAGTTGTTTTACCACTTCCGTTCAATCCTACAATCCCATGAATATGATTAGTCTCGAAAGATATATTAATATCTTTTAAAACTGGTTCTTCGCTATAACAAAACGACAAATCTTTAATTGACAACATCTAAATAATGACTTAAATTTTCAATAGCTCCGGCTCTTGATTGAATATAAAATATAATAGTTAATGGAAATAAGTATGGAATAAATAAACCTAAAATCATAACAATTAATTTTATTTGATGATTACTTACTGATTTTTTATATTGATAACTCTCGTATTTTAAAGCAATGACTGTAGCCAATATCAAAATATTATAGGCTAAAAAATACATATTAAACATCCATAAATCAGGATTAAATATGGTATTGATTAAAAGGATTGGAAAATTAACAAACAACATTTTTTTCACCCCAAAATTTAAAAGAGATGCCATCAACTGTTTGGGTGTTTTTTGAAGTGCCTGTAATATCTGTACACTTTCATTGTATTCATAAAACGAAAACACTACATTATTAAATAAAAATAAAGCCACTAATGGAAACAATTTTAAAGGACTAAGAGCCAAAGCCAACAAAAACAAAATAACTAATGATACTAAATTCCTTCTTACTCCTGAAATAAATATAAAATCATTCTTAAATAAACGAGTAACAAAATTATATTTTAAACTGTATTTAGATTTTATATTTAAAAATGGAATCACCAAAACAAAACCATGCAGAACAAAAAAACAATACCAGTAATTCGTAAACAAACAAGGAATTGAAACCGGAAATAAAAACAACTGATACTCAATAATCAATTGAAATTTAGCTTTTTCAAAATGCTTAGCTAAAAATGCAATATCTCCACGATTTTTATGAAAACTATAAAACAAAAACACAACAATCCATGTTGTATATAAACCTATTTGTTCTTGATGATTAAATACTAAAAAAGAAACACAAGATACTAATGCAACAATCACAAAAAATAAAAAACCTAAATCTCTTTTTAATTGAAAGTATCTTATTTTAAGAAGTTGATTCATTTGAAACTATTTCCCTTCCTTAGCCTTTTGCATAGGATTTCCGCCGGTGCTTTGTCCGCGACCAACTGTTTTCCCTTTAAATAGGTCAAAACGGCTAGGCACTTCTTTAACATTCCAACTATTATTTTTTTCATCAATGTCACACGTTTCTTTATATGGATCAAAAACAATAGAAACTACTTCTTTATTTTTAGCATAAGTCTTAACAACACTCTTTTCGTTCTTGCGCCAGACATAAGCATTTACTCTGTCAATTTCAGTGGTACCATCTTTAAAATTCCATTGAATAATTAATGGAGTGACGCAACCGCCCTTGTTGGTAAAATAAATTTCATAATAATATTTCTCTTTAATATTTGCAAAAGCAGAATCACTTACCGCTTCTAAATTTTCATTACGGTTAATTGCTTTTTTTTCTAACTCAGTTTTTATATCGGGTTTGTAGTGATAATAGAAATCACGCAAAGTTGTATCTGTATCCACCAAAAACTTTAATCCTAGTTCTCTGTTTCTTATTTTTGAAACTGGTTCAAAGGTATCTTTCATTTTAGGATAAATCCTCACAGTGTCTATTTTCACAGGTACTTCTTTATTATTAATAAAAGTAAAAGCCTTTACCGAATCTAAAGAAACATCAACTGGTTCAATGTCATAAAACCATGCTCTCCAAAACCAATCTAAATCAACCGCACTTGCATCTTCCATAGTTCTAAAAAAATCAGCTGGTGTTGGATGTTTAAATGCCCAACGTGAACAATATTGTTTAAATGCAAAATCAAATAATTCGCGCCCCATTACTGTTTCACGTAAAATATTCAACGCCGTGCATGGTTTACTATATGCATTAGCGCCAAAATTATTAATGTTCTCACTATTAGTCATAATGGGCTCTAGCTGATCTTTTGGTAGTCGCATGTAATCTACTAGTTTATGAGCCGGCCCGCGAGATGATGGATAGTTATTATCAAACTCCTGCTCAGTTAAAAATTGCACGAAGGTATTTAATCCCTCATCTAACCAACTCCACTGACGTTCATCACTGTTAATTATCATTGGAAAAAAGTTATGTCCAACTTCGTGAATAATAACTCCTAGCATCCCGTATTTAGCTCCTTCAGTATAAGTACCATCTTTTTCGGTACGACCAAAATTAAAACAAATCATTGGGTACTCCATTCCATTGGCCGCCTCAACACTTTGAGCTACAGGGTAAGTATATGGTATAGTGAATTTAGAATACGTTTTAATGGTGTGAGCTACTGTTTTTGTTGAATATTTTCTATATAAACCATTAGCTTCTTTCCCATAAAAACTCATACACATTACTTTCTTTCCATCCACTTTTATAGGCAATGCATCCCACATAAATTTACGAGAAGAACCCCATGCAAAATCTCTGACGCTATCCGCCTTAAAAATCCAAGTTTTTGTACCTTTAGTTTTGTTTTTTTCAGCCTTGGTGCATTCATCCAAGGTGACTATTTCCGTGACATCATTATAGTTTAAATTTGCTTGATTCCATCTTCTCATTTGAACTGGACTTAATACTTGTTGATAATTTTGGCACTGTCCTGTTGAACAAACCACGTGATCATCAGGAACTGTCATTTTTACGGTGTAATCGCCAAATGCCAAAGCAAACTCTCCTCTTCCTGTAAACTGTTTATTTTGCCATCCCTGAAAATCACTATACACACACATACGAGGATACCACTGAGTAAGCGTAAATAAATAATTACCATCTTCCGGAAAATACTCATATCCACCGCGTCCACCAATAGCAATACGATTTCCCATTTTATATTGCCATTTTACAACAAACTTTATCTTTCCGTTAGGATTTAACGTTTTGGGCAAATCAATGCGCATCATTGTTTGATTTACAACATATTTTAAAGGTTTACCAAACTCATCCGTGACAGCTAAAATTTGATCGCCTAAATCTTTGTAACGTTCATGAACGTCCATTGCCCGAATAGTTGCTTCATCATAAGGTGCATTTAATTTATTACCATCAAAAAAATTAGCATCAGAATTTGTCGCATGCTGATTTTCATCTAGTTGCATCCATAAATAATTAAGCTTATCTGGCGAATTATTATGATAAGTAACTATTTCCTTCCCAATTAACATTAAATTTTTCTCATCTAATGTTGCCTCAATGTTATAATCTGCTTTTTGTTGCCAATATTTAATTCCCGGAGCCCCTGAAGCTGTTCTTTGCTCATTGGGAGTTGGTAAAATGCTTCCTAATTGCTCAAATTTATTCCCATGATTAGACATAGGATTGTTTTTAATATTTTGACCGTATGCCAAAGAGATCAGCATACACAAACAACCTGTTAGATTAAAATATCGAATCATTTTTTTTAAATTTTATATTCTTTGAACCAATAAAGCAAAAGCTATTCCTGCTGCTGCTAACGAAACCCATATTACCTCAGTGTGTTTTTGGATTTTTGTAAATCTAGCCAAAAAAACAGAAAATAAAAGCATCATCACTACGATTATAAATTGGCCAAATTCTAGTCCTAAATTAAACCAAAGCAATGGAAAAACAACCGAAGCTTCTTTACCCAACATCGATTTTAACAAATAAGAAAATCCTAAGCCATGCACCAAACCAAATAACATGGCTAATGAATAATTTAAATAATAGTTTTTCACTCCTTCAGCGTTCCTAAAATTTGGCAATAGTCGTTCCATTAAATTTACTAAACAAGTCACAAGAATAGTCATTGGTATTAAAAATTCCACAATATTTTGTTTAATTTGAATGATATTCAAAGTACTAATAGCAAGTGTTAAACAATGTCCAATTGTAAAAGCCGATGTTAGAACTAATAATTGTTTCCATTGTCGGATACTAAATAATACGGTTAAAACAACTACATACAAAATATGATCGTAACCATTTAAATCAAGTATATGTAGAAGACCCGTACTAAACCATACCCTAAATTCGTCCATAAAAAATGCTATTTTTGTGTGTGATAAAATTAAAAAATATAGGTAAACATTTAAAGGCGTTTTCGCTTGTCCTATTTTTTATAGTTTGTTCATCTTTTAGAGCTAATAATATTTCTCCTATTTATGCTGATTACTGCAATTGTAGGCATCCTTTTTACATTGGTGTCATCGACATAAAACACGATTTCAAAACACAATTTCTGTCCGTTAGTATAAAATTATTTACCAACGACCTTGAAGATGGGCTAAAAAAAACATCAGGTAAATATATTGATTTACTCAACCCCAAAAATAAAGCGGTTATGGAAACCGAATTATTTGAATATATTAAAAAAAGATTTTCTATTTCCATAAACCATCAAACAACAACTCTTGACATGGTAGGATATGAAAAAGAAGAAGATTGTATTTGGACATATTTAGAAATAAAAAAAAGCAATCAACCGAATCACCTAAAAATAATAACTCATTTACTTTATGATTTTTTACCTCAACAGATGCTTATCATTCATGCTGAAGTAAATAACGTAAAAAAAAGTTTTAAACTTACTAATCCAGAAAATCAGATCGAATTTAATTTTTAAATTGAAAAAACATCTCATAGTTATTGCCGGTCCCACCGCTGTTGGCAAAACAGCTTTATCCATAGAATTAGCAAAATTTTACCAATGCCCTGTAATTTCTGCTGATTCAAGACAATTTTATAAAGAAATGTGTATTGGAACTGCCAAACCTACACTAGAAGAAATGCAACATGTTCCACATTATTTTATTGATCAAATTAGCATCCATGAATCTTATAATGTTGGTCAATATGAACGAGAAGCAATTACCTGCATTGAAACATTATTTCAAAAACACGATCATTTAATTTTAGTAGGAGGTTCCGGATTGTACATTAATGCGGTTTTGAACGGCGTTGATGAATTTGATGAAATTCCTAATGAAATTAGAATTGATTTAATTAAACATTACCAAGAGCAAGGAATCGGTTATTTACAAAATATATTAAAAGAAAAAGACGAAATCTACTATCATCAAGTTGATTTGAACAATCCTCAACGCTTAATTAGGGCTTTGGAAGTTTGCATTCATTCGCAAAAACCATACTCGAGTTTTCGTACAAAAGAAAAAAAAGAAAGGTCGTTTCATAATATACCCATACTAATAAACACTAGTCGAGATATTTTATACGACCGAATTAATAAACGCGTTGATAACATGATAACTCAAGGGTTATTGGAAGAGGTGCAAAATCTGTATCCTTACAAACATATAAATGCCCTAAATACAGTTGGATACAAAGAATTTTTTGAATATATAGACGACAAACTGACTTTACCAGAAACCATTCAGTTAATAAAACAAAATACACGTCGCTATGCCAAAAGACAATTAACCTGGTTCAATCACCAAGGTAATTTCAAAAAATTCGAACCAAATGAACTTAATAATATCATAAACTACATTAACCAATTTAACTAGCTTGGTTGTGTTATGTTTGCGTTCCTAAAAGATTATAAAAAACTGAAACCTGCTATAACAAATGTTATTGTAGCTGAATTTTTTATACAATTGGTCAATGCGACGTTCATGTTGATTTTACCTTTATATATGGATAGAAAAGGATTTAGTGAAGAAGAAATAGCCCTGTTCATTACATGTCGTTTCTTAGGTGTATTTGTATTGGCGCTTCCTATTGGTAACATCATTAAAGGTCGAATTATGAAACCATTTTTTTATTTAGCGTCCATGCTAGTACCTCTATTTGGCTTATGCATTGTATTGTTTATCAATTTACAATACACTTCTCTCGTTTACCTTTCATTATTATTATGGGGCGCTTCTTTTACGTTTATGCAAATTCCGATAACACCTTATATTTTAAGGAACGAAAAAAAAGAAAACCATACTTTAGGAATTGCTTTAAGTTACAGCACTTGGAGTTTCGCAGGCATTGTTTCAGGTATCATTATCAGTTTTTTAGATAAAATAAATCCCTATTATTTTGACGAAGAAAAAATACTTATTCTCTTTTCCATTTTGGGATTTGGAGGCATTTATTTTGTCAATCAAGTTAATTTGAAAGAAGCAATTGACTTCAATTTACCTTCAAAAAATAAAATAAAAACCAAAAAAAACGATTGGTATTTAATTATCAAAGGCTTGATTCCCACGTTAATAATTGCTACAGGTGCAGGATTAACAATTCCGTTTATTAGTTTGTTTTTCGACAAAGTACATCACATGTCAAAAGGTAACTTTTCATTTGTAAGCGCCATCGCAGCTGTTTTAGTAGTTTGGGGAGCCCTATTGGTTCCTAATATCAAAAAACAAATTGGTTATAAAATTGCGATTCCTACAACTCAATCTTTGGCTATTATTTCTTTAATTGCTTTAGCTACAACCCAATTTTATAATCAATACAATATTGCTGTATATATCGCAATTTTTTGTTATTTATTACGACAGCCGCTGATGAATATGGCAGGGCCTATGACATCTGAATTGGTGATGAATTATGTGGGTGAAAAAAATAGAGAAATTACAAGTGCTCTAACCGCTGCTATATGGAGCGGCAGCTGGGTGATAAGTGGTTATTTAGTAAAAATAATGTTCAGTAAAGGCTATCCGTATGTTACCATTTTTTTAATAACGGCAGCACTTTACACATTTGGTGTTGTAATGTATTATTTTTTAATTCTTGATTACGGAAAACGGGAGAAAAATGGACTTATAAAAAACTAAAAAAGTAGATAATTCAAACTATTATTTTTCAAACTACTTTTATTTGATCCATTGTTATGAAAGTTTTTGATACGTTTGCCACCAACGATCCGGTATTTCATTATTGATGGCCATTTCATAATCTTTATAAGAACAAGGTATCAATGTGTGTCGTTCAAATTTCAATCCTTTTGTTGGCGGATAAGGTATTTCCATCCACCAACGGTCACTTTTTTTACTTTTAAAAAAGTTAATTTCATATTTATCATCCTGCAATACCACATGAAATTTAATATAGTCTGAACTGGTGCGAGAAGCAAAATCATTTTTACGATGATAAAATCCATCCATAAAACACCAAATCATTTGTGCTGCCAGATGAGATGTTTTACCATGAGTATCATATTCAGGATTAATTTCGTAAATACCAATCGATGATAGTTTATCGTTCATCCCTGCATAGCGCATCATTTGACAGGCTTCCTCAGAATAAAAACCATTTGGAGAGGCATTTGGATTAGCCGGCGCATCGCTGTGCTTAATGGCTGTAATGTCAAAACTAAGCATATCTGCATGACGAATAATAGGTTCTGATTCCTCAATTGCATCCCTAACTTGGCCCAATCTATAGGTGTCAAAATACAAACGATTCATCATTCCTAAACTCATTTGATCAACTAAATAAGTTTGATAACCTATGTTACTATAATTAAACAAATAATTTGGTTGATGTAAAATTATTTTTCCAAGATAACCTGTATTAGTAATATCTTCCTCCGGATTACCAAGATCAAATATCGAGTCTATGGCAACTACATTGATGGTTTGTTCCAAATTTTCATAACCTAAAAACTGAGCATAGGTTAAATCCTGACTTCCACCAATTATAATAGGAATAATATTGTTTCTAATTAAGAAATTTATGGTCGTTTTTAAGGCATAATAGGTATCTTCCACTTCAAACCCAGGCTCTATATTTCCCAAGTCAACAATACGAGGGCTAAAGCTTCCTGGATATAATGAAAACAGGTAATCACGAACTTTGTCAGGTGCTACAGCACATCCCAAATTATTATACGCTCTTCTATCTTCACATACACCAATTAATGCCATATCTACATTTTTCAATTCAGGAAAATCTGCATCTAAAGTGTAAGCGGTTATGATTTTCCCAATTTGATTTTCTGAATAGGAATCCATCTGAAATTCAATAGGCTTAAAAAAATGTTGTATGTCGCTCATAGAATTTTAACTTATTAACGTAATAATTACTAAAAAAAAGTGAAGTGGATAGATGAAAAACACCAAATCACAGTGTATAAAATGAAAAGCAATAATATCTACATTAATTATTGGTTATTAAGTAATTACTGAAACTTATTAACGAATATTCGTTAGCATGAATAATTAAATGTAACAAACGATACATCTGATTTTACCAAAAAAATCTAAAAATTATTTTTTTATTTAAAATGTAACTATTTGAATGCAGTTGGTGTATAAGTACTTCAAAATGTGTTTTTATGTTTCAAGCTGATTTAATAGCCTCATGTATCAAAAATAACAAAGTTGCAAAAAAACAGTTTTTTGATACTTACTTTGGTAAGATATCGCATGTAGCACTTCGATATTCAAAAAATTCTTCACAATCTGAGCATATTGCAATGCAGGGTTTTGCTCATGTATTTTCAAAACTTAACCAATTCAAATCTCAAAGTTCATTAACTATAAATGAATTTATAAAACATGAGTTTATTTCTTTCGCGGTAAATTACATCAAAGAGATAAGAAGCGAATATTATGTTGCCAGCACGGTAAAAGCCATTGATGATCCGGATAAAACTTACGATTTGTTTTTAGACAGTAAATTTATTGATGTGAAAAATGTTAATAAAGATGTACTAATCAAATCTTTACAATCGTTGGTGCCTTCACAAAGAATGACTTTTAATTTGGTTGTTATAGACAATTATTCATTATTACAAACATCAGAATTTTTAGATACAAATGAACAAAGTATTAAATCAACTTTGGAAAAAGCCAGATTTAATCTTCAAAAAAATATTGAAACAAATCTTAAATTAAGCAATTATGAGTCGGCAGTTTAATTACGAGTTAGATGAAAATCAAATCAAACATTTGATGCAAAACTCTGAGTTGGAGTTTGATGAAGCTACATGGGAAAAGTTTGAACATATCACCAATTCAAGAAGAAATAACCATTTGAATTTTTCCAAATACTTTCAAAAAATCGACCTCAACATCAATAAAACTATTGTTTTGTTTTTAGTTTTTATGGCTCTTATTAGTGGTTTTTCATCTATGCTGTTTACGCTAATAGATTTTAAGAAAAATCCTAATATGGGAAATGGAGAACCTTTAATGGCAGACTACAGAGATTTGGAAATGCAACGCAGACCAATTTATGAAACAGAAATGGTCAACAATAAAAAATCTGAATTGCCTACCAAAGTTAAAGTAAACCAAGACTCAGCGGCTTTAAATACAAAGGAAGAAGCTATAAATAAAGACTCCGTAGAAGTTTCATCTGAAGTAATTTCTCAAAATCCAGTTACAGAACCAGATGTTGTTAAAGAACCAGCTTCGAAAGCTATAAAGAGAAAAAGAAAATTAAATATAAATTCAGAAGAATTACCTAGTATTAAATCTGTAACAAACTTAAATGAAGGAACAGTTGAACCTGAATTAGATTTATAATCACCTTTATCCTAGATAATAAATTAAACCTAACTAAAAATTTAGTTGGGTTTTTTACTTTATAATAAACAATTGTACATTTAACATTCAAATATTATCATGAATTTCATTATAAAACTCCTAATTTCGACTATAGCTGTATTAATGACTGCTTATTTTTTAGATGGTGTTACAATTGGATGTAACCAATTTTATAGCGGTAATTTTGATCCAATAAATAAGTTAACGACAGCATTTTTAGTGGCCATTGTACTCGCCTTTTTAAATACAATTGTTAAACCTATCCTTACGATTCTTTCTTTACCAATTACCTTTTTTACACTTGGATTGTTTTTATTAATTATCAATGCTATTATCATATTATTTGCCGATAATTTAGTTGATGGTTTTAGGGTTGAGGGTTTTTTAACAGCTATTTATTTTAGCTTAATTTTATCCATCACCACAGGTATACTAGAATTGATTAAAGGAAAAGAAAAGGATTAATCTTTTTCTTTTAATCGGTCAACACATCAAACTTTTAGCTTATATTATAGGCAAAAAAGAGGATTTATAAAAAGATAAGCCTCATTTTTTTTGAAGAATTGTGAATAAATCCTCTAAAAACAACCTGAATATACTAATATTCCTTTTTCACGAAGTTCATTGGACACCATAGGTTGAACAATTGCTAGTCGATGGATCACAAACTGCACAAAAGCTTCTTCAGTGTGAGATTCAATCCTACTTTTAGGATTAGACTTTTACGACTGACTTCTTGAAGTGCTCGCTCTCCTCCATTTTCACAGAAGTCTTTTATGCGGTAAAAACTATCTAGAAAGTAACTTATTACTTTACAGACGAAATAACAAATCTCTATATTTTCACATTCATTAAAATTCATATTTCGTTTGCTCTTTCTTCAAACTTAAAGTGATTTTTAATTATAAAACACTTTTTATTTTTAACTTAATTACTATAATTTAATAAGAGAAATCAAGTATACACTTATTGGTCTAAATAGTTTTTACTGATAAGTGGTGTATGTTCTTGAGAAAGAATTTCTTTTAATCAGTAAATGGAATTTGTCTCATAAATTTCTCATTAGTTGGGATAATATCTACGATTACATAACCCGCATTTAATTCAGTTATAATATTTGTTCTAGCCACAGTGTTATCATTTAAATAATTAAAAATAACTTTATATGTTTCACCTTGAATTATTTCTCGAACTAATACTTTATTGTCTGCTTCAAACTTTAATGTTACTTTTTTGCCTTTTAACCTTGATTTATCATCATAATAATCTTCACTTGTGTATTTATTCATATTGCTTGAAAAAGAAAATTCCATCTTCGACTTTTCATCTTTAAAGTCTAGATATTCGTCCATTCCCATAGAAATACCATCAAATTTCAATAAAGAAAAAATTTCAAACTCATACAAATTGATAGAATCGTTACCGGTATAAACGGTTCTTTGTTTATGTATGTCTTTAAAAATATTATCTGTAATGTTTTGTTGCCCATCAACACAACTTATAAATGTTATTTTAACTAAAAGAAAAATAAAACAAATTTTGATATAGTTTTTTTTCATAAAATATTTATTTTTTTATTAGTGTATGATAACATAGATTAAACGGAAGCGATAAAGTGATTGATTTATTCTAATTTCAGCTATTCGTATTTTAGTTCTTTTTCATTAAAGCGTAAAAAGCTAGTCTCAATTACTCGATTTTTTGACAGTTTCACCTCTTTCAATTCATAATATTTATCTTTTGTTTTCATAAAAGACACTTGTGTTTCCTTTGCTTCAGTCCCTAGGTTTCCTTCATCATTAAAAGATTTTTGAGCTACGTAAATCTCTTTTAGCGAATTATTAACTACACCAATAATTACTCGATTTTCTTCAAAAACACCTTGAGACATATAGCTACCAAATAAACTTACAGCAACGTTTTTCGTTCCAAATAAGTTATAATTTTCTATTTCCCCAATTGCCCCATACCCAGAGAAAACGCCAACATTTTTTAATAAATCTGTTCGTTTCCATTGAATTGATTTAAATTGAAACAAACCTATGTTTATGCTGCCTGATGAAATATGAAGATCATTTGGATTGGTTATTCCCAATACTGCTAATAAATAGTTTTCTGAATCTATTGAATAATATTGTTTTCCAATGATTTTAAATTCCGGTTTTTTGTCAGGATCATTTTCATTCACAAAGTCTGACCCCAAATCTGAGAGTGTAATATTAAAAAGCTTAATCAAGTCTTTATCATTAATTGGATTTACGGAATTTGCAAGTAATTTTATTATGTTTTCTTCTGTTGAATCTTCTTTTACTTTATCTATTGATTTCTGCCCTTTATTCTGTTGTTCTTGGGCTAGAGTTGATTTTGAACCATCACAGTTTGTTAACAGCAAAATAAAAGTTAAAGTCACTGAAATTAAATATCTTTTTTTCATAATGATTTTATTTTAATTCTCTGCTCTGCGATATTTAAGAGTGTTTGTTAGATACAAATCAAACTTTTTTGTGAGGTTTATGATAGTAACAAACCATACAAAATTTATAAAAACTATAATCCATTCTTAAATATTTTTTTTTGTTTTTTATTTTCAGATAATCAATTTAAATGATTTATTCAAAATAAAAACTTATTAAATTAATGGAATTTGAAATAACCTCTCTTCCTGCATAATCATTTCTTTTCTGTCCGTTACTGTTGTATGCTTCGAAAAAATCTTGACAACCTGTATCTAAATTAATAAGATAGTCTAATGTTTTCATTTGTTGTTTTATTTTTAAAAATTTTTTAGTATTTTTTGCACCTTCAAAAAGTGTAATTGATTCAGGAATATGTATAATATATTCATATTTATTACCTTCATCATCAGTGCATCCGGCTAAAAATCTTCTTTCTCGGGCATTTTTACTACTGTTTTCATATATAGTTAATTCATCTTTATAGATTAGTAAATGTGTTTGAAAAACAGTTGCTTTATTAGTCTGTGCCCATTTAAAAAAACTTTCAGACTCTAATGGATTTTTTAAGTTGTAATTCTTATTAGCAATTTTTAAGTCACCCTGTTTAATATTACCAACAACAATTTCACCACTTGAAAAAACAGTTACAACACCATCCATTGAGGTTATTGTTTTGTTTACAATGTTACCTTGATCAATAGTTATACTAACAGGTTTTGCATTAGGATCACATTTATCCATATATGTTCCTGAACAAACAGTAATAATGTTTTTAGATTTAGACCATTCCTTATATCTATCAGGTACGTTTTTACCATCTAAATCTTTAACTGCAAAATACTTAGCTCTAATATGATTATCTCTTCTCTCCATTTTTATGATTTTAAAAGTTAAACCGTCATAAACTGGGGAAGAAAAAGTTACATAATCTGAATCATATCCAAATTTCATGAATGAATTAGACAGTAATAAAAAGGAAAGAATAACAATAATTTTCATTTTTTAATAATTTTTTTTAAATAATAATAATTCCCAATAAAGATTAAAACAATTAGTAATATTAATAAAATTTTTGTTAACCAGGATGTTTCAATAATCAATCGGTTTAGTATATATGCATAATTATTTTTAACTAAATTATCTATAAACTTCTCAAAACTAGAATATTTGACTCCAATAGAATATTTTTTAGCATCTAATAATTTTAAAATAACATAAAACCTTTTGTCATATTTTAAGTTGGGATTTTGTTCACAAGCAGATTTAACACAATCTGTAATTTTATTCATCCAAAAACTATTAACAGCTTGGTAGACTATTGATAGTTGTGAAGTGTCGCTAGATCTAAAATGATAAAAATCATCCGCCCATAGTAATAAATTAAAAATAGTATCAGGATTGTAAGTTAAAGAATCAAATTCAATTTTGTATACTGAATCTGTTATAAGGGTATATGCCACATTAGCAATATCGCTTTCAGTCTGTATAAGATTTTTATTTATAAATGACTCTAGGGCAAGTGGTTGGCTATAGGCTTGTTCATTAATAAATGAATTAAAAAGTTTATTGCTACTTTTTTTATTCTTTATTGTTTGAAACAATAAAGAATTATTTTGAAATTCAGTATTTGTATCATTTTTCAGAACGATATACGTTACTAAAAAAACAATAATTGATACTAAAAGCAGTGAGGAAATTTTATGAATTCTATTAATGTTTAACATTTGTATTAATAAAATAAATCAAGATTCAAATTTAATTTTAAGCTGGTTAAAACATTTGAATTAGAAAATGCTATTACTTCTGCGTTTACTTTCATCATAGTTTGTGCCCACAAGGAAAACCCTATACCGTAAGCTGGAAAATGGTTTATCAATGTTGGATCATTGCTTACTCTATTTACCGACATTGCATAAATGTCGTAAGTTAAACCCCTATTATGTCCTAGCTTATTTTTGCTGGCATATCTACCAAACCTAAAACCATATTTATTTTTCTGTAGAGATAATTCTTCATTAAAATTAAAATTTTCAGGTTTTGAATAAATTGGCAGTATTTGTTGATATTTTTGAAATTGTGCCGTTAAACTTAATGAATTCAATTCATTTTCATATGAATAATAAAATCTGAAACCCCTAAATCCTAAAACAATTTCAACCCCCTGGCAGTTATACATAGACTTATTAAATACAACCTTATCAATTTTACCAATAGTATCCGATATATTTGATTGAATAATATTATTACCTATTTCAGAATTAGCTAATTTATCGAATGTAGCAACCCCTCCTTTATGATAAAAGGATAAACTAGCTGAAAACTTATTATTAGATTGATTTTTATGTTCCTCAAAAATAAACGGAGTAAAAGTAATATCCCATGATAAACCGTTAGTGATTATTTTAAATTTATTTGCAGAATCAACCGAAAATAATTTACTGTTATTTATTTGATTATCTAAAAGTGAAACTGAATTATATTGATTATAAATACCAACACCAAAACCTAAATGAAAATTCTTTTTTCTGGCATCGTTAAAATCTTCTCTATAGTAAACAATATCTAACTTACGCTTTAATTTCGTTTTTTTATATGCTTCTATGGAATGGAAACTTGATATATCAGATTTGTTATCGCATAATCCGCCTTCAGCAATAATTTTATATACTCTCGTTTTTTTAATTGGCACTTTTATTTCTGTTCCCTTTCCTTTTATATCATTAAACTCAGATGGGTTTTTTTTAGAATTCACATACCAAACCCATTGCGCTTTATCTCCCAAATAGCCACTAACGGTAAGTTTATTGTATTTTTCATCAAATTTATTTTCAGATATACCAAATATTTTAGAATTCGACAAACCCTCTATCGAAACTGTTGTGTAATCAGTATTATTACAAAGGCCTTCAGCCCTAACTTTTATAAGTTGTGCGCCAAGTTTAATTCTAACATTAGCCGTTGAACCGTTAGTAAGCATTTTATCATTCTCATCGTACCAAACCCACTTTGAATTCGTACCTAAATTACCGCCTTCGACAGAAAAATTAGCAATTTCATCTACGCATATTTTCTCCGATACGGTTCTTATTTTGTCTGGTTTAACAGAGTTTTCAGCAATATCAACTTCAAAAGAAACAGGAGTTGTAATATTTTCATCACCTTCAGCTCTTACATAATAAACTGTTTTTATTTTTGGAAACACCAAACAACTATTACCTTCAGATATTTTAGACTTTTCAGAAAAATCATTTGATGAATACCATACCCACTTGGCTCCCTTTCCTAGTTTACCTCCTTTAAGCTCCAAGTTAGTCGATTTACCTTGACAAATTATTTTATTGCCTATAATTTGTTCAGCTTCAAAACTCTTTGCATTTACCCTTACTGTAATCTGCTTACATTTAGAATTAAATTCCAAACTCTTATTCTCTGCTCTGACAAAATACGTGGTTGATTCATTAGGACTAATAGTTATTCTTTTCCCCTCGCCCACTTTCTCACCATCGCAACTTTCTTTGTGCCAAACCCATTTTGAAGGTTCAATTAAATCTTCACCATCAACGGTTAATGTTGTTTTTTCTCCCAGTATAATTTGAGCATTCCCTGTTATACTTTTTGGGTCACTAGGATATTTTTTACTTTCAGAATTTATTGGCGAATTACTTCTTCTTGCATCATAAAAATAACTGGGAGCTTTAGGATCTATTGAAAATAAGCGTTTAAGTCTAATTTGAAAATCTTGAGATTCAATTTCTTCACCCGAACTATTTTGTGAAACATCTACAGAAATTATTTTAGTAATAATTTGATTATTACAATTTACATAATCGAATGAAAATGTAATGTATTTATCATTAAAATTATCTGACTTTTCTGCAAGTTTAAATTTATACTCCGAAATTGCATTAGTTTGATAGCCACAATTAGAACTATCAATTTTCATACATATTTTCAATTTAATATCATTATCGCTGTATATTGATACTGACTTTTGCCAAGAAGGTGTAATGGGTTGTGATAAACTAACTATGCTTATTAAACAAAAAATAAAAAAAATTAATCTAGTTGACATCATTTTTGCAATCATATTATTTAAAATATTATTTTGAAATAGCTATTACAGAATAATAATAATCTTTGTCTTCATCTTTAATTAATTCTTCAGAGCCTGGATTTCTATTTAATACATTTGAACAACTTTCGCAAAAACCATTTGATTTTGGACCAAAAAACAACCCAATTTTAGAAAAATTAGCTGATGGATTTGGAATTAAATCACAAGTGAATTTATAATTCGAAATATCTAAAATTATATTTTCAGGCATATAATTAATTGCCTCCATTATTTTTTTAGTTCTCTTATCCAATTTACTTCTTAAATCTTTTAAATCTTTTCCTTTAACTTCCAATTTAATTGGTTGTGGTGTTGGGGGAATTTTCGTTGTAACTTTTCCAGGTCTTTTTGGCCCTTTTTTAATTACCTCCTCACAATTTATTGAAGGTATAGCAGTTATTCTTGCAAAATAAAAACTCGATTTTGTGTTACTGAAGTTTTCTACCCTTTCTCCACTTAAACTTCCATCTTCACCTAGAGAACCATTTAATGAAGGAGAATTTGGATTATTTTCTTCTAATTCATTTAAAACAAATTTTCCATTTTCATCTAAGGCTCCTTTGATATTTGTTTTTTTGATTGAATCGCAGAAATCATAATAATAACCGCTTAAAACACCATCTTTTGCAGATAAGTATAAAATTAAATTAGTTTTAGTTGCTATATTTCCTTGAAATCTACTTGCAAAGTCCTTGGTTTTATTGCCACTGAATATAAAATATAAAATTAAACACAAAGATAATAATACCGCTAATGCAATAATTTTTTCTTTCCAAAAGCGTTCTTTGTTGTTTGATTTAAAAGCTTTTAAAACATCTTGGCTATTAATAGAATTTTGATTACTCATACTGTTAATTAAAAAAACTAAATAGTACAGCTTTTGTATATAGCTATTTAGTGTTATCTTTTTTTGATGGTTTATTTTTATCTGTAGCTAAAGTTTTATTTTTTTTTACTTCAGAATCAGGAATTACTGGTTCTTTAGTTATTTTAATCTGATGTTTTTTTAAAAATGGTTCATCAAATTCTAGTATGCCATAACTTTCAATATCTAACTTTATTTCCTCAAACTTTTCAAGTGTTACAGTGGTAATTTTTTCGTTTTTAATGTTATTTATAAAAAGTAAAAAACCTGTAAAATTTTTAAGTTTATCTTTATCATCAATAATGCTATCGACAAAACTAACAGCAATGTCATTAAATTCTGGTTTTACAAACTGAACGTTAGAAGTATTTTTTTCTTGCGTATTTGAAATTGCTGCTTCTTTTTTTACATTCCCCCCTTTAAAAATATTAAATAGCAAGGATATTAAAAGAAGTATTGATAGAATAGCAACTATTGATGTTAATAGTTTTTTCTTTTTTAAGACAAATTTATATTTATTTTTTAATTGATTAAATTCATTTTTTAGTAGTTCATTTTGGTTAGAATTTGAATTGCTATAATTAGTATTACTTGAAGTATTGTTAGTTGGGATTTGATTTAATTTACGTTCATCTGTTTTTTTTATTTCATTTTGTTCCCTTAAACTAATTAATTTATTGTTTTCAACAAACCACACGTTAAACCTACCTGATGTGCTATCAAAAGCTCTTTTTAAATGATCTTTATCTGTGGTTAAATATATTCTGTCGAAATTATCTGGGATTTTTTTAAAAAAATCATCGCTAAAATCAGATGTGAAAAATCCACAGGGAACAACTTGAAAATTTGAATCTGATTTTAGGTGTTGTTTTTCAATTATGGAAAATGAATTTGTACTTTTAAATTCCTGAAACACCTCCATGGCTTCTTTAGAAAAATTACCACTTCCAAATTTGTAATTGTCTAATGTCTTTTGCTGAAATTTTAATAGGAGATTTTTTAATAATGTATAATTTATTTTGTTTAGAGATAAATCATCCTCAGATAAAAATGCAACTCCAATATTACTACCTTCTATTCTTGAGCTAAATGAAGATTGAGCAAATGTATAATGTTTCAATAAAGTAATCGATTTACCTGCAACTTTTAGCTTATACTTTGCTAATATTGGTTTATTATCAGCACGGTCCGTATAAAACACTTTCGATTCAAAATGTTCAAAATCAGGAAATGATCGATTGAAGTTAATATTTATCCCTTCTTTGTCAAATACTTCACAATTAAACCCTTCCGAGCTACCAAAGAAAACTAAATAATCTGCCATAATTAACTAAATAATTTTTCCCACCAAGTTTTTTCATCTAGCTCTCTCCCTGTACAAACTTGATAAATTTTCTTCCAAAATCTTTCAGGAGACACTTTATCAATGGTAGCTAAATTAGCATTTATTGTACCATCGGATTCGTTATAAGTTTCTAAAATTTTCCCAATTGAATAATTTCCCCATATAACAGAAACATTTTTTACAATAGAATAAAGGGATGGTCTGTTATTTTTTATAAAATTTTCAACAGACAATTTTTGATCAGTATTTTTATCCCATTGAGAAACAACAATAAAAAATTTACTATGCTTCATCAATTCTGGTTCGTCCACTTGTAGATAGTTTAAAAAATCAGAATGTAAACTGTCTTCATCTTTATGTGCATCAGAAATAGATTGACCTTTTTTTGCTGGAGGGGCAAACGGAGTAATTAAAACAAAAATAATTGGCGATTTATCAATTCCCAATCCATTAAAAATCGCTTTAATTTTACTTGAAAAATCTCCTCGAACAGATGTTCTAATTTTTTGAATATCCTCACCCGCTAAATCTAAAAAAGCAAGGTTTAATTTTTTTAATTTCTCCTTAGTTGGTAAAATATTAAGTCCAAAAATATCTAGAGTACCAGTAATTGTTCGACCTGGTAAATTTCCACCGCGTTTAAAATTATTATCTAATTCATCTGCTACTCTAAATCCTCCATTAAATGGAAATTGACGTTGACGCGTAATAGAGAACAACGGGCTTGTTGTATTTTTTGCGTATGATAAAATTGATGCTAGCCATAATGTTTTGCCTGCATTAGGAAAGCCTATAGGTATTACAGTAACATAGTCTAATGCTTTTAAATTTGAAAATTCGGTAGCGATTTCATGCCCTCCAAGTTCATTAACATTTTGTGGTTCATCTAAAAAATTATTTGTCATAATATAATTAAAAAAAGTGTAAATTAAAAAGAATCTGGTCCAGAAGCAAATGAAGAATCATCGTCACTATCTCCCTCTTTTTTTCGCAATAATAAATAGATTGCTAAGGGAACTAATAAATCTATAAATAAACAAACGAAAATTATACCCAAGGTATCTGTTTCAGATAACCTTTTCTTAACCGAATTTAAGGTGTGTTTTATCCTTCCTAAATTTCTGGTTTCTGCCTCTTTTAAAATGGGGTAAATTTCTTCTTTATTGCCTTCATTTATTTTTTTTGTTGAATTATCTATATCTGTAACTAAATTTTGTAGCAATTGAATTTGTGGATGATTAGATCCCTTTTGCCTTAAATTTATTAAAGAATCTAACTGAATTTCTGAATCATCTTCAATAATTAGTTTTAATTTTTCAGTGTACTGCTCTTTAGCTTTTTTTAAATCCTTAATACCTTCTAGTATGATTTTTGGGTTTCCTATTTTATTATTAGCTACAGTTCTTAATACAAAAGCATCTATTTGCTCCTCCAAAAGATCTTCATATCTTTCAGCAATATCGTCACGTTCATCCTGATTAGACCCAAGACTATTGTTTGGCTTTTGATTTCCTTTTGTAATAAAATTAAACTGATTTAAATAATCAGTAGCTCTTGGCCCCCACCCAGTTTGATTTTTCACTTCATCAACAAGTTGTTTTTTTAAAGTATTTAAGTTCGTTAACTCTTGAATAGTTTCAGATTTAAAATAACTTTGAGATTTATTTGAGAATTTTTGAAGTGTATCATTTAATGCAATCGCTTCCTCCTTTACTAATTCTCTTGCCATATAGGCAGGATAAAAATAATTTAAATTAAAAACAAAAAAGAATAGTCCACAGATTAAATAAAAAATAAGAGCCATTTTTCGTCCATTAACTGCGAACCAATAAGTTATGATTAAAAGCAAAAAAATAATTGCTGCAATAGCTATACTTCCATATTCAGAGCCAAAAGGTCTCATTTCTTTAAGCCCCAAATGTGTATGCCAAAAGCCAACTGCAAAAACTATTAAACTTAATAACCATGCTCCTAACTGAACAATTCCTGGTATTTTTTTATTTTCATCCATATGTGTTATTTAAAGTAAGACAAAATTAATCATATAATAGAATGATACTAATTTTGTTGAGATTTTTTTTCTGAAACTGATATTATTGGGCCGAATTCACCGCCAAGATCATTTGGCCTTAAATCGTATAAATACATTTTTGATATTGCCCCATCTAGAAATAATGCATTTTTACAATTAAAAAAATACTTAAATATTTCAGTAAATAAATAAAAATTTACGTTGTCAGAATAACCAAAAACAATTTTTGATTGATTAATTATACCAACACCATTTCTTACTTTATTATTTGGTGAATTCTTTTGAAATTCTTTATGTATCACATTATTGTTTAGTAGCAACGGCCCGGATTGAGTAGCTAATTTAATGGATTTCATTTTTTTTGAATAATCTTTTTTAAAGTCTTTAGTTTCTTTGATAAAAGCATGATTAGCTGTATCAATAAAAAAAACTCCATTTGGCATTAAATAAAAATTATCGTCATTTGGATCTTTTTCATTTAACGGAACAAATTCTTTGTTGTTTTCTATGTACAAGCCAAGTGGTTTTTGAGATTCTTCAAACATGCCTGCATTAGTAACTAATAAAGGTTTTTGTTTATATTTCTTTTTAATTAAATCAATAACCGAGTTTAAATTTGAATGCTTTTGTATGCTGTCTTTTTTCCAGTGCAAGCGTACATCGTTTTTATTTAAATCTGCAACAAAAAAATAAAATTCAGATCCTTTAAACGTAAAATGAATACTCCCTTGTTTTTTTGATAACATATTTTGGATTTCATTAAAGGAATAATCAACAAGATTATCTTCCTTAATTACTTCTTTCTTCAACGAATCAATTGCTAGCAGATTTTTTTTATTAATCTTCTCTTTTTCTTTAACTAATGAATCAACTAAATTATCAAATTGTTTTATTAATTTAGGATTAGTTATTTTTTTGCATATTTCTATTTTGATGTTTTTTAGAGCTAATAAATTATCTTCAATTAATTTCGTGTCTTTAGATTTTTGATCAATTAAATTAACAATTACATCATAATTTAGTGTATGTTTTCCATAATTATCAATTAACAATTGTAAACTATCTATTTTTTGCGGAATAAAATTTAACTCTTTATTTGAGTTTGAATGCAATGTCAAATGGCATAAAAAAACTAATTCTACAATAATTGAATTCACTAATAACGTATTAAATGCTATAAAACTTTTATTCATAATTTTATTTTTTGAATTAGAAAATATTTATTTACTCGTAATAATATACGAGTAAATTTACTGAGGATGTTAAGGGTTCTGTTCCTTTAATGTCATTTTTTTCAGATCCATTAGTATCATATAGTTTAAATACATCTTGATACCCGGTGTCAAGGTTAACCATAAATTCTATTTTAGTTAATTCTTGATCCATTAAGAAATTAAAAACTTTTTCTGCAGCATCTTTAAGGGAAGATGATGTCGGATAATGAATTACTATGTGAAAAAGTTTATTATTTTCGTCATATCCTACAACTAAGAATCTGCGCTCTTTCTTTTCAGTACTGAAATTTGTTAGTTGGTTTAGCTTGCCATCATAGGCTAATAAGTGTTGTTGAAAAACTGTTGCATTAACTTCTTTAGAACATTCAATGAATCTATTCAAATCTTTGTCCTGATTAACATTAAAAATAAAAGACTCACCACTACATTTCATTTTTAATTTACCTTGTTTAATATTTGAACATGCAATACCCCCAGTAGCATATACTATAACTAATCCATTACCTCTATCCGATTTTTTATAACTAACAACGTTGCCATTATCAATAGTTATGCCTACTGGTGTAGCTTTTTTATAATCAAACTTTGGAATACCCCAATCAAAATATGCTGCACCACATGCGAGAATAATATTTTTTCCTTTACTCCATTCACTGTATCTTTCATAAACTGTATTACCAAATTCTTTTGATGCAAAATATTTAGCTTTAATTCTTTCACCTTCCCTTCTCATTTTTACAAATATAAATTTGTCTCCTTTGTAAATATTTGTGATTATTTGCACATATTTTTCATCATAACTAAAATGATTAATAAAAGAATTAGAGAAAAAAACTGTTGTAAATATTAAAGTTAAAATTGATTTCATTTTGATTTTTTTTTGTGCTTTGTTATTAAATAAAAAACAATTATTGCTAAAGTTAATGTAAAAAATAAAATTTTTAAATATGTTGGGATATTGTCATTAATTCTATTAGTTAGGTATTTGAAATTTCCTTTTCTAAGGTGGAAGAATATTTTTTCTGTATTAGAAGTTTGAATTCCTATTATAAACTTATTCTGAATGCATTTTTCATTTAAATAATTGAAACGTGATTTATATATTATATACTCGTCTTTATTAATCATTTCTGATAAAACACCTGATATTTCTTTATACCAGTAATTATGAACTCTTCTCCAACATAAATAATTTAAACTAATGTTGGAAAGTGTGTTTAAGTTCTCAGACCAATTAGCTATCTCACACATTAAATCAGGTAAATATTCATTTTTCCAATTTAATTTATTTTTTAAACCATTTGTAAATATTTCTACAATTAATTCTTCTGTACTATCACTACTTAAAATTTGACTTAATGAATCAGCTATAAGTTTAAGGTCTTTAATTTCATAATAGTTTATAGAATCTAATATCCAAGATTTAATTTTCTCTTCGCCTGATAGTTTTCTTAACGGATTTGTCTCATAGTTTGAAAATCTGATTCGGTTTCCTTCACAAATATTCACCCTTTCAAATCCTTGTTCAAGCTCAAATTGTTGAAAGTGATTAACTATTAAGTATGTTATAATACCATTTACTAAAAAAGTTATTAATAAAAATAGTTTAACTTTTTTTCTAAATATTTTTATAAATTGCATATGGATTATGAAAATACTAAAAATTAGTTTAACGTTTTTGATCTGTTCATTTTTTTTTTCTAATTCTTTTGCTCAGAGTTGGACTGATTGGAAGTTATTATACAAGGAAAAAGGTTTAACTATAGAAATATCGTTTAATAACAGGGGTTGTAATGTTGGTAAACCGGTTTTTATTAAATATAGATTATATGGTACTATATATGACTTTTCACAATATCTGATTTATCGGATTGATTATATTGATTGCAATGGTGATAATCGATTCATTGATCAGGCATTCAATATAAGTAAAGAAAATCCTATATTTAACGGATCTTTAGTTCAAAATGGAGAACCTAAGAATGATGCAGATGGTGTGCTAACTTTTTATGCTTCAGAAATTTCTGATAATTTTTATAATATAAAAAGCTATAATAATAAGCCTCAGCTAAATCAAGGAACTAAAACTAACGATAAATCCACCAAACCAACTAGAATTAAAACTAATGGAGATTTTTATTGTGGAGAAAGTGCAAGATTAGATGTGGAAGGAGGAAGTTTAAGTCCTGGATCGGCTTGGTATTGGTACGAAAATAGTTGTGGTGGAACATATTTAGGAAAGGGCAGCTACATCTATGCAACTCCTACAAAAGATACTAAGTATTTTGTTAGAGCCGAAGGAAAAGATGTAACTTCCTGCACAGAGATTGAGGTTATACCTAAAATTAAAAAACCCGAATCTATTGAGGGTAAAGATTACATATCATTTGGTGATGAAGTTAATTTAAGAGTTAAAAATTCCGATTTATGCAATGGTTATCAATGGCAATGGTACGAAAACAGTATTTATTCTAATCCAATTGGCTATGGCCCAGAAATTACTGTAAGACCATTTGAAAATACAAATTATTATGTAAGATCTGTTGGTAATGGCAAAGAGTCTGAATATGCTGAAAAAACTGTAAATATTTATAACAACATCTCTAGTAAAATAAGTCATAATTTTAATTCAAGCAACACTAAATTAGAATTGAAATATGAAATTGACAATTGTAATAGTGACGAAATTTATAATATTAAAATTAGGGCATTCAAAAAAAACCGAGGGGAAATAAAACTAAATTCGTTAAGCGGAGATTTTAAGTTAGTAAAAGGCTGTAACCAAAAAAAGGCAATATGGGATTTTAAAAAAGATGGCTATTCAAATTACGACGAAATATATTTCCAAATTATCGGTAACCAGCAAAGTCATATACCTACGGGCAAAAATATTGTAAAATCATTATTATGGCCTGGTTGGGGAACAAATGATTTTACAGACGAATCAACTGAGTTTAGAAAAGGTTTAATAAGCTATTCATTAATAGTTAATGCCTTGTTTTTTCATAAACTATCTCAAATCACAAATACTAATTATTTAAATTCTGAAAATGAAAGTTTATATAATAAGTATAATAAAAATTCTAATTTATTTAAAAATATTTCATTAGCATCTGCACTAACCGCTGCCGCAATTATCACAATAGATATTTCAAAAGTTATTAGATGCATTGAAAAGAAAAAAAAAGAGCAACTTAACAATCAGTACAATTATAATTTAAAACAATTTCAAATTAATTCAAGGGGAATTTATTTGAAATAATTAAAATAAAAATGGAGTTTAGAGTTAAATCTATAATACTTACATACTTTTTAGTGTCTATCTGCTTTCTAAAAGATTATCAAAAATCATATTTTAGCAATTATTTAAGGAGAATTAAATTGAAATGAGTTATAAAATTATTTATAAAGAAATTGACCGAAAACATAGATAATATATTGAAGGTGTTTAAAGTCAGATATTAATAACAAAGAAAAATACATTGAGGATAAAAAAAATAAACCTCGTATTATTCTTTCTAAAAATGTTAAATTCAACTATAATAAAAAAGAAATGTGCCAACATTTAAAATTTGGTAATGATTTAAACCATACAAAAGTTAAAAAATACGAAGTTTTACAAGCCATTTTATACCGTTTAAAAATGGACTGTCAGTAGCAAGAAATTCCAATATAAGGCGCATTAGATACATCAAGTGCACAATTAGATAACAATACCCCCCACAAAAAGAGTTGGCAAAGAGGCAGACTATCAAGCTAGAAAGAAAATACTCTCATTATTACGGATAATAAAGGTAACACCAATTGCTTGTAGTGATGAAATATCCTGTAATCATAACGATACGTAAGAATTAAATAATCATATAACCCAAATATTTCAATCTATTGAAACATCTGATATATGTATTGAAGGATTGTTACTTAATGCATACTCTGGATTTGACACGAAAGAATTTAGAGCTTATTGTGTAAGTAAATAAATAACAAGTAACATTACCGTTAATCGCAGAAATAGTGGTAAAAAAGATTATTTATTTGACGAAATTATTGTAAAATTCCAGATATGTTATTGAACGAACTAATGCTTGAATGAATGTCTTTAAAGCATTGTTAGTTCGTTTTGAAACAAATAAATTCATCTGAAAGTATTGAATTTATTAGCTTTTATCGTAATTTTATTGCATCAATTTTAAACAAATTCATTAATTAGATCATGAAAAAAATTATATTTTTATTAGTAGCGAGTATATCTATTTTTGCTTGTACTAAACAAACCGATACTTCAGATAAAAATTATATACCTACGATTTCTTATTTTGAAAATGGAGAATCAAATGAAGTTAGATTGAATTTACCCAATGGAGGGAGTAAAGTCATACATGTATTTGACGAACCAATTTTACAATCAGGGAAGCAGTGTTTACATACAAATGATGCAGAGTTTGAAGCTAAATCTCATCTAAATGGAGACACCTCTTATCATTTAGTAAATACTTCTTACTCTAAAACAAGTGGCGGTAGATTTAATATAATTTTCGTTTTTCAAAAAGTAGAAGAGGTTATAGTTTGTATGGAAATGATAGAAATTCAAGGTTTTGTAGATTCTAAATTATTGTTTAAAGGAAATCTTTTTCAAACGAATTTAGATGCTTTACCGGAAGCAAAAGAAAAAAACAACACTTTAAAAATTAAGAAATTCATAAAGTATATATCAGATAATAATTCTAATGAGACAATTAAATTAATTATTGATGATGAAGATGTTTCAATGGAGTTTTATCTGAATGATGAATTAATTAGAATGATTAAAGGTACCTACAGAAATTCAAGATTACTTATGGATGATGAAGAAGTTAATTATGTATTAAGTGAAAATAATTTATGTTATCATTTGGAAGGTAATGATTATTGTTACACTAAAACAAGCGAAAAATTAATTAAATAGAAAAAATAAATTTTATAACTCTTTATTATCAAATAATATTATAAAAAAGATATGATAAAAACATTAGTGCTAATTACAATAATTTCTTTACTGGGTTGTTCAAAAGAAAAAGAAAAAGAAATTAAAGAAGAATCATTTAAATTAGATTTTAAAAAATTCCAATTAAATGAAGAAAAAGGTAAAATACCGAAGGCATCTTTTCAATATATTCCACTAGATTATATGTATGAAGAAAAAAATACAGAAATGAAGGAACAGTATTTAAAATCAGAGATAAATTTTGCGAATTTCTATATTACAGTTTCAACCCTTTGCGGTACTGGTTGTATTGAAAGATTCATAGTTGATACAAGAACAGGGTATTCTTATGAATTTCCTCGATTAGACAATTGGGAAGGAAATGGAAATATTGGTGTTTTATGTTCCAAAAATAATTCATTACTTGTTGTTCAGGCAGATGGATCTTGGTCAAAAGATATGAGAACACATTCTACTGGAATTTGGAATTGGAATGAAAAAGATAAAATCTTTGAATCTGTTAGTCTTGATGAAATAAGTCCATTAACATCAGGTTATTGAGACTATTAGGTTTGATGTTATTAATATTAATTGCGTTTTTTAGCAAAATCTCTATTCATGTATCAATAGCATATTACTATTATTATCAATTGTGAATTTCCCGATTCGTTGAAGCACACTTTGTCCCAAAAGCATTGGCGCATTAATGGAGTTTGAAATAGAAGCACGTATGTTTTTATAGTAAGTATTTCCAATTTTAATTTGTTTTAAAACAAATACCCTACTTGTAGCACTACTACCATCAGCAAAATAATATGTTTGAGTGCCAATAAAATCTTCATCTTTTATGGTACCGGTTCTAATTAAGGTAATTGCTACATCTGGAGAAATGCTTACATCACTGGCTCCTGAATCAAAAATAAAATTGATTTTCAATACACCATTAAGCTCAACAGGTATTTCATATACTCCCGCATTTACCCTAATCAATTTAACACTGTTTGAGTTTTTTGTAGGATTAAAATTTGGCTTATAAACAATGTATGAACCAATTTTTTTATTTAAGTCATTATTGTTTAGTTGAGTATGTTTTTGATAAGTTGCACAGTTTACACTTTCAAGACAAAGCGCATTGGCACAATTGTAATTTTGAAAAAAAGATGCAAACTCATGAAAAGAAACAGGATCAATCGACTGGGAAAATAACAAATATTTTTGATTATTAGCGGTGTATGTTCCCACCCCTGACCGAATATTTTTATTGTTTGAATTTGGATTAAACTGTGAATTAATTTTTTTATCTGAAATAAGCATTGGGCCTGATTGTGCAGCATGTAAAACATTACTAGTTTTAAAGTAGTTAGATGATTCTGCTATAATGGCATCATTTTTAGTAATAGCTAAAAAACCATTTGGTTTTAAATAAAAATTTCCCGATCCATCGTTTAAATTTAAACTTAAAATCTCTGTTTCATTCGATTTTAGAAGGCCAATTGGCGATCCGTTTACATCGTTTATACAGGCATTTGTAATAAAAATATCTGAATCACTGTTTAAAATATTTTCTTCTAGAAAATCCTTAAATTTCATAACTGAATAGTTAGGAATAATTTTTAATTTTTTTCCGATTTCAGCATCTATTTTAATTTGAAAAATCTGAAAGTTTAAATTATTGAAGGTAATAATTGACTGTGCCTTAACTATAGCAGAATGAAATAGGCTTATTACATAAAAAAAGACCAGAATTATAAATTGATTTCGAAGTTTCATGATTAAAGAAATAAAAATTTATTCTTTTTGATATCCAATTAATAAATCGTACGAGGAAGGCAAATAACCGCTTTTCATACCTGTATTGACATCGTACCCAAGTCCACAAGTGAATTTTTGGATTTTGCCTAACTTAAATAAAACCCTAAAAAATAGGGCGTTGCTTTCCATTGTTGAAAAACTAAATTCGTTTTTAAAATTTTGCCTAATCCCAACACCTAAAGCATAATTTTGATTTGCGTAGTAATCATAATTTATGTCTACTGAAATTTTTTCATAATACAATTCACTTTTACTTATCCTGAAATTAATTTGGGTTAATTCATCATAATAATGATCCGAATTGTCAGTTGTATTAAATAAATATCCAATTTCAAAAATCATTTCATTGTTTCTATTGTATTGTTTTTTTGAAACGAGGCCAATTAAATCGGTATTAGCAAAAGATAATTTGAGAGATTTGAATCTAAAAAAAATACCAGAACTGAAATCCGTTTTCTTGTTTTTATATTCAATATTTAAAAACTGGGGATCAAAATTATCAAATATTATAAGATCTTGTGGTTGATAGTTCATCCTGTAATACTTAACCCCGAGGCCGAGGGAAAAATACTTATCATTTTCATCATTCAAATTACCCTTCCAAGCACCATTTAATTGAAAAATGTTTGTCATAAATGAGTTACTATACTTATTACTGTTAAGATTGCCTCCAATAAAAAAATTATCCTTCAATTTATAATGACCTGAAATTGAATTAAACTTTCTGAAGCTTGTAAAACTTTTTAACCATTGGTTTTTATGGTAAAAATAAATGCCATTTTTATTATTCTCAATTTTTGCAGGATTCAATTGAAAATCGAGAGGAATATAATAGTTGAATCTATGTTCAATTTGCGAAAATAAATTTAAACTGCATAAAATGAATTGTGAAATCAAAAATGAAAAAAAAATATTTTTCTTTAAAATTAACATAACTGACTAATATCTAACGCTGAGAATACCTGTATACCTTTTTTTATTTTTTACAGATTCAATTAAAAAATAATACTCACCTATGGGAACTAATTGATTATTAAAAGTACCATCCCATGGAATGTATTTATTTTCTTGATAATGAATGATAATGCCGTTTACATCGAAAACACTAACTTTAAGATCATATAAATTGTCTGTTCCTAAAATTTGCCATTTATCATTATTATTATCATTGTTAGGTGAGATACCTGTCGCTATTAAAATTTCATTGTCACTGTCAATTTTTATTTTATAAATGGCTATACAATTATTTCCGTCTTTAATTGTTAATTGATAGTCTCCTGGTGCCAAATTAGATTGATTCAATATGTCATTAAAATCCCCTTTACCATCAAAATCCCAATCAAAATAATACGGAGGACTTCCAGCAACAATATTTCCAATAAAAGAACCATTTTGATTGAAATTACTATTTGTTACAGAATATGTAATTATAGGATTGGTTTTTACATTAATACTAATTGGAGTTCTTGTACTTTCACATTGAAAAGCAGAATTATAAGATGAAACATATAAAGTCGAGCTACTGGAAAATGAAGCAGAATAAGTTAAACCGGTAAAAAATGGACTACCTCCTGAAGAAAAACTATACCATTTTAATGTATTACCACCAGTTACAGGATTTAATTGGATTGAAGTTGGTAAATCTGCACAAGTTGTTATAGTTATATTATTGGGGGGTGTTAAACTACTTACGGTTACAGTCACAGCTGTTCGATTTGAGCTTTCACAACTATTTAAGCTATTATAATTGGCCGCATAATATGTAGTTGAAGTTGAAAAATAAGAAGAGTAACTAGAGCCCATATATATAGGAATTCCACCTGTAGCTGAATTGTACCAACGGATTGTGTTTCCACTTCCTGAACTAGTTGCATAAATTGTTGAATAACCTGGCTGACATAAAGAAGTGCCGGTAAATGATGAAGGGGCACCAAGCGAACTTGTTGAAACTGTAACGCTTCCACTTCTGCTACTCCAACAACCACTAGAATTTTGAGCTCTAATGTAGTAAGTTCCAGAAGTTGAGGCAATATAAGTAGTTCCTGATCCTAAAGCTGTAGAGGTACCATTTGCATTAGTACCTTGCCAATACCAAGTTTCTTCAATTGATGGAATACCTGATCGAGTAATTGTAACAGATGAACATTGCGGAGAATTACTTGATGGGTTACTTGGTGGATTGGGTGTTGTACCAACTAAAATTGCAACACTTCCACTTGTTGAACTCCAACACCCGGAAGAACTTTTGGCACGAATATAATAAGTTCCTGAGGTAGTTGCAATAAAAGTAGTACCTGATCCTAAAGTTGTAGAAGTACCATTTGCATTAGTACCTTGCCAATACCAAGTTTCGCCCGTTGGAGGTGCACCCAATCTAGATATAGTAACTGATGAATTGCATTGTGGTGAATTACTGGTGGGATTATTAGGGTTGTTTGGCGTGGTATTAACTATAATACTAATACTACCACTTGAATTACTCCAACAACCACTAGAATTTTGAGCTCTAATGTAGTAAGTTCCAGAAGTTGAGGCAATATAAGTAGTTCCTGATCCTAAAGATGTAGAAGTACCATTTGCATTAGTACCTTGCCAATACCATGTTACTCCAGTTGGTGGCGCTCCTGTTCGCGTAATTGTAACAGATGAACATTGCGGAGAATTACTTGATGGGTTACTTGGTGGATTGGGTGTTGTACCAACTAAAATTGCAACACTTCCACTTATTGAACTCCAACACCCGGAAGAATTTCTGGCACGAATATAATAAGTTCCTGAGGTAGTTGCAATATAAGTAGTACCTGATCCTAAAGTTGTAGAAGTACCATTTGCATTAGTACCTTGCCAATACCATGTTACTCCAGTTGGAGGTGCACCCAATTTAGATATAGTAACTGATGAATTGCATTGTGGTGAATTACTGGTGGGATTACTAGGGTTGTTTGGCGTGGTATTAACTATAATACTAATACTACCACTTGAATTACTCCAACATCCTGAAGAGCTTAATGCTCTAATATAATAAGTTCCTGAGGTAGATGCAATATAAGTAGTTCCTGACCCTAAAGCTGTAGAAGTGCCATTAGAATTAGTGCCTTGCCAATACCATGTTACTCCAGTTGGAGGACTACTAGAACGTGTTAATGTAACGAAATTACATTGCGGGGAATTGCTAGTTGGGTTGACAGGAGCAGCTGGAAGACCATTTACGGCTATTGAAACTGAAGCGCAATTGATACTCCATTGTCCGTTTAAGTAATTTTTTGCGTAATAATTAGTAGAAGATGTTGGACTTACAGTAATACTAGTTCCAGTTCCAATAGAGGCTGAAGTAGAATTACCACAAAATCCAGAATACCAATAAGTTGTGCCCTGAATACCGCTAACAGTTAGGCTTACAGTTTGACCAGCACAGCTATTAGTTGAAGAAGCTGAAATTGAAGATGGTGAAATTGGAAGATTACTCCCGTTCGTTAAATTTACAGTATAGTCCTCAGTTTCTCCGTATGGTGAAAATACACAAGGATCAATGTCACCATCTGGTTTAAATGATATTCTAACCCTCATACGCACAGCCCCTGTCACTGCTGACATTGGAATTGTAAAATTAAATTGATTACTCCAACCTGTCGCAAAAAGCACATATCCAACCCTTTCTATTGAAGAAAAATTAAAATCATTATTATAGTCAATCCAAACAGCTATTTCATCGTTATAATATGCTGTACCTAAATTGTTAGACACTGCAGGTGTAACATATATTGTGTAAGCGGTACCTTTATTCAGTGAAGTACTCATATTAGTATAAGAAACATAACCTCCGGAAGTGCAAGCTGTAGTATTATTAATATTACCCAATGTAACATTTTGGATATATTCATCACAGTCATTAGTAATAGGTGGTTTACAAAATACATTTATACAGTAATCTTCAGTTTCTCCAGAATCCATAACAGTACAAGCATCTGTTGATGTATTACTGGATGCGCTAGCTCTTGATCTAACCCTCATTAATACACTTCCAGCAGCTGCAGTTGTAGGAACAGTAATTGAAATTGTTCCAGAAGTAGCGTTTACGTATGGCTGATACCATTCCGTGGATTCAAAAGTTCCATTTTTATTCCAGTCAAACCATACCGATGTTTTAGCTAAAGAACTTGTAGATAAATAAAAATAATAAGATTGTCCTACATTTACAGTTGTAGTTGCATATAAATAGGAATATGATTTAGAAGAAGGTGAACAAGCGCTCGAGGAATTAAGGGTATTGAACTTAACATTTGTAATACATGAATTAGAATTACTAATGCTAGCGCTGTTAGATGCATCACAATAATAATTACCATTACAAGTTTGAGTGTAAGAAAAAAAATTAATTCTCAATAAAACAATAATAAACAAAAAACACCTACAAGGCATATATACAATAACTTGTTAAATAATATTAATAAAATAAAATAAAAATTAAATAAAACAATGTGTGCTACTAAAAAATACAACAGTCCTGTTAAACACATATTTTTAAGTTACCATGTTTTCGTAACCAAAACAGTGCTTCTTCCCCGTATACCATATTCTTTTTGTGATTATTTATAAGTCAAATGAGCTTTTTCAATCTCATCAAGAATCTGCAGCTTAAATGCTGGACTGTAATCTTTTTGAGTCTTTTTTATAAACTCTTTAATTCCTTTGCTTTTCATAAAAGTCAACTTATGTGTCAACTAATTTCAGGACGAGGCAACTATTTGCTCTTTTGAAACAGCCTAATTTCAATTAATTATAGCAATATATAGTTTAAAATTTACCTTGTAAAATGTGAATTAAATCTATAATAGCCCAAACACCGCAACCTCCCGCAGTTAGTATAAACAAAATATTCCATTCAATAGGTTTATTTTTATACCATCTGTGAGCAGCAAGAGCCCCTAAGAAAAACCATAAAATTACCAAAATTGCTAATTCTTCATCATTAGTTGGCAAATTTGCTTTCTTAGTATTTTCAGCTTTTTTTACAACAGTTTGAAATTGAGTTTGAATTTTTTGCTCAATATTATTTTTGCTGATAGTACCCTTTTCGTTTGTTATTATTTGATTGTGTTCTGTTTTTACGGGGAAAGAGGCGAAAACGTAAGTTCCGATTAATAAAAAACTTGCTAAAAAAATAGTTGCCAATTTTGCTGTTTGTTTCATATGTAGATTTTATTGTTTTTTAGTTGTCATATGGTTTAGCCAGTTTATCTTCATTTGTGCTTGTGTTTCGGAAAACATGGCTATTTCATATTGTTTTGTTTTTTTAAGTTTATATTTGATTTAACTTCTCAAATATAAAAGTTTAAATTGCTTTCGATGATAGTTTATTCGCATTTTTTTTTGAAATTCAAAAACTCAAAAAAAACATTTTTTTTATATTTTTTCTTTTTAGGTCTCCATCTTTTTAGTCAAGAAACTGAACAACAAGAGTTTATTGGAATGCTTAAAACGCCAGAAAACGCTATTATTACCTATAAAATTAATTTTAAGGAATTAGCAGATGGGAATATTGAAGGGTTTAGTGTTACAGATTTTTATGGATCTGAAAAAACAAAATCAAAAATTAACGGTACAATTAATAGAAATAAAAATACTATTTCATTTTATGAAACCGAAAATGTATCTACAAAATCCGATGCCAATCCGGGAGAATTTTGTTTTATTCATGTCGAAAATTTGAAACTAAAAACAAAAACTAATAAAACTATTATAGAAGGAAAATTTCAAGGTAAATATAATACCGGAAAAAATTGCGTGAATGGTTACTTATATTTAGTTGGCACCAATTTTCTATCAAAATCTGATAGTACTTTAGATTTGAAACCTCAAAAAGCGATCAAAGAATTATTGTATCAAACGAATAATCAAGAATTACTACCAAATGAAAAACTTCAAATCAATTGGATTTCAGAAGAAATTACATTTGAATGTTGGGACTCCAGAAAAGTTGACGGTGATGCTATTAGCGTTTTTTTTGATGATAAAAAAATTTTAGAAAATAGTATAATCAATGAAACCAAAAAAGCTATAACACTTCCTTTTGTGGGAAAAGAAGGAATAATAAAAATAGTTGCAACAAACGAAGGAACTCAATCCCCAAATACAGTAACGATTAATTTAAAAGATAAAACAATTATTCATCCCGTCATCACAAAACTAAAGCTTGGCGAAACAACTACTATTATTTTAAAAAAAGGGACAAAAAAATAACCGAACATCAACTGTTTTAAATGAAAAACATTAAACTATCTAGAAAATCTACCTTATATCTATTGATTGCATTTTTAATAACTCTATCCTCTACTTTAATTATCTTACCGGCTACATTCTTTGATTCAGGACAATCGATTTGTTTATCTGTCTCATTATTAAACAGAGAATGCTATGGGTGTGGAATGACTAGAGCGATACAACATCTTATCCATTTTGATTTTGAAATGGCTTACCATTATAATAAACTATCATTTATTGTTTTTCCATTATTTGTTTTTGCAATACTTAATGAACTTTTGAAATTATACAGTCAGGTAAAAAAAGAAGGAAAGATATAAAACCTAAATAGGAATCTTGGTTTACAATAGCCTTATCTATATCAAATTTTTTAAAGAAAATATTTATATGGGGTCTGCATCTATTTGTAACCGATAAATGCTTTTTTTGTTATTGTATTGCAAAATATCAATCTCCTGTTTCAATAAATTCCGAACTTGTGTAGGAGAATAAGCTCGATTTATTTTCAATAATATACGTTTATGATATTGGTCTTTTATCTTTGCAACCAACGGAAATTCTGGCCCTAACATCATTCCGCCAAATAACGGTTTAAGTTGATTTGCTAATTGCTGAGCAATATCATTCACTACCTCAACATCCTTTGAAACAATTGATAATTCAATTAATCTTGTAAATGGAGGATAATGAAATTGTTGCCGTTCGTTGATTTGTGATTGATAAAAAAGTCTATAATCACCATCTAATACATGGTTTATGACGTCGTGTTCAGGTTGACTGGTTTGTATGTATACCTTTCCGGCCTTATCTTTTCTTCCTGCTCTTCCACTCACCTGAATAATTAATTGATAGGCTTTTTCATATGAGCGAAAATCAGGAAAATTCAACACACTGTCTACGTTTAAAACCCCAACCACGCTCACATGATCAAAATCCAAACCCTTTGTTACCATTTGTGTACCCACCAATATATCAATATTACCTAATTCAAAATCATCAATAAGTTGTTTATAGGCATATTTACTTCTTGTTGTATCTAAATCCATTCGTTCTACCTTAGCCGATGGAAATAAGATTTCTATTTCTTCTTCAATTTTTTCAGTCCCAAAACCTTTATACTTCAAATTGTTGTTTCCACATGCACCGCAGCTAGTAGGAGGCTGCATCGCATAACCACAATAATGACAACTTAATTTGTTTGTTTGCTTATGATAAATAAGCGCAACATCACAGTGCGAACAATGAGGTATCCAATTACAACTACTGCATTCTGTATAAGGCGCAAAACCTCTTCTGTTTTGAAAAAGAATGATCTGTTCTTTTTGAGCTAATGCCATGGTAATGGCATTAACTAATTGATGCGAAAAAATAGATTTATTTTGATGTTGTTGAGTTTCTTTTTTTAAATCACAAATAACTGTCCCTGGTAAACTAGCATTCCCAAATCTTTGCGCCAAGGTCACTAATCCATATTTTTGTTGTAAAGCATTATAATATGTTTCAAATGATGGAGTTGCGGTTCCTAATAGCACTTTAGATTTATGTAACCCAGCTAGGTACATAGCGGCATCTCGAGCATGATAGCGAGGCGCAGGGTCTTGTTGCTTATAGGAATTGTCGTGTTCCTCATCAATAATAATTAAACCTAAATTATTAAATGGCAAAAAAATAGCAGACCGTGTGCCTAAAACAATATTAAAATGTCTAGCATTAATATTAGAATCATTTTCTCTTAAAATAGACTTCCAAATTTCTACACGTTCATTTTCACTAAATTTAGAGTGATAAATGCCTACTGAATCACCAAAGACAGCCCTTATCCGATTGATGAGTTGGGTAGTTAAAGCAATTTCAGGAACGAGATACAAAACTTGTTTACCTTGATTGATAACTTTTTGAATGAGTTCAGTATAAATTTCCGTTTTACCGCTTCCTGTCACACCGTGCAATAAAACAGCTTGCTTAGTTTCAAATGACTCCTCAATAGAAGTTACTGTTTGAGTTTGAAATTCACTAAGTTTTTTTTGCGTTTTTTCTTTATAGTCAAATAAAAGTCTGCTTGTTTCTATTTCTTTTTCAATCAAAACTTCTTTTTTAATCAAACTTTTTATAGTTCCAACATCAAATGTTTTTAACAAAAATGACTTTTTGATTAAACCTAACTGCTTTGCTGTTTCTTCGGTTTTTAAAAGATGCAATACCAATAGTAGTAATTCTGCTTGCCTAAATGCTTTTTTTTCCAACACATCCATTACTTCCTTCAAACGAACAGAATCAATTAATAAAGTTGGATTTACTCCTATGTAATCAACCAATTTTGGTTTGTATTTATCTTTTATTTCTTCATAAATAACTATAGCTCCTTTTTTCAGCAACTTATTTATAAATCCATGTATAGTTTTAATTGATAATAGCGCAGTTACATCTTCAAAACTTAATGAAATTTTAGACTGTAAGGTTTCCAACACCAAATGTTCCTGATCTGTAAAAAAATCATAGGATACTTCTTCTAAACTGAAATCTTCATTTAATGTAATATGAGAAGAGCTACTTAATTTTAATCCACTTGGTAGTGCGGCATTCATTACATCCCCCGGATTACACAAATAATAATGTGAAATCCAATCCCATAATTGGAGTTGCGAAGATGTAATTATCGGTTCATCATCCAACACAGAATCTATGTATTTAGCTTCATAATTTTTTGGAGGATTGGGATGAATGGAACAAATGATGGCCGTATAAAATTTCGTTTTCCCAAACTGCACAATAACACGTTTACCTATGGCCACCCAATCATTTAATTCCTTTGGAACTCTGTAAGTGTATTTATTAGCAACCGACAAAGGCACAATCACATCAACGAATAACGTGTCGTTGTGTGCTAGTGGGTTCACGATAGCTGATTGGGTAAACATATCGCCGCTGCTAGTTCAGGGTAAAAAATTTATTATTTTCAACTTATTAAGGATGCCATACAAACGCCTGCAATCATCGATATAATTTTTGCTAAATTATAACGATGATTTTCTCCTGTTTCAAACATAATAGCCGTAGATATATGAAGAAAAATACCAATTACTACTGCAAATGAAAATTTCAGAAATCCATCATAATTTTGAATCCCTATTGAGTTTAAAACGTAACTAATCAAACATCCCATTGGAGCCATCAATGAAAATCCAATCAGTAAAAAAATGGTTTTTATTTTCGAAGTTTTATGTTCAATTAACAAGGTTACAAAAGCAATAGCAATGGGTATATTATGAATGGCTATACCAAACACTAAAGATTGTTGGGTAGATAATACAGCTTGTGTATGCGTTTCTATAATGCCACTTTGATAAATGGGCAAACCTTCAAGCAAAGAGTGTAAATATAAACCTGTAATCATGCCATAAGGCAAATGCTTTTTACAAGAATCAGAATGAGCATGCACATGTCCGTGTTCGATACCGGCACTAAAATATTCAATAACGATTTGTATAAAAAAACCAACTATTATAAATAGTCCTATTAACTTGTAATCACTATTTTCATAACATTCTGGCAACAAATGAGTTACCGAAATAGCAAATAGATAGGCCGCACTAAAAGCCAATAAAAATCGTAAATTTTTTGCTTGAATTTTTAAAGATAGAAATGCTATGCCAGTGCCCAAAACCGGAATAGAAAGCCAAAATGTTAAAAGCCACAGACTCATAAATGATTCGTTTTTTTGAAAACAAGAATTAAACGTGGAGAAACACGCTCATCAAACTTCTCCAAATGGTAATTACCAAATGTATGAGTCATTTCTAAACCAGATTGTTTAGCTAAAGCTTCAAAATACATTTTATCATATAAATGAACACGTTCCTCAAACGAAAAATGCTCACCTCGATCTGAAAAATTAATTTTTTTCACAACCATATTATTTTCAATTGTTTTAGCAATATGAAAGGTGATTCCATCTATTTCTTTCAAATCATTTTCAACCAAATTATTACGAACATAAGTTGCATTCAGAAAATCCAATACAAATAATCCATCATTTTTTAATGATTTTTGTACAGATGAAAAAACTTTTAAATCGTCTTCCTTATTATCAAAATAACCAAAACTCGTAAATAAGTTTAATACGGCATCGAAATGATTCAATCGAAACATATTTCTCATATCATGCTCATGAAATTGAAGTGTTTCGTTAGCCTGCTTGTTGGCTTCTTTAATACTTTGGTCTGATAAATCGGTTCCTATAACATTGTATCCTTTTTTATTTAAATAGATACTATGCCTCCCTTTTCCACAACATAAATCCCAACACATAGCATGAGGACTTAATTGTAAAAACTGAGTTAAATAATCTATAAAAGTACACGCCTCTCGATCGTCTCTGTTTTTATAAAGCGTATGATAATAAGGTGTGTCAAACCAAGAAGAAAACCACTCATTCTGCATAGATTGCAAAGGTATTAAAACAAAAACACCGAATTTAAAAAGTTCGGTGTTTTTTTGTTTATTTTTAAATAGTTATCGAGCAATCACATGCACATACTGATAAGGGGCGTATTTATCAGTATTCTCTTTATCAAATTCGTATACAGGCCCTCTTACTGCTGAAACTTTTGTAAATATAATTTTTTTAGCATCTCCTCCTTTTGCATTTACTGCAGCTTTCATTTTTTCCTCCATATTATCTGCTCTTGTAGAAGCTAACACTTGATTATTAGCAAACTTTTGAGTAGGTACATAAGAGGCGCTTGACATAATTTTCACAATAGGATTACATTGTTTTGTTTTGCTTACAATTCCATCAATTAACACATTCCAATCTTTAGCATCTTCAACCTCATTAGCATTATATTCGAAATTATATTTATAGTTTATCGGTGAGCCACAAGCAACCTCCGGATGAAATGTTTCACCATCCACAATATTTTTTGTTGTTTTTGTAAACACCGGTTCGTTATCTAAATACAACAATTGCGTAAACGTTTTACTGCCTTTTATACCTACGGTGTTAAATGAACTAATCGTCGATTTTTTTCCATTAGCTTCAGCTAAAATGGTATATAATTCATTATTCACCAATGGAAAACCTTCTTTAACGCCATTACCATCTACTTCAAAATGGATATCTTTTTCTCCTAGCATCAATAATGTAACTTTTGCATGAGGAACAGGAGCTTGCTCTTTCCTATTGTTTAATACAATGGTATTTAAAGCATGTCCTTTGGGCTTCATTTTACCACTTGGTAATAAAACGACAGGTTCCATCGAGAATTCAAGGAATTTATGTTCATTTGGAACAAATACATCCTCATTATAATATTCGCGACCATTGGTTTTATAAGAAAAATTATAATTTTTACTTGGATCTAAGATGGCTGCATATTCTCCATTTGGCTTTGGTCTATATATTCCTATTAACTGACCAGTTTCCTTATTAGTCACAAATACCTCTAAATCATTCTCTAATTTTATATTATCTATTGCTTCACTTGCCGTTACCAATTTTTCATTTTTAACTAAATGGTATTTATTCTTTTGTAATAATACACCATCTGTATCCTCAGCATCAACTAGATAATTTTTTACCATATCTAACGAATTAAAACTGAAATTAAATTTAAAGTACCCATTTTTATCAGTTACAACAGAATCTTTTTTATTCCCTAAACTATCTAATAAAATTAATTTTAAAGACTTAGCAGGTTGGTTGTTATCACTCAAATGAACAAATCCATCAAATATTAACGGTTTCTTCTTGGATAAAGCCTCTTTATTATTCATTCGAACATCAAATTCATCAGCCTCACTCAAAAGTGAAGTTTCTAGAGGTATCTGTTTGAATGTGAAGCGATGCTTGTGCTTAACTTCCAATATTTTACCTTTATATAATGCTAAAGGCTTCTCTTCTGATTCGCTTAAAATAACTTTATAAATGTCTTTTTCTCCAAAACCACCTTTACCATTTTCAGAAGATAAATAACCACGTTTACCATCTGGCGATAGAACAAAAAACACGTCATCATCAGTTGTGTTAATTGGATAAGGCATACCTTGTGGTTCAGAAAAACGATTATCTTCTCCTATTTTGGTAGTAAATAAATCAAATCCCCCCATTGATTTATGACCCTTTGAGGCAAAAATCATCGTAACACCATCCGGGTGCATAAAAGGGCCGTCCTCATCGTATTTTGTATTAATGGTCGGTCCAACGTTCTGTGCCTTACTCCAGGCACCATTAGGAAGTTTAACACAACGATAAATATCTCTTCCTCCATATCCTCCAGGTCGGTCAGATACAAAATACAAAGTATTTTTATCAGCTGTTAAACATGCATGAGACTCCCAATATTTTGTGTTCACATCGGAACCAAAACTTTGTATAAACCCCCATTCTTTTCCATTCCAGGAACTAAAATATACATTTCCGTTACCTCCATCATCTTTATAAAGAATTAAGGTCTGTCCATCAGCCGACAAATTAACAGAGCCCTCGTGCCCACTAGTGTTTATTAATTCTGAAATAGATTTTGGGGCTGACCATTTTCCACTTTCATTTTTATAAGACACCACAATGTCTTCATAATACTGTCCGTCAACTGTTTTTTCTCCTCCTGTACTGGTATTTCTTCTCGTTGTATATATCAACATCGATTCATCCGGACTTAAAACCGGACTATATTCCGGAAAAGAGCTATTAATGCTATCGCCCATGTTTTCCATATTCATGGTTATAGGTTTAGAAACTACTTCCTTAGAATATACCGTTTGTGACTTTAAAAAAGCAACTTCCTCCTTAGTTTCTTTTTTCTTGGCGTAAAGATTTTCGAAAAAATTATATTGTGTTACTGCCTCGTCAAATTTGTAATTAATATGAAGCGCTTTGGCATAATACATCACTGCTAGAGGTGAAGCGGCTTGCTCTGCAACCTCATCAGGATTATAATTTTTAGAGATATTTTTTAAGGATTTGGCCAAATAAGCTTCAGCCATTTCTTTATGCAATGACGAATTCAGATAACATAATCCAATTTTGTAATTGATATTGGCTGAAGTTGAATCAATTTTGTAGGCCTCTAAATAATTTTTCAAAGCCATATCATAATTTTCTTCTCCCATCAAAAAATTACCTTCCCTAAAATAATCCGAATACGTACCATTAGGCAATTGCGCCTTTAAAAAATGGACGCATGTTAATAGGGCAATAATAAACAAACAACGTCTCTTCATTGAAATTGTGTAAAGAGAACAAAAATAAGATAATATTTGAATTAACAATTCGACGAATTGCAAAAAATCCCGCTTAAAGCGGGATTTTAACGATTATTTAAAGCATAATGGTATTTAAGAATTTCTAGTAGTGTCCCATTGCTCCATGTAGTCAGCCACTTTCCTTAAAAAAGAACCGCCTAGAGAGCCGTCCACTACCCTATGGTCATACGATAAGGACAAAAACATGAAATGTCTGATGGCAATAACATCACCTTGAGGTGTTTCAATAACAGCGGGTTTCTTTTTGATGGCACCAACTGCTAAAATGGCTACCTGAGGTTGCAAAATAATAGGTGTTCCCATTACATTTCCAAATCCACCAACATTGGTTAAGGTAAAAGTTCCACCCTGAATTTCGTCAGGATTTAATTTATTGGCACGAGCTCTTGTGGCCAAATCATTCACATCTTTAGTAATACCAATTAAATTCTTTTGATCTGCATTTTTTATGACGGGCACAATCAAATTACCTGTAGGCAAAGCGGTAGCCATACCTATATTAATATTTTTACGCTTGATTATTTTTGAACCTGTTTGATCAACTGATACGTTAATCATTGGAAAATCTTTTATTGCTTTCGCTACACACTCAATAAACAAAGGAGTAAATGTTATTTTCTCACCTTCACGTTTTTCAAAATCTTTCTTAACTCTATCTCTCCACTGCACAATATTGGTTACATCAGCTTCAACAAAAGAGGTTACGTGTGGCGATACGTGTTTACTCATTACCATATTATCGGAAATGATTTTACGCATTCGATCCATTTCAATAATCTCATCTCCTCCATTAACAGATACTGCAGGACGCTGAACCAATATTGTATGATCAGGGACACCAATGGTTGATTTAGCCTGATTATTAGATGAAGTATTTTTTTCTGCTACCGGAACACTTAAATTATCCTTTTTAACATCTTGGGTTGCCGACTTAGAAATTACATTATTTCTATTTGGCAAATAAGCCAAAATATCAGATTTAGTTACTCTTCCATCCTGACCTGTTCCTTTTATTGAATCCAATTCTGCCAAAGAAATACCTTCTTCTTTAGCAATACTTTTAACTAAAGGCGAATAAAATCTATCTGAAGATACGACCTCTTTGGAGCCAGATTGCGTGGCAGTTGTTAAAGGGGCAACCTCTTCAGATTGTTTGGGAGCTACACTTGCAGGGGCAGTTGTTTCAACTTCCGCAGCCGAATCTGATGATATAATTGCCACAACAGAACCAACTTGTACAACATCGTTTTCATTAAATAGCTTCTTAACTAATTTTCCTTCAAAAGGGGAAGGGATTTCAGAATCAACTTTGTCGGTTGCTATTTCCAACACCGTTTCATCAATTTTTATGAAGTCTCCTTCGTTTTTAGTCCATTTTATGATGGTTGCTTCTGCAACACTTTCTCCCATTTTGGGCATTGTTAATTCAAATTGAGCCATCGTCGTTAAATAATGTAAGTCACAAAAATAAAGGAATATCGCAATTACACAAATTTTATTAAAGAAGTATTATTTATATGGCCATCGGATACGTTGTTACAAGTAAGGCTTATTTAATAAACCACTAGGATGACATGAACTCAATAAACCCAATCGTTTTAGATTTTTTAACCGAAAGTGTTTTCGAATAATTCAAGATAGTTTGCACAGTCGAATCTGACGGGGTACAAATTTCCAAAAGCATCGTGTCTTTTAGCTTATTGGATGTTTGTTTTAACGATAAAGAAACAAGAGTAGAAATTTTATTCATAGGCAAAAAATAAATTAATAATGCAATGTGTTACTAACGAATAAAACAACAAATTATTATGTTTTTACTTATCAAAAATGCCAGATGTACGTAAATGGTTCATTTATTACTAAATTTTTTCTTACATCCTATCAAAGTTTACGCTATAAAATCCAGCCACAATTACCAAAAATTAAATTAACTTTAAAAACAATTATTTAAGTTAATAATTAAGTCCATAAAATTTAAGTTTAAGTTTAAGTTTAAGTTTAAAACATGAAATTAGATATTTTAGCAATAGGAGTCCATCCGGATGATGTTGAATTGTCGGCATCAGGTACTATTTTAAGACATATTGCTTTAGGAAAAACAGTTGGCATTTTGGATTTAACAAAAGGAGAATTGGGAACTAGAGGCAATGCTGCACTTAGAACAGATGAGGCAACAAAAGCTGCCGCAATACTAGGAGTGAGTATGCGAGAACAATTAGATTTGGCAGATGGATTTTTCGAAAATAATCAATCTAACTTATTACCCATTATTCAGGTAATCAGAAAATATCAGCCAGAAATTGTTTTGTGTAATGCCATATCAGACAGACATCCCGATCATGGACGTGCTGCCAAATTATGTTTGGATGCGTGTTTTTATAGTGGATTATCAAAAATTGAAACCTTCGATAAATCAGATAGTCAGGTTGCTTGGCGACCACAATCAGTTTATCATTACATACAGGATAACTTTATCGAACCTGATTTTGTAGTAGATATTACGCCTTTCATTGACCGAAAAATGGAATCAATCATGGCCTATTCATCTCAATTTTACAATCCAAATTCAAATGAGCCGGAAACCCCCATTTCAGGACAAAGTTTTATTGAATCCGTAAAAGCAAAATCTCGCATTTTTGGAAGAGCTATTCATTGCGATTATGCAGAGGGCTTTACCGTTAACCGATATATTGGGGTAAACAATTTATTTGATTTAAGATAATCCTAAAACACATCATTTATCTTTCATTTGAAGCATTTAAACCATGTTTGTTTTAAATAAACTCATTCTAAATTACCGCCTCTTACTCAAGTACCAAAAAATAAATCCATAAAAAAAATACCTTTGCAGATATTTAATTAAAAATAGCATGGAAGTAAAAGACAGTAATGGGGCTTTATTAAACGACGGCGATAGCGTAACGTTGATAAAGGACTTAAAAGTAAAAGGTTCATCACTCGTTTTAAAAAGAGGAACTGTAGTAAAAAAAATAAAATTGACAGACGACCCAGATGAAGTGGATTGTAGAATTAATGGAAGTGGGATTGTATTGAGAACGGAATTTTTGAAAAAAGCCTAAACCTATAACAACATATTTAACTGATTGGGAAACAAACAATGTTTGTTTCCCTTTTTATTTTTTGGCTCATGCAACTTATTTGTGGCAATCGCCGTAAAAAAAATATGGCAACACTCTCAGAAAATTGGTTAACCGAAGATTTAATGGACTTCGAGTATAAAAAATATATGGTTTTAGCTTATTTACAAGATGTAAAAAAGCATTTTAAAGAACAAAAATTGTATCCTGATTTTGCTGAGTTAATCTCGCATTATCAAAATTTAATCACTTTAAAGAACAATACAACTAATCTTGAAAATAATTTTAAGAAAACCCTTAATGGAATTGATTTCACTAATTTTAAGCTCCAGTATAAATCGGTAATAGACGACGAATCATTAAATGAATTAAAGCAAATCATCGACTTTACCGAACCATTATTTAAAAACGAATTAGGCATTGGTAAAAATATATTTGATTTTGCCGAACAACATATTTTATCCGACCATATAGGCATTTTGCCTATTTACAAAACAGAAGGTTATTTTATTTTATTTCCATTTCAATCGCAACAAGTCATTGTTTACAATTACAGTTTTTCGAAAGTAAAGCTGTTGCAACAAGATGTTTATGGCTTAAATACTCAATATTTTTCAACTTACACGTTGTCATTGTCTAATCATTTAGACAAATTAAAACTAGATATTATTCACTCAAATCCCGAGTTGCCTAATCCGCCCGTGTATGTATTTAAAGCAAATACGAAGCTCCCTAACGACGAAACTTTTTTGCCCATTGCAAAACGTATGCTTTATAAAAAATTAGCAGCTTGATTATTTAAAATAGTACCTTGACCATTATTTTTTTTAGAATTTACCCTAGTTTATGATGCAAGTTCGATTAGAGAACAAAAAGCCGCTGAAAATTAGCGGCTTTTGCTTTTTGTACCCAGGAGGAGACTCGAACTCCCATGCCTTGCAGCATACGCACCTCAAGCGTACTTGTATACCATTCCAACACCTGGGCATACTTTTCGAAAACAATCGAAACAAACACTTGAGCTTAATTTATAAACTGAATAAGTTATAACTTTTAAGTTGACAAAAATGACGTTTTTTTTCAATAAACCATAAAACTTAGCCAACATTTTTTACATTTAATAGAATAAAGTTAGATTTTGCAGCAAACAGATTTAACAACTTAATATGTGTTAACAAACATGTTTTTTATGAATTACACACATTATTTGCTAACTTTGAATATGCTATTTATAGTTTAATTATTGTTGTTAGTTTTATTATTGTTGTATAATACCATAAATTGTAAAATATTAATTTTTAGTTTATTGAAATTGATCAAAACAATCGAAAAATTATAAATCTGCAAGTAAATATTCATTTAAAAATCATTAGCGCATGAAAAACGCATTGTTTATTTTAATTACCTTTTTTAGTTTAAATCTTCTTTCTCAAACTGATTATTATTACAACGGTGTTGACGACATTTCTTTAGAATCGAGTTGGGGTGACAATACAGATGGAACCGGAAATGCACCCGCGGATTTTTTTAGTGGAAATATTTTTCATGTTGCTAATAATCCAACACCATCATTGACATCCGATTGGATTATTGAAGATGAAATTCGTGTTGATGATGGCATTAATTTTACAATAGGCTCTTCTTTCAAAATTAATAGTACTGTAAATAACGTTGACATAACTAACACCGGGACAATAACCATCAGTTCATCTAATGCCAGTCCATTGCGCCTTGTAAGCATTTTATCTGGAGGTACCGTTATTCATAACACAAGTTCTTCATCTGTTCAAACTTGCATATATAATAATCTAATTATTGCATTTAATGCATCTTGTGCTGGTAACATAACCGTAAATGGCAATTTAGTTATTAATTCTGGAGTTGCTTTAAATATTAATACCATACGTTTAAATGCAGCAGGAGATATAAACTGTCTTGGAACGTTAACTGGCGGGACATCTGCAAATTTAACATTAAGTGGGACAGCTTCTTCTTCATTGAAATTTACAGTAGCCAAACAACAATTACGAAATCTCACCATTGGATCTGCTAATACATTTTCTCTAGGCACCTCCCTACTAATCGGTAACGCTGCAGGTAGTATGGCTAATTCCGTTTTTAATAATACATCAGGTACATTAGCTATTCATGGCATTAACTTATCGGTAAATTCATTAACAACAGCTCTGGGTAATGGCTTTTTCGCAGGCTCTTCTACTTCTACATTAAATATTGCATCAGGAGCCTCAGGGACATTAACCGGTAACTTATTGTTTAATTCTTCTAATGCCAATTTAAGCGTACTAAGTTACAGTCGTACTGCAAAAACCTTAACCTTAGGAAACGATTTAACAATTGCAAACTCTTTTATAATATCTGCAGGTACATTTAGTTTAAATGGAGGGAATTTAACCTTAAATGGAGACATCACAAATTCCGGAACATTTAACGCATCAGCAGCATCAAGCCTATCTATAAGTGGTTCTGGAAATTTGCCTAGTACGCTTTTAGACAATATTACTACCTTATCGTCCTTAACAATAAACCGCTCAGCAGCTTCTTTAACTAGGACAAGTAATTTAACTATAGACAATAATTTTACTCATACTTTAGGAACTCTCAACTTAAACAGTAAAAATTTAACTTTAAATGGAGCTTTAAACTTCGGTTCAGGTTTTATAACAGGTTCCTCGTCATCTAGCATTACAATTGGAGGATCTGGCGCCATTTCAGGAAGCTTAAACATGACCCAAACAGATGCGAATAGTAAATCATTGAGCAAATTAAGCCTTAACCGTTCGGGAACTGCACTAACCATAGGAAACGCATTGAATATATATGATGAATTAACACCGACAGCCGGAACAATCGATTTAGGTTCAGCAATTGTGACATTAAAGTCTAGTAGCAGCCAAAAAGCTCGTGTAGGGATTGTTGGAGCAAGTGGCGGCTTTACGGGAAGCTTAAATATTGAAACCTATATCCCTGGAGGCTCTGCTGGTTGGAATACTATAGGCCCAGCAGGTATTAGTGGTTTAAAAGTATCTGCATGGGACGGTGGTAGTGGAAGTTCAACAGCTTTCGCGATGACTTGTAGTGGGTGCACATATGATGAAAGTTCTACAGGCGGGCATTTTGTTTCTATACAAAGTGATCCTAATGGAAATGGCAATTATACAGAACTAACTTCTGCTTCAGATTTAACACCAGGGACTGGCTATTGGGTATTTATTGGAAATAGTTTAACTACTGCCATTGATATTACTCAAACTAATACAGGCCCTGTTGTAACCGGAAACGTGTCTTCTGGCACAGGATTTATGTCTAACCCTTATGCCTCACCAATTTCTTTGAATGCTTTACAATCAAGTAATGCAGGTCTTGGAGCTATAGATGTATACAATGCTAATTCAAGCACTTATACCTCATTTAATGGAGGTATTCCTTCAGATATTATTCCGGCTGGTCAGGGCTTTTATTCAAGCGGTATCAGCTCTGTTACCTTTCATGAAAGTGATAAAATAGCTAGTAACTCTAGCCTTTTAAGAAAAAATACCGCTAAATCAACCTTAGGAACTGTATTTCAATTAAAAATAAATGGTTGGTATGGCGATTATGATAACACTTACATTCGTTTTCATGAAGATGCGACTACAACATTTGATCATAAATTTGATGCTTTCAAACGTTATTCAACACCAGGATATGCAGGATATGGCCCAACTTACAGTCAATACACAACTATTGCGACTAATAATGAGAATAAAGATTATGCTATTAATAGTTTGCCTTATCCTCAAGCATCTGACTTAGTGATCCCTGTATTAGTGAAAGTATCAGGCACAGGTCAATATACAATATCTCCAATGGATATAGATCAATTGCCTCCTAATACTTGTGTAAGTTTAAAAGATAAATTACTCAACATTACACATGATTTAAAAACTGGTGGATATGTTTGTGAAATTAATGATACAACAAGTACGCCTCGTTTTGAATTAACTATTTGTGGAAATCAATTAGTAACAGGGATTAACAAAAATACAATTCAAGATGATAAAGTGCTGATTGGCCAAGATGGAACGAATGGTGTTTTTGTCAAAACCAACTCTCTAAAATCAACCAAATATGTAGTTAGTGCTTACAATATTATGGGGCAAAAAATTACAGATGACAGAGACATAATAGGAACGGAAAACCTAATATATCTAGATTTAAAAGATTTACACCATCAGGTTATTATTATAAAAGTAACGAGTGAAAAAGAAACCATCACCAAAAAAGTTTATTTAAATTAATACTACCCAAAGGCTTGATTAATTAAAAAAATCAAGCCTTTTTAAATTGTTTTTAGCGCCAAATTTATAGCATTAGGTTTTAAAAATGTTTGTGTATTCAGATATCTCTTTCTTTAAAAAAAATCATGAATTACATCGTTAAAAAGCGATTTATGCATGTTTGCTTTATATACAACCAAAATGAAAAAAATTATTTTACTGCTCTGCATATTTCAGTTTAGTTTAACCTATAGTCAAACATCACATCAGGCTGCTTCTAAAACAACTATCAATCACATCTCGCATGATAGTATATCGAGCATTAACCACCCTTCATGCATCATTAAAGGATTAGAAATACCACAAACACACCAGTATGAATTAATTATTTCTCATCTTGGTTACACCCTTTCTTTTAACAAAGCGCACAAACAGGCTAATTGGGTGGCATACGAATTAACAAAAGAAGAGACTATTAAAGGCTGTAAACGAACTAATAAATTTATTCCAGATCCACTTATAGCCAACTTAACGGCAAACAACGAAGATTACGCTAAATCGGGTTTTGATAGAGGACATCTTGCACCAGCAGCAGACATGAGTTGGTCTCAACAAGCCATGGACGAATCTTTTTATTACAGTAATATGAGTCCGCAAACTCCAAAATTTAATAGAGGAAAATGGAAACAATTAGAAGAATTAACGAGAGACTGGGCAAATGAATACAATAGTCTTTATATTATTACTGGTCCCATATTAAATCCACATCTCACATCCATTGGCACTAATAGTGTATCTGTGCCAAATTATTTTTATAAAATCATCTTAGATTATACTAAACCTGATATTAAAGGAATTGGGTTTATTATGCCAAACACGAATTTAACAGAACCTTTAGAACATTATTCTGTATCTATTGATAGTGTTGAGAAAATGACTCATCTTGATTTTTTTCCACTTTTACCAAATGAACAAGAAGAATTAATAGAACATACACATTGTATAACTTGTTGGTTATGGGAAAAACAGACAGAAAAAAGCACACTACACCCAAAAGACATTCAATTATCTGAACAATGCAAGGCCTTAACAAAAAAAGGCACACGTTGCGAAAATAAATCAATTGATAAAAAGGGGTATTGTGGCACACATAAAAAACAGACAAAAAAATAATCATTTACTACACAGGCTGTCTTGGCGATAACAAACTAGATTAGCTAATGGTCCCACGCAAAAAACAAAGAAATATTAACAGAAATTGAATTATTCATAAACGGAAAGGGCAAAAGATTGTCGAATTTATGAATTCGGATTTGAGTAATTTACCAAGAATAACGTCTGACAAATTGATATTGAAAATTAAAACGAATTTAGCAAATAATAAAAAATGATAGACTTTATTCAAAACATAAAAACAAGAAATGAAACCTTATTCTATTATGGCTTGCTTTGCCTTGTTGTATCTTTAGTTTTTATTGTTCTTACTAAATTCACAAATACTAAGGTGTACAATGTGAACGCTTGGTACAAACCTTTCAAATTTGCTTTTTCAACATTTTCATTTACCTGGGCAATGGCTTGGTATTGCTATTATTTACCAAATTTCAATATAAATTTGTTCAATTGGTCAATTATTATTTTATTAGGATTTGAAATTATTTATATAGCTTTTCAAGCCAGTAAAGGACAACTATCTCATTACAATTTATCTACACCTGTTTATTCCGTTTTATATTCATTAATGGCATTAGCAGCTACTGCCGTCACTTTATATACAGCGTACGTAGGAATATTATTTTTTAAATACGATTTTCCAAGCCTACCAAATTATTACTTATGGGCTATTCGGTTTGGCATCATCATTTTTGTAATATTTTCATTTGAAGGTTTTGCAATGGGTTCAAGACTTAACCATAGTGTTGGGGCTTTAAACGACAACTCAAATTGGTTCATTGTTGGTTGGAGCAAAACAGTAGGTGATTTGAGAGTTTCACATTTTATTGGTATGCACGCTTTACAAGCACTACCGATTCTTTCAAACTATGTTTTTAAAAACACAAAATTAACAATTGGACTTTCTTTTGTTTATGGATTATTAGCTTCGATAACACTTATTCAAGCAGTACAAGGAAAACCATTAATCAAGAGTACTACGGCAGAAAAAAATGATAAAAAAATCTAAACTTACGAAAATGTAAACCTATAACACTAAAAGCGGTCGGCATAATGGCAGTTTATGGTATTTGTATAAACAGTTATACTATATTAGATCTTTGTGGTTAGTATCAATAATAGCTTTAAAAATTTTCCACTACACCTATCAGCATTTTATTTATGGAATAATCTACTTACCTAAAGAATTTAAACTAAGTATAGCAGGCTCATAATTCGGTTTCAGCTTAAGACACATCTTATAATCTGCCACTGCGATACTATTATTTTTCAATTCCTGATAACAAACACCTCTGGCAAAATAAGCCTCTGCATATTTAGCGTCCGCCTGAATAGCCTTACTAAAATAATCTACTGCTTTTTGAGGCTCTTTATGAATACCGAAGGTGATGGCCCCTAAATTATATAATGAAAAAATATGTGTGGAATCATTTTTTAAAATTCTGTTATATAATAGTTCAGCATCATTCATCTGACCTAAATCTTGAAATAATTTGGCTTTAGCATATAATGCCTCCGAATTTAAAGGATTGATTTTTATCGCATTATCATAATACTCAAATGCCAGGGTGCTTTTTTTGGCTGCATAAATAAGCCCTAAGTCTAAAAACACACCGTAATTCGTATTGTCTTGTTCTATAGCCGTTTCAAGACTAGAAATTGCTTTAGCGGTATCACCAATTTCTTTATAAATATTTCCTTTTAAATAATATCCTTTAGCTAAATTTTCGTTAACCTTTAAGGCCTGATTGATTTTGGAAAACGCATTTTCGTATTGTTTCACAAAATAATACAGTTCTCCCAATTTTAATAAACCATCTGTATTTTCAGGAAATTTTTTTACTACCTTTTCAAGAACTTCTTTGGCATTTCGGGTTTCATTAGCCGCAAAAAAAACATCAGCCTCGGTCAAATAATACGTTGCATTGGTAGAATCAATTCTCAAAGAACGCTTAGCATCATTAATAGCATCTTCTAATTGCCTGTACTTTAAATAAATTTTAGCCCTTTCATTATACAAACTAGCGTCATCCGGCGAATCGAGAATTTTTTTATTAAGATTTGCCAATTCAGGAGAGTTGATAATCTTTAAAAGAGAATCTGAACGTTTGGTATCATTCTCTAAAACCGTATCTTTTTGATAATTACAAGAAAACAGCAAGAATAACCCTAAGCTTAAAATAATTACATGTCTCATTCTGCGAATTACAAATCGTTTGCATTAGCAATTAATTCAGCTACATCTAAAACCTTAGTTTTATCTTCTTGATTAAAATGCTTAACGCCATCAGTCATCATCGTATTGCAAAACGGACAACCAACGGCAATTACATCCGGATTGTGAGATAATGCTTCTTCTGCTCTCTCAACATTTACTTCTTTGGTTCCTTTTTCAGCCTCTTTAAACATTTGAGCTCCTCCTGCCCCACAACACAATCCATTCGCCTTGCTACGTTTCATTTCTACCAATTCAGTGTCTAATTTAGAAATCACATCTCTAGGCGCTTCATAGACGTCGTTAGCTCGACCTAAATAACAAGGATCATGAAAAACAATTTTCTTACCCTTAAATTCACCTCCTTGCACTTTTAATTTTCCCTCATTTATTAATTGCTGAACTAATTCGGTGTGATGAATCACTTCATATTTCCCTCCTAATTCAGGGTACTCATTTTTAATGGTATTAAAGCAATGTGGGCATCCGGTTACAATTTTTTTAACATCGTAACCATTAAGAATGGTAATATTTTGCATTGCCTGCATTTGAAATAAAAATTCATTACCTGAGCGTTTTGCCGGATCTCCTGTACAAGATTCCTCAACTCCTAATACTGCAAAATTAGCACCTACATGATTTAATATACGAACTATTGCTTTAGTTATTTTTTTAGCCCTATCATCAAAACTACCAGAACAGCCTACCCAAAACAATATGTCTGGGGTTTCGCCATTGGCTATTTTTTCCTGCATGGTTGGCACTTTTATAGAAGTCATATTGCTTAATTATTAAAATAAGAATTATTCAAAAACCTGAACAGTTGCTTTTCTTTCTACTAAATCTGTAAATCTGCCTTCATATCTTGTAGCTCTTACCATGTGATTATCTATCCAATGATAATTTCCACCACGAGGCTTACACATTAATAATCCGTGATATTTAAATCCATTAACTTTTAACCAACGTTCAGTCACTTCTCTATGTGCTTCGGTTCGAGATGTAAAAAATGTAATAACATGCCCTTCATCGTACCACTTATTTAATGTTACCAATGCCTCGGGATATAATGCTGCAGTTTCCATTCTTTCTGGTTCCTCATTAGGAATATCATCGCAAATCGTTCCATCAATATCAATTAAATAATTTTTGACATTTTCGGGCAAAATCGGGCTTATTTTTTGTCCGTTTTCTTCTTTTTCAACCAAGTTAAATTTTGTACTCATAGTTAAATATTAAGTTGTTATTAATTTTCATTTATCCAATTGGCCCTATCTGAAGGACTAAATTGCCAAGGCGCGCCATTATTTTCAAGGTTTGAAAACATTCCGTTTAATTCATTAGGTGCCGAACTTTGTTCTAACACTAATTGTTGACGCAAAGACAAGATGATTGATAAAGGGTCTATATTAACAGGGCATTCTTGCACGCATGCATTACAAGTATTGCAAGCCCAAATCTCTTCCGTTTTAATATAGTCACCTAATAATGATTTTCCATCATCTACAAAAGTACCCCCATTTTTATCAATATTTTTTCCAACTTCAACTAATCGGTCTCTTGTATCCATCATAATTTTTCGAGGAGACAAAGCTTTACCTGTCATATTTTGAGGGCAGGAAGATGTACAACGACCGCATTCGGTGCAAGAATAGGCATCCAATAATTGCTTCCAAGTTAAATCAGTTACATCCTTTGCTCCAAACTTTATAACTGCATTAGGATCCAAAACCGATTGATAGGATGAATCGAAATTAGGCTTAACGACGTCGGTTACTTCAAATAAATTATGAAATTGTCCTTTAGCTTTCAGATTAGAATAATAGGTGTTTGGAAATGCCAATAATATATGTAAATGCTTGGAAAATGGTAGATAATTTAAAAAACCAAAAACCATCAGGATATGTCCCCACCATCCGATACGCTCAATGACATGTAAACCAGGAGTAGGCATACTTCCATAAATTAATGGTCCTAAATAACTACTTACTGTAAAGCTTAATGAATTATCGCCTATATTTTCAGCGTGAGACTGACCTCTAGTATACAGAACTTCGTCTGCTCCATTCATCATAAAGATAAAACAAATCAAAACAATCTCCATTATTAAAATAATATTCGCATCTAATTTTGGCCAGCCATTTAATTCATTTTTTACTAAACGTGGTACTTTTAACAAATTTCTTCTAGCTAAAAAAGCCAAAGTTCCGACAAAAGCCAACACTGATAAAATTTCTATAAAACTAACTATGAATGTGTAGAAACCTCCTAATGAAGCTCTAAATACCCTATGTTGACCTGTTACACCATCAACTATAATTTCTAATAATTCAATTTGTGTAATAACAAAAGCAGCATACAAGAAAAGATGCAGTAAAGCGGGAATTGGGCGAGTGAACATTTTCTTTTGTCCAAATGCTACCAACAACATCGTTTTAAACCGTTCTGATGCGTTATCATTGATGGTAACATCTTTACCCAAAAGAATATTACGACGAATTTTTCGTGCATTTATATAAAAAAATGCACTTCCGGTAATTAAAAACACAATAAAAATAATGGATGAAATCATGAGCTAATTAAAGTTTAGGTTTATTTTTATCTTTTCGACCAAATACAGAAAAATGAATATAACGCTCCGGATTGATGCGTAAATCATTTAAAAGTTTATCTAAATCTTCGGTTGATTGATTTAAATTATTGTACAAGGAATCGTTTTTAATCAATTTTCCGAATGTACCTTGACCAGCGTTAATTTGAGTCATTAACTTGTTTAATTCTGATAATGTTTTATCAGCCTCTGAAATAGCACTTTTCAACTCTGATTTAGACAAACTGTCCGTCAAATTACTGAAGTTACCAATTATATGATCAATTTTACCCGTATTTTTTTCGAGCATACCAGCCAAACTATTAAATTTGGTTAAAATGGAAGATATTTTATTTTTTTCTGAAGCCATTAAATCATCCATTTTATAAGCAGTTTGCTCTAAGCTTTGAATCGCTTTTTTGATGCTTTCAAAAGACTTATGAAGATTGTCGCGTGTTTTATCATTCAAAACTACCTGAACAACCGTCATCACAGAATCTACAGATGATAACAAGCCTTCAATTTTTTGTTGTAATGGGGCTAATTGTTTGCTAACGGATGTTTTTAATCCCTCTTCTGTTTCTGCTATCAATGTATCGCCCGATTTCACAAATTCGGTTTCCTTACTATAAATTATTTCAACTGCCTTTGAACCAAGTAAATCAGAACTTATAGCTTTTGCAATAGATTTTTTAGGTATTTGGACGTCTTCTGTTATTAAAAATTTAACCAATACTCCGTACTGTCCTTTCTTATCTTGAATTAGTGAAATCTTATTGATTTGACCAATTTTAAAACCGTTAATCAATAAGGGATTGGCTTCTATTAAGCCATCAATTTTTGGATAAACAGCATATAATTCATATTTATGACTGAATAAATCACGTCCTTTTAAAAAATTGATACCCCAAATAAAAAAACCAATGGATGCAGTAACGACAACGCCTATCTTTAATTCTTTTGAAATTTGCATATCCTATCAGTCAATTATTTCTTTAAGAATAGTCATTTTGCTAAATGCAAACATAATAACTATTCGTTAATTAAATTTTAAAGGCCTAATATACAGATAATTATTATACTGAAACAGTTGAAATATGAGTTTTAAACATCCAATTTTTTAACAGGTTATGTATTTTAAAACGCCTTGAAAAAACTGATTTTCAATCACTTTTTATCAGCGTCGAACTTACCTGTTTTTTTGTTATAACCATACGGACAATGTTTGCAACCATTTTTGCAACAATACCCCCGTTTTAAATGGTACTTTTCGGTGAAAATGATATATCCCTCGGGACTTTGATAGTAATCTTCAGGATCTAGTTTTTTGCTAAACACAAATAATGAGTAATATTGCTTAATGAAACAGAAGGTTAAATATACAATAATTTTTCTTTGCATCATTTTCACTAATCTATTAGATGCTCAAAATGAGGAACTTAACCATCCGAAATTAACTATTCAACTAAAAAATGACTCAAATTTGTTATTTGAAAACAAAAAAATACAAACTGAAAATAATACCAACGAATCAAGGCTTGAGATTGGTGCGTATTTGAGTTCTTATTACTCTTTTTACACCGAAGATAACCAAGCTGATTTCGTTAAACATGCAACTATGGCAGCAAGAAATCAACAATTCGGGTTAAATATGGCGATGATTTCAATGAAATATCAATCACAAAAATTTAGAAGTAATATAAATTTACACTATGGAGACATTGCAGAAAGCACCTGGCCTCAAAAATTCAATATGATTCAAGAAGCAAATGCCGGTGTTGAATTGTTTAAAAATATATGGTTAGATGCCGGTATCTTCAGGTCACACATTGGCCTGGAAAGTACGCAACCCAGAGAAAATATTACTTCAAGCATGTCTCTTGCTAATGTTTACGAACCTTATTTTTTTTCGGGTGCTAAATTAACCTATGTCATTAAGCCTAATTTGAATATACAAATTCAATCGTTTAATAGTTTTAATTCAATTATAGAAACCAATAAAAATAAACTGTTCGGTTCATCTATTGTGTTTGCGCCCAATCAGTATTTGACATTGACCTATAATTTTATAACAGGTGATGAAACAATCGATTCTGTCAGGCTTAAACATCAACGTTATTATCATAATTGTTATTTAAATTATCAAAAAAACAAATGGACAGCCGGAGCGGAACTCAATTATGGCAGGCAAAGTAACAGTAAATTGGTAGCTGAAAATAACTTTAAGACAGCCACTATGAATAGTGCGTTAATTGTATTAAAACATCAGACTTTAAATAAATTGGCATTTTATGAGAGAACTGAATGGTTTAGCGACAAAGATGAAATATTAAGTCTAGGCTCAAACATGGGAACATATACTTGGGGAGTAACTGCCGGAATAGAATACAAACCCTTTAAATCGATGGCTCTAAGTTTTGAAAGCCGACAACTCAACTCTGAAAAAGCCAATATTTTATATAATGGAAATTACTCCAACCAAAGAATCGAATTTATTTTTTGCCTAGATGCTTGGTTTTAAAAAATCATGTTACACTACGAACCTATCATCAATGGCATTTCATATAACGATTATCAAATCGGTGTTTTAAGATTGGATTTAATTCATCCCGAAATTTCAGGCAACAAATGGTTTAAGCTAAAATATAATTTACAGGAAGCGAAAAATCAACAAAAAGACACAATCATTACCTTTGGTGGTTCTTATTCTAATCATATTGCTGCAACGGCTGTTGCTTGTAAACTCAATGGATTAAAATCAATTGGAATTATCAGGGGCGAAGAAAAATCAGCCATTAATCCAACGCTTCATTTGACGACAAAACATGGCATGGAATTACAATTTGTATCAAGAGAGTTATACAAACAAAAACATAACTCTACTTATCTTCAAAAACTTCAGGAATTATACCCTAATGCCTATATTATACCCGAAGGAGGTGACAACGAATTGGGTCAAAAAGGCTGTAAAGATATTTTGACTAATGAAACTTCCTATTTCCGCATCATTTTTTGTGCCCACGGAACTGGCACTACTTACAAAGGAATTTCAAAATCATTATTACTATCGCAACAACTCTTAGTTATCAACGTATTAAAATTTGAGGCGGTTACAAACCATCTACAAACTCAAATATTAAATCAATATCATTTTGGTGGTTACGCGAAACATACAGTGGAATTGCTAGAATTCAAAAGTTGGTTTGAAGAAATTTATGCTATTCCTTTAGATTATGTTTATACCAGCAAGTTATTTTTTGCAGTGTTTGATTTAATGAAAAAAAACTTGTTAGATAAAAATCAACCTATTTTAATCATTCACTGCGGAGGACTTCAAGGAAATGTAGGTTATGAGGAACGTTATAATCTAAACCCCAACCGTAAAGAAATGGACGCCCACGGATAAACTTGTTGTTGATTAAATGCATTTCTAATAGCATATGCTTCTGATAATTTAAAAAAACCAAAGCCCGCACCTACCGAAGTAATCATTCTTTTACCGATGCTTTTAAATAATCCATTTTGGATCTGAAACGTAAAGCCTTCGATTCCGCCTAATAACATGTCTTTACCATATCTGATTCTCGGACCAAAATAATATTTCAAACTCGGTTTTAAATCATGATAAGAATTAATATCCATACCTATAATGAATCCTTTTTTTTGATATTCATACGGATTCGTATTACCCGAAAATGAATTAGATTTTGAACGCGCATAAGGATCGTAAGTTAAACTAATAGGTATTTTTATCCCTATAGTTTTATCGGCAAATAAACGTTCATAAGAAATCGTAAAACGCCCCCATAGTAATTGATGAATATAAAAACCGATAATATGATTCGATAGCATAGATTCTTGTTCTTTCCATTCCTCAAGAAGTGTTGACTTTTGAGGTATTTTATAAACGCTTTCAGTATGAACTTTAGTTGAATTTGACAAGAAATCCGGAGTTTTTTCAACCGCATCCGTAAAACCTGACTGATAATTTATTTGAGATTGAACACTTGATGCACAAAACACAAAAAAGCAACATATAAAAAAATAAACTTGTTTCATTTTATGAAATGCTTAAAAACGATACCCGATACAATATCCTAAATACAATTTAGGAAAATGTGAATAATCTACATTGTTAGTAACCTTACTTGTCGACTTTAATTGAATTGAATTCATTTGTTTACCAACGGCACAAATTACTTTAAAATGTACCGTAGAGGCAATATTAAAAATCCAACCATTTGAAAATAGGATAGCCAACTGGTGAGCCTTTTTCTCCTGAAACTGTTTTTGATTATTAGATATACCTGTGATATCGGTAAAATGATACGACATGTATTTACCCAATAATCCCATAAAATAATAATGACGTTTCGTATGATTTGGTGCAAAATAAAATCCACCTCCTATATCATAATCTTTCTTAGCATTGTATTTTGAATTTGATATATAGGCATTCAATCTACTCATTTGAACATTAAAATTATATCCGCCCAAAAAAGTAATTGCAAATTTTCCATCATAAAAGAGTTTATCATAAAATAATGTTAGGTCCCCATTAGCCATAGCCATAGCGTTTATAGAAACGATATTAGTATGTAAATGATCTGTATTGATACTTTCAGGCGAAAAAATCTTTTTTTTTGACGAATGTGATGGATAATGATATTGTTTGATTGAATCTGATTTTTTGGATACAAACTCATTATTAATTTCAGGGCGAATATCGGGCAATACATCTTGACTATAGATTGATTTGCAAATAAAAAAAACAATGAATAATACGTTAAACCATGATATATGCTTTCTTATGTCGTATTTAATTTTTTGCATGTTTTTTTATTCGAATTATAAATCGGAGCAAGTTGCATATTAAATTATTCTTAATTCCTATGCACTTATAAAAATAGGGAATAAAAGTGAATTTCAGAGAATTGCAAAAAATGATAGCTACCGTTTTTTTAGAAAATTATTGCATCAATTTCATTAATTTAGTGAACTTAATTTGAATTATGTTTAAACTAAAAAATTACATCAACGGTGAGTTAGTAAATCCTATATCTAACCAATACATCGATAATTACGATCCGTCACGCGGAACTGTTTATTCGCATATACCAGACAGCGATGAACGCGATGCTGAACAGGCTATTCAGGCAGCTAAAGCAGCGTTTTCTTCTTGGAGCATTACTCCAAAAGAAAACCGTTCTAAATACCTTTTAAAAATTGCCTCGTTAATTGAAGAACAATTAGATGAATTGGCCTTGGCAGAAAGTATTGACAACGGAAAACCATTACATTTAGCTAAAACTGTAGATATACCTAGAGCGGCTGCTAATTTCCATTTTTACGGAACTGGTATTTTGCATTATGCGGCGCATTCTCATAGCATGGAAGATACGGCTATCAATTACACGTTACGTCAACCTGTTGGAGTTGCAGGCTGTATTTCACCTTGGAATTTACCATTGTATTTATTCAGTTGGAAAATAGCTCCTGCTTTGGCCGCTGGTTGTACCGTTGTTGCAAAGCCTTCTGAGGTAACTCCTATGACTGCTTATTTACTATCTGAAATTTGTATTAAAGCGGGCTTACCAAAAGGTGTATTAAACATTGTTCATGGTTTAGGTCCTAAAATTGGCAACTCTATTGTAGGAAGTAAAGATGTGCCATTAATTTCATTTACGGGAGGCACAAAAACCGGAGCTCATATTGCCAGCGTTGCGGCACCTATGTTTAAAAAATTATCTTTAGAACTTGGAGGTAAAAATCCAAATATCATATTTGCTGATTGCGATTACGATAAAATGCTCTCTACTACCATGTTATCATCGTTTGCTAATCAAGGGCAAATTTGCTTATGTGGCTCTCGTATTTTTATCGAAAAATCAATCTACGAAAAATTTAAAGCCGATTTTGTAGCCAAAACTGAAGCCCTTGTTGTTGGCGCTCCACTTGATGAAAAAACCAAAATTGGTGCAGTTGTATCTAAACCACACATGGAAAAAATTCTTTCGTATGTAGAATTAGCTAAACAAGAGGGTGGTAAAGTATTATGTGGTGGTAAAGAAGTAAAAGTTGGCGGAGAATTTAATAATGGCTATTATATTGCACCAACTATTATTGAAAACTTAAGTTATGATTGCCGCACCAACCAAGAAGAAATATTTGGGCCAGTTGTAACCATTATGCCATTTGAAAAAGAAGAAGAAGTATTAATGTATGCAAATTCTACTCAATACGGTTTAGCTTCTACCGTATGGACACAAGACATTACCAAAGCTAACCGAGTGGCTATGAATTTACATACCGGTATTGTTTGGATTAACTGTTGGTTGTTGCGTGATTTAAGAACTCCATTTGGTGGCGTTAAATCATCAGGAGTTGGTAGAGAAGGAGGCTTCGAAGCACTTGATTTCTTTACAGAACCTAAAAATGTGTGTGTTAAATTGAAATAGTAATTACCAATAAATACGAATTTCCAAATCGCTACATACTAATTGTAAAAAAAACAGATTCGCATATTCGTATTAAATTCGTTATCATATAAAATGCTAGAAAATAAAGAAAGAACAGAATTAACATCCTTAGGAGAGTTTGGATTAATTAAACACCTAACAGAGCATGTTGAAACATATAATAATTCAACCATTAAAGGTATTGGAGATGATGCTGCTGTTATAAAATATGACAATGAAAAACATACCTTAATTTCAACGGATATGTTGGTTGAAGGTGTTCATTTTGATTTAACCTATGTGCCTTTAAAACATCTTGGTTATAAATCCGTCATCGTTAATTTATCAGACATTTGCGCCATGAATGCGTTGCCAAAGCAAGTAACTGTGAGCATAGCCGCATCAAACCGTTTTTCGGTAGAAGCATTAGAAGAACTTTATGGTGGAATGTTGTTTGCTTGTAAAAAATACAACATCGATTTGATAGGCGGAGACTCAACTTCATCAACAAGTGGCTTAATCATCAGTATTACTGTGATTGGTGAAGCAAAAAAAGAAGACATTGTATATCGTAACGGAGCTAAAGAAAAAGATTTATTATGTGTAAGTGGCGATTTAGGTGGTGCTTATATGGGATTACAAATTTTAGAAAGAGAAAAATTTGTATTTAAAGACAATCCGAATATTCAGCCCGATTTAGAAGGAAATGATTATATTTTGGAACGCCAACTAAAACCTGAAGCTAGAGTTGACATTGTAGAACTATTAAAAAATATTGGGGTTAAACCGACCAGTATGATTGATATTAGCGATGGACTAGCTTCTGAAATTATTCATATTACCACTCAATCTGATTTGGGCTGTGAGTTATACGAAGAAAAAATTCCTTTAGATCCTCAAACATTTGACAGAGCTCGCGAATTTAATTTAGACCCCACCGTTTGCGTTTTGAGCGGAGGCGAAGATTACGAGCTATTATTTACAGTTCCCATGACTGATTATGAAAAAATTAAGAATCAGCCGGATATTACAATTATAGGCCACATGACTCCAAAATCAAGTGGTGTAAATTTAATTGCAAAAGCAGGTACCTCTCACCCTATTACTGCACAAGGGTGGAATTCATTTAAATAATTTATTTCAAAACATTAATCTAAACACCATTATGAGTACAGAAAATTCAATCGAATCATCAAAAGCACCAGAACCGGTAGGTTTATACCCTCACGCTCGTCGTGTTGGGAACTTATTATTTTTAAGTGGTGTTGGCCCGCGTGAACGCGGCACAAAAAAAATTCCGGGAGTAGAACTCGATGAAAATGGAACTATCACATCATACGACATTGCAACACAATGCCATAGCGTATTTCGTAATATTAAATACATTTTGGAAGATGCCGGAAGTAGCTGGGACAAAATCGTAGATGTACAAGTATTTTTAACCAATATGAAAGACGATTTTCCGACTTACAACAAATTGTGGGCTGAGTATTTTAAAGAAAATCCTCCTTGCCGCACAACAATAGAAATTAATTGTTTACCAACACCCATTGCTATTGAGTTAAAAGTAATTGCAACAATTGATTAATTAACTATTTTAACATCATTTTTTATTAAACCATGTTGTAAATAATGAATTAAACAAACACAAACTATTCAAATCAGCATTAACTATGACGGCAGAAAATCAGCCAACGGAAAAATTATCTCTATAGGCGGTGCACAAGTAAGGGCATTCTTTTAATTTTCGATTATTTCATGGATTTTATCAGTTAAAAAGCCCTTTGGATCAATTGTTAATTTAAAAAAGAAAACTAAATTAATATCAATATTTGAAGATATGATTACCAAAGAGTTAAAAAATAGTAATTCTAAAATAGCCTATTCAAATTAAATTTTAACTCATTCATCTTCAAATAGTTAAAATAAAAACATATAGTGAATATATACGCAATTGCGTATAGCGACGTGTTAGTGCCAATGCTTGTAGACACGAAAACTAGAATACTATATATAATTTTATACCTTTGACAAAAAATTAATTATGCTAAGACTTATTATCCCATTAGTTTTTATTATCCTATTTATAGGTTGGTTTTTGTTTAGACTAATAATCAAAAAAGACATTAAGAAAAACTTAAACACTGTTTACCTTGGTTTATTCTTTATAGCAATATGGACAGTTATGTATTGGTTACTTCTGAAATAATAATCAGAGAATCATTTTTAAATAATTCATTATGCTTCGTATCAGTTGTCATTTAATTTTTATTACTCTATTTTTTCAAAACATTTGTAGTTCGCAAATTAATTACGGTTCAAACAATGGAAAATATTTATCAATTAGAGGCACAAAAATCTACTATGAAGAATATGGAAAAGGAGCTCCGCTCCTTTTGCTTCACGGTGGGTTTGGCGACATCTCAGATTTTAAAAATAATATACTCGAACTATCAAAAAAATATAAACTCATAATTCCTGATGCTCCCGGACTAGGGCGCTCAGAACACGCCGACAGTATAATGAGTTATCAATTGATGGCAACTTATTATTCAAAAATGATTGACCTTTTAAAATTAGACAGCCTAAATGTAATAGGTTGGAGTGACGGAGGTATTGCTGCTCTATTATTAGCAAAAGACAGACCTGACAAAATTAAAAAAGTAATTGCTGTTGGACCTAATTATAGAGCTGACGGAATGAAAAAAGAAGAAATTGATTTTACAGAAAATAAACTTTGTAATTTAGAATGGGTTGAAACCAATCTAAAAGATTGGGTCACTCATTACAAAGCATTATCGCCACAAGACGATTGGAAAAGATATATTACCGAAGCAAAAAGAATGTGGTTTGAAACTGAGTATTTTCCGAAATCAACTTTCAATTTAATAAATCAAAATGTACTGTTAGTTTTTGGTGACAACGATATGTACACTATTGAACACGGCTTAGAAATGTATAGAGCATTAAAAAATGGACAATTCTGCATCTTACCAAACACGACACACGAAGTCTTTAGTGAAAAACCCAAACTTATAGACCAAATTGTTGTGGACTTTTTGAAACCAAATAAATAAAGCACTAGGCACTAACACACGGTTTATTCTATTTGGGCATTCGGCTTCGGCATTTGCAAAAGCAGTCGCTCCCGCGAAAGAAAATTATTTATGCTTTGCAAATGTCTAATAAAATTATAGCTTTGTTAGTAATATTTCGGTAGACAATGTTTCAAATCCCCAAACAGAAATAAACCGCGAAAACGTTATGTGCCATTTGTGGACAACGATCGTATTTGCAATCTTACAAAGATAATTTTTCAAATTTTAGCAACATTTTTTGCGATTTTGAAAATCAATGCCTTTTCTTTAACTTTATTCTCAAATTCGCTGACAATGACAACAACTGACCATATTAGAAACGGAATAATTGAAAAACTACTTACTATTTCAAACAAGGACTATTTAACCGCACTTTTTCAATTAGTTAAAAACAGTCCTGTAGACCTAGAAACTGTTAAGCTGACCGATGAGCAAATTGTAATGTTAAAACTCAGCGAAAGGGACATCAAAGAAAAAAACTTGATCCCTCAATCTCAACTTGACAAATCTGACTTGAAATGGCTAAAAGAACTGTAGTTTGGACCCAGACTGCTGCTCAACAACGTCGGGAAATTTTAAAGTATTGGGTTAAACGAAACGGTACTACAACTTATGCGGAAAAATTAATTAAGTTGACGGCTGAACAAATTAACGTAATCCAAAGCAATCCTAAATTATTTAAAAAAGCAGACTTTCTGGAAACTTATGTTTCAGCATTAGGACACTTTAGTATATTCTATAAATTCAATAAAGACCTTCTTATTATCACTGCATTTTGGGACAATCGGCAAGATCCAAAAAAACTGCTGGATATCCTTAAAAAACAAACGGGCACATAACACACGGTTTATTCTATTTGGGCATTCGGCTTCGGCATTTGCAAAAGCAGTCGCTCGCGCGAAAGACGTTTATTTTTGCTTTGCAAATGTCTAATAAAATTATAGCTTTGTTAGTAATATTTCGGTAAAAACGGTTTCAAATCCCCAAACAGAAATAAATAATGGCAACTTTGCCAATTTAAATGGACATCAAATTAAAATTAGTAATGCTCTTGGCCAGCAAGTATTTCAGTCTGCAATTACCCAAAAGCAATTTTATGTAGATATGAGCAGTTGGGGTGGTCATGGTATATATTTTGTCAATATTATAAATGCACAAGGCGTAACCATCGAAACCAAGAAAATAGTGTTGGAATAAAATCTATTTCAAAAACTAAAAATCCTCCCTGAAATCAGAGAGGATTTTTTAGTTTAATAATAATATGACGTAAGCAAAAACCTAAGACATACTCATCAAATTAACTACCGCAAGCTTCACATCCTTCAGGATTATCGATGCTGCAAGATAACTGAGCTTGTTGTTCTTCAAACGTTAAAACATGTGTCTGCCCACGCTCTACTAATAAAGCATCTTCATTTCCTAAAATAGGAACTGTTAAAGCAGCCTGGTCGACTGTAAATTTAATAGCATCAGCCGCAGCTTTTGTACGTAAATAATACATACCTGTTTTTAACCCTTTTTTCCATGCATAAAAATGCGCCGAAGATAACTTTGCAAAATTAGCATCTTGTATAAACAAATTAAGCGATTGAGATTGACAAATAAAAGCACCTCTATCAGCCGCCATATCAATAATGGTGCGTTGTTTAATTTCCCAAACAGTCTTGTAAATATCTTTTATATTTTGAGGAACCTCAGGTATATTTTGAACAGATCCATTAGAAGCAATAATTTTATTTTTCAAACTATCATTCCATAAACCTAATTTCACTAAATCTCGCAATAAATGTTTATTAACTACCGCAAACTCACCAGATAACACTCGACGACTATAAATATTTGATGTATATGGTTCAAAACACTCATTATTACCCAAAATTTGTGATGTAGAAGCCGTTGGCATTGGGGCTAATAACAATGAGTTACGCACGCCATGTTTTTTCACTTCTTCTTTTAATACGTCCCATTCCCAACGTGGGCTTGGTGTTACACCCCACATATCAAATTGCATAATACCTTTTGATAATGGAGAACCTGGATAAGATTCATAATATCCTTCTTTGATAGCTAAATCTTTAGAAGCTGTCATTGAAGCGTAATAAATAGTTTCAAAAATTTCCGCGTTTAATTTTTTAGCTTCCTCACTCTCAAAAGGATAACGCATCAAAATAAAAGCATCAGCCAATCCCTGAACCCCCAATCCGATAGGACGATGGCGCATATTTGAATTACGAGCCTCTGGAATTGGATAGTAATTACGATCGATTACTTTATTTAAGTTTTTAGTAATTGTATACGTTACATCAAATAATTTTTGGTGGTCAAACGTACCTTCTTTTTCATCAACAAAACGAGGTAATGCAATAGACGCTAAGTTACATACAGCAACCTCATCAGGGCTAGTGTACTCAACAATTTCCGTACATAGGTTAGATGATTGAATGGTACCTAAATGAGATTGATTTGATTTTAAATTACAAGCATCTTTGTATAACATGTATGGATTACCGGTCTCGATTTGAGAATCGATGATAGCTGCCCACAATTCGCGAGCTGGAATTTGTTTACGGAATTTACCTTCAGCTTCGTATTTAGTATATAATGCCTCAAACTCAGCACCATAAGACGTATATAATCCTGGACACTCGTTAGGACACATTAAACTCCATGTACCTTCAGCTTCTACTCGTTTCATAAATAAATCAGGAATCCATAGTGCTGTAAATAAATCACGTGCACGCATTTCTTCTTTACCATGGTTTTTACGAATTTCTAAAAATTCGAAAACATCAGCATGCCATGGCTCTAAATAAACCGCAATAGAACCTTTACGTTTACCACCGCCTTGATCAACATAACGAGCCGTTTCATTAAATACTTTCAACATCGGTAATATACCATTGGAAGTACCATTAGTTCCTTTAATATAAGAACCTGTTGCACGAACCTTGTGAATAGCTAAACCAATACCACCAGCTGATTGAGAAATTCGAGCACACTGTTTTAATGTGTCATAAATTCCATCGATACTATCTTCTTTGGTTTGTAACAAAAAGCAAGAACTCATTTGTGGTTTTGGAGTACCGGCATTAAATAAAGTAGGTGTGGCATGGGTAAACCAACGTTCACTCATTAAGTTATAAGTTTCAATAGCAGCAGCGATATCTTCTTTATGAATTCCGATAGATACACGCATCAACATGTGCTGAGGACGCTCAGTAACCTTACCATAAGTTCTTAATAAATAAGAACGCTCTAATGTTTTAAAACCAAAATAATCATATCCAAAATCTCTGTCGTAAATGATAGACGAATCAAGGATTTGAGCATTTTTCATAACAATCTCATACACATCATCGGCAATTAATGAAGCTCTTTGATTGGTTTTGGGATCAATGTAGTTATATAATATCTCTATTGTTTTAGAAAATGACTTAATCGTATTTTTATGTAAATTACTCACTGCAATACGAGAAGCTAGCAAAGCATAATCAGGATGCTTTGTTGTTAGAGAAGCAGCTGTTTCTGCAGCTAAATTATCTAAATCAACCGTATTAACACCATCATATACGCCATCAATTACTTTTTTAGCTACCTGAATCGGATCAACATAATGCGCATCCAATCCATAACTCAGCTTTTGAACACGGGCCGTGATTTTGTCAAACTTCACAGACTCTTGTGTACCATCTCTTTTAATTACAAACATTGCCTTTTATTTTTTTATTTCTTTTAAAATATTTTCTTTTTTACAATCTACAAGTTATGACTTTTACGTATTTTTTTGGAGACGAGCTTTAATTGTTATTGACAAAGTAATGGTTAATTCTTCGAATTAATAATGACCTGCGAAAGCCTTAATGTGAATTTAAAATTGAATAAACATCTTTATAGATATAAAGAGATATTTTCTAAATTCTAATTTACTCAGCTTCCTGAAAAAAAACTTAAATCCTAAAAATCTTCGTCTAGGTTAAATACATTATTTTCCTCTTTGTTACCCATAACGCCTGATTTTTGGTATTCTGCGACACGCTTTTCAAAGAAATTGGTTTTTCCTTGTAAAGAAATCATTTCCATAAAATCAAACGGATTAGATGCATTATAAAATTTATCACAACCTAAAGCTACTAATAAACGATCAGCACAAAACTCGATATACTGACACATTAAATCAGCATTCATTCCTATTAAACGCACAGGAATCGCATCCGATACAAATTCCTTCTCAATAACTACTGCATCCGTAATTATTTGAGTTACTTGCTCCTTAGGTAATTTATTTTTCACATGACGCGTGTATAGCATACAAGCAAAATCACAATGCAATCCTTCATCACGAGAAATCAATTCATTACTAAAGCTCAAGCCTGGCATTAATCCACGTTTTTTTAACCAAAATATAGAACAGAATGAACCAGAAAAAAAGATACCTTCAACCGCAGCAAACGCAATTAATCTCTCAGCAAAATTACCATTACTAATCCAACGCAAAGCCCAATCAGCTTTTTTCCCCACACAAGGAACAGTATCTACAGCGTGAAACAATTTATCTTTTTCAATTGGATCCTTGATATAAGAATCAATTAATAAAGAATATGTTTCTGAATGGATGTTTTCCATCATAATTTGAAAACCATAAAAACAACGCGCTTCTGGATATTGTACCTCATTCAAAAAATTAATGGCTAAATTTTCATTCACAATACCATCGCTAGCCGCAAAAAAAGCTAACACATGCTTAATAAAGTGACGTTCGTTATCATTTAACTTATTGTTCCAATCACTAATATCATTGGATAAGTCAATCTCTTCAGCTGTCCAAAAACTAGCCTCCGATTTTTTATAAAACTCCCAAATATCGTTGTACTTAATTGGAAACAACACAAATCTGTCTTTATTTTCTACTAAAATTGGCTCTACCATAACTTATAAACTGTATCTAAATTTTCTTTTGCGTCAAACTGTATTATTTGGTCAAAAAAATAGTTCTACAAAACTCATTAAAATTGACTGGATTTTAAAAAAATGAAATTAACATTCTGTGATTTTTTTAAACATATCCACTTCACAACTAAAAGTTAATAACCTAGCAAACTCATTGATTATAAATGAATTGAGAAATAATGAAAAATAAGCGTAATAAAATTTTGATATCATTCAAAAAATAATTAACAATGAAAACTGTTCCTATGTTTTTGAACAAAAAATCTAATTTTACTTGTTAAAATAACCTCTAAACTACCTTGCAGAAATGGTATTAATCATACCTTTAAAAATCAAATGCCACTTGCTAATAAGTACAAAAAAACGTTCGTAACGACATGATAATTAAGCCATCATTAAACAATTCCTGGGATGCAATTCTTTGCGACGAATTCGAAAAACCACACTTCAACGATTTAACATCTTTTATATGTGAAGAATATCAATCTCATACTGTTTATCCACAATCTGAAAACATTTATCATGCCTTAAAATCAACCTCCTTTGAAAATGTAAAAGTTATTATACTTGGACAAGATCCTTATCATGGCAAAAATCAAGCCGATGGCTTATGCTTTTCTGTGAATGATGGTGTAAAAATCCCCCCATCTCTCAAGAACATATATAAAGAGTTATATCATGATTTAGGTATTACAATTCCTAACAATGGAAACCTATCCAATTGGACTCAACAAGGCGTTTTATTATTAAATTCAACTTTAACAGTAAGGGAAGGGCAACCAGGTAGTCATCAAAAAAAAGGGTGGGAATTTTTCACGGATTATATCATTCACATCATCTCAAGCCAAAAAAAACATTGTGTATTTTTATTATGGGGCAACTTTGCCAAAACAAAAAAAGAATTAATTGACACTGAAAACCATTTAGTACTAGAAGCTGCCCACCCATCTCCTTTGGCTCGAGGTGCTTTTTTTGGCTGTAAACATTTTTCGAAAACAAATAACTATTTAATACAAAATGATCAAACGCCAATTGATTGGAGTTTACCCACCAACCAACTTTTTTGAAACAATAAAAGGCTCATTATCTGTTTAAACTAATGTTTAACGTTGATTTATTAAACACTTTATCAAATACATCAACTCTGACATGAACTGAGCCAGCAGAAACACTTTCAGAAAAAGAACAAGTAATCGTATTAGATTTAGCGTCATACTCTGCAATATGCCAAACATCATTTACGTATACATGATAATCCCCTATTCCACTCAAATTATCACTAACTAACATAGTTAAAACATTAGCTGCTAAAGATTTTTTAATATTTTTATTCTCCGGAAATATAATTTTTGGAGGCACCGTGTCATAGGCAAAATTAAATGCTCCAAAAAATTTAGATTCTGCTCTCAACCACTGATTTTCAAATTTTCCACCTATAACATCACCATTCACTGTCATTACCAACTTCGAAGCCTTATCATTAATAACATCATCCAATTTCAAGGCAATTTTAAACGGTTTCATTAATGGTATTGCCTTATTTCCAAATCGCACACCGCTTGATTGTATTTTAGGAGTATTAGCAGGATAGTTAATGTACGCATCATTGACCAAGGTACCGGCAGAAATTGAAACTTCTATACTCGATTGTTTTAATTCAAAATCTTGATGACAAGACACCGAAGGCATTTTACCTTTTTTAGCATAGCCATTTAATTTTGTTGTTTTTACAAAAAAAACAATGCTGTTTTTATTTCCTTTTTCGTCTGCTACTTGCAACTCTAGTTGATGAAATAATGTATCTTTTAATTCGATCTTTCCACCACCTATCAATGTTTTATAAATACCGATAGAGTGACACGTAGGAGCGAAACATTTTTGAATTTTACTACCATTCATTTTTTCACTAAAAAAATTAACAAATCGACCATGATCAAAACTAATTTGGTCTAATTGGTGATGATAAATAAGTCTGTTGTCCAGCAGCAATTTAGCTTCATAAATATTGTTCTTATTAGATGTTAAATTAGAAATATCAAATCCTGAAAATCCGACAGCCAAAGTGTTGAATGAAAGTGTCAATTTATTTTTCTTAGCATGCAATTTTCCTTGTTTATCAAGTATTGGCAGGGTAATTTTAGATTCTACGTTAGTAGTATCTTCTGTATTATAAAAAACGACATTCGTCAAAACAGGCTTTACATCATCTTTCACATTATAAATTAACAACGGATTAATGGGAACTTCCGTTTTTTCGTCTCTAATTTCAAAATGCAAATGAGGCCCTGTTGAACTGCCAGAATTTCCGGTATATCCGATAACTTCACCTTTTTTAACAGACAATTCTTGAGGAGCAAGATGTAATTCAATGTCATTTTTTTGTTGAATCAACTGTTGTTGTTTAACATAAGCATCAATTTTAGAAGCATATCGTTTTTGATGCGCATAAACCGAAACATATCCATTAGGATGCGTGATATATAAAACCTTTCCGTAGCCACCACTGCTAATTTTAATACGACTCACAAAACCATCGGCAACACTTTTAATGGGTAGATTTTTAGATGGGTCTGTTGTAAAATCTAAACCTGCATGAAAATGGTTGGGCCTAATTTCACCATAATTACCAGTAACCACAGGACTTCTATCGAGTGGATAAATAAAATTGAAAGCATTATTTTGCGCCACTACAGATGTGATAAGCAATAAGAAAATGGAGGTAATTTGTAGTATGATTTTGAACATAAAAAAAGATTAAAACTTAATCACTTAATTAACAATAAAATGTTGATGTAAAGTTATCTACAATGGTAAAATGAGTTGATATAAACTATATTTTTAACCAACATTAAACTGTTTATTGAAGTTTTGTGGTGTCTGTGTTGGATTGTCAACAAATAACGTAATACCAAAAGAGATACACGCATGACCTTAAAAACAACTACTATTTAAAATATGAACGAGGAAAATATAAAATCGGAATTGCAACAAGTGCTAGATAGCGATATGGCACTTCGTAAAGAGTACAACGAGATCAAACGTTCGTTGAGCGATTACCGTAATCAACTCATACAACGTGATGAAGAGTACAAGCGCTTACAAGTGTCTATTGATGTATTAAATACAAAATTACTTGTATTAGAAAGAGACAATTCAAATTATAAAAGCGAAGTAACCTCTTTTAGAGAATTACGCAATTCCATTCGTGAACAATTGCAAGAAAAACAAGATGAGATTAACACCTTGTTAGCAAAAATTGATGAGTTAACGGGAGAATTATCAAATTCGACATCGGAATATGAATTAAAAATCAACGAACTACAAACTTCATCACAAAATGAGATTTCTACACTTAAAGCAACTTATGAATCTCAATTAGAAGAATTAAAATCAAATACATCTTATCAACAAATAGGAATTCGTAACGAATTGGAAGCGAAAATAAATGACTTAACCAACACTTACGATGTAACTTATAAGGAAACGGTGTCTTCTTATGAAGCTCAAATTGAACAATTGAAAACTGAATTTGGTAGTCAATTGGAAAATTTGAAACATGAATCAGAAACCCGTATAACTTCATTATCCGGAACAAGCGAAGAAACAATTTCTGTTCTTACCAATCAATACGAAACACAAATTAGCGAATTGACCGAGCAATGGAATTATGAAAAATCAGAAATTACATCTAGCTACGAAAGTCAAATTACTTCGTTAACAACGACTTTCAATGTTGAAAAATCTGAACTAATTCGCTCTTTCGAATCACAAATAGAATTATTAAATAACGAGTTAACACAAAAAAAACAGCAATTTGAAGCTGAGTTATCATCGACTATTGAGACTTTAACACAATCTTTCACGGAAAAGGAGAATGAAATAAAGTCATTTTACGAAGCTCAACTTTTAAATACTTCTAGTTCTTCAAGTTCCCTATTAGATTCGTTGAAAGAAGAATTCGAAACTAAAATTGCCGATTTAACTTCAGAGTTAACCACAAAACAAAATTCGTTTGAAACAGAATTAAATTCTACAATTGAATCTTTAACTAAAGAGCACATTGAAAAAGAAAATGAATTAAGATCGTTTTATGAAGCAGAACTATTAAATAAAGTAACTAGCTCATCAGATATTTTAAATTCATTAAAAGAAGAATACGAAACAAGAATTTCTGATTTGAATTCGGAATTATCATCTCATAAAGAATCGTTTGAAGCAGAACTTAATGCGACCATCACCTCATTGACTGAAGCCAATAACGAGAAAACGAACGAATTAAAATCTTATTATGAGACAGAGTTGTCGAATTATTCTTCCGTTTCAACGTCTTCAATAGACATCTTAAAAGAGGAATATGAGGAAAAACTAATCAATACATCTCTAGAATACTCTACAAAAAACGCTCAATTATCTGACGATTTGAATAAAACCGTTTTAGAAAACGAGTATTTCAAAGAAAAAATTAGAGAAATGGTTTATCATATAGATGAACAAAACTCTAAAATTGAATCTTTAAATAAGGATATAGAATTAAAAGCACAAGAAATTAGCAAGCAAATTGATGTCTTTAACCTATTATCACAAGATTTTGATGCTCAAAAATCCAATCAACTTCTTCAAATTGATGAACAAGTCAGTATTTTAAATGCTAAAATTTCTGAATTTGAATTTATTGTTGCAGAAAAGGAATCGAAAAATGCGGAACTAACTAGTTCATTAGAAGATAAAATCAACCAGTTAAAAAGCTTAAATCATTCGTATTACGAACTTCAAAATCAAATTGATGAATTATTAATTACCTATAAAAAGGAAAAAGAAGATTTTGAAAATTTCAAAAACGAAGTTCAAGTTGCTCATCATCAAGAATTAGAAAGTAAAACTGTTGAGTTTAATAAACTATTAGCAGAAAACACATCGCTAATTAATGAAATTGATACAACAGCTGACAAATTAGAAGCTTGTGAAGAAGAACTTAAATTAACCCGTACTGAGTTAGATGAATTAAAGACCATTTCGGAAGGTAAATCTCAAGATTTAAAAGATTTATTGAATGAAAAAAATTATGAAATGACTACTTTGTCGGCTAATCATGTGGCGCTACAAACTGAATTCAATTTATTGAAAGCAGAATTAGAAAATGTTCGTGGTGAATTAAAAGTTGCAGAATCTATCAACGAATCATCATTAACTCTTCAAGATGAATACGATCAACTTTTATCAGTTAAAAAAGATTTAGAAAACCAACTAGTGTCTTATCAATCTTCAGTTGAATCACTAAATACCGAAGTTCATCAATTAAATAGCAGCATTTCTGGTTACGAAACTGAAATCAAAAACCTAAGATCTTCTACAAAAGCTGATGAACAAGACGCCTTTATTGATCGATTATTCAAACAAATTGACATATTAAATTCAGAAAGACTTAGCTTACTGAACGAAAAAGAAGAATTATTGAATAGTAAAGAGGAAATGGCTAACCAACTTCTCAAAATGAATGATACCGTTGCTACCATTTCTCAACATATCGATCATCATGATATTGATACAACTGAATTGGATAGTCATAGAAAAAACGTTATCTTAGCGGGCGGTTCTAGTAACAATGGATCTGATAAATCTCTTGTGAAAAAACAGATTAACGAGTTGGTGCGTGAAATTGATAAATGTATAGCTCTTTTGAGTGCTTAAAATAGCTTGGTTTAATGAGCAATGTAAGTGTAAAAGTTGAAATTGCCAGCGGTTCGTATACGCTTAAAGTTAAAAGTGAAGACGAAATTAACGTTAAACGGGCAGTTGAACTAATAAATCAAAAAATTTCGGAGTTTGAAGTAAACTACGGGATAAAAGATAAAAAAGATGTTTTGGCAATGGTAACATTACAATTGGTAAGCCAATTGGAAAAACAAAAAAACCAAGCAGAACATGAGTTAAGCACTCTGAAATTGGTATTAGAAGATGTTGAAGAAATGTTGACTCAGCATAAAGATAATATAAACCAAACAGGAGAATAACATAAACGTCTTATATAAAGACCATTATTAACGCGCAAACTTTGAAGAATATCAAGGCTTGCGCGTTTTTTATTAATAACTGTTTGGATAGTCGCACCAAATGGTATTAATTTAATATTAACAACTTGCGACATTTAAAACATATATGGATATACTCATAATTATACTTGCATTAATTGCCGGTGTTGTGGCAGGCTTCATGATTGCCAATTCACGTTTGAACCAAAGTAGCGTTCAGGCCAAAGAAAATTTAATTAAAGAAGCAGAAGTAAAAGCAGAAAGTCTAAAACAAGAAAAAATATTGCAAGCCAAAGAAAAATTCTTGCAATTAAAAGGCGAACACGATAAAAACGTCAATGAACGGAATCAACAATTAGCAGTTCTTGAAAATAAATCGAAACAACGTGAAAGTGAATTAGCTAAAAAAATAGAAGAGTTCTCTAAAAAAGATAAAGAACTTGAAAATCAAAAAGTTCAATTAAATAGTCAACTTGAATTATACAAAAAGAAAAATGATGAAATTGAGAAATCGCATCGTAAACAAGTTGAAATGTTGGAAAAAGTTTCGGGTTTAAGTGCCGAAGAAGCAAAAGCTCAATTAATTGAAAGTGTAAAAGCAGAAGCTAAAACTGAAGCCATGGCTTTTATTAAAGACACGTTGGATGAAGCCAAAATTAATGCCAATAGAGAAGCAAAGAAAATCATTATTCAATCGATACAACGTTTAGCAACAGAAACAGCTATAGAAAACTCAGTTACTGTTTTCCATATCGAAAGTGATGAAATTAAAGGTAGAATTATTGGCCGAGAAGGTAGAAATATCAGGGCTTTAGAAGCGGCTACAGGTGTAGAAATTATTGTAGATGACACCCCTGATGCTATCACATTATCATGTTTCGATTCGATTCGTCGTGAAATTTGTCGATTGTCACTTCATCAATTAGTAACAGATGGGCGAATTCACCCTGCTCGAATCGAAGAAATTGTTGAGAAAACTAAAAAAATGATTGATGAAGAGATTGTGGAAACAGGGAAACGAACTTGTATCGATCTTGGTATTCATGGTCTTCATCCTGAATTGATTAGAATGGTAGGACGAATGAAATACCGTTCTTCTTACGGACAAAATTTACTTCAACATAGTAGAGAAGTTGCCAATCTATGCGCCATCATGGCAGGTGAAATGGGCTTAAATCCTAAAGTTGCAAAACGTGCCGGTTTATTACATGATATCGGAAAGGTTCCTGACGAAGAACCTGAATTACCTCATGCAATTTTGGGTATGAAATTAGCAGAAAAATACAAAGAAAAACCAGAAGTATGTAATGCTATTGGAGCTCATCACGATGAAATAGAAATGAACACACTATACGCTCCAATTGTTCAGGTATGTGACGCCATAAGTGGAGCAAGACCAGGAGCAAGACGTGAAGTTGCCGAACAGTATATGAAACGATTAAAAGATTTGGAAGCTTTAGCTTTAGGATATGATGGGGTGGAAAAAACTTACGCTATTCAAGCCGGACGAGAGGTTCGAGTATTAGTTTCTGCTGACAAAGTAGATGATAAACAATCCGAACAGTTGGCATTTGACATTTCACAAAAAATCCAAACTGAAATGACTTATCCTGGTCAGGTAAAAGTAACAGTAATAAGGGAAATAAGAGCAACAGCTTACGCTAAATAAAAATTAAGAACCTAGTTGAATAATTTACAAAACCCCCTCTACAAAAAATAGAGGGGGTTAATTTTAGGAATAAATTAAGTACCTATTTAGATTCTTTTATACGATACATTAACTGTCATAATTGAGCGAAGTCGAAATAGACAGATTTATACTTATCAAGAACGGACTCTTAAATTTCAAGCCGAATCAAATATCAAACCATGAAAATTATCTTAATTCAAATAGAAAAAACAACAGATTCTTATCTGATTGAAGGGATAAAAAATTATACAGAAAGGCTAAAAAATTATATTTCTTTTCAAACAGAAACGATTGTGATGCCAAAATCCGTTCGTCAAAAACCATTTGAAGAACAAAAAAAAGCTGAAGCTGCAGAAATCATCAAATTATTAGAACCATCCGATTTTTTAGTCTGCTTGGATGAACATGGGAAACAATTTACATCTATCGAATTCTCTGAATTTTTAAACAAAAGAATGGTTTCTGGCTGCAAACGAATTGTATTTTTAATTGGAGGACCTTTTGGCATCGATAAATCTATTTTAGAAAAAAGTAGCTACACGCTATCCATGTCTAATATGACATTTTCGCATCAAATGATACGATTATTTTTTTGTGAACAACTATACAGAGGATTCAGCATACTAAAAAATGAAAAATACCATCATGAATAATATCTATTTAATCTATGCACTTTAAAAATACGATATGGAAAATTTGAAAGATAAATTAATTGGGTTCTTAGAACCAAAATTAATTCAGGAAATCATTTCTATAGGTCAAATTCTAAATTTTAAGGAAGGTGATATCATTATGGATTATGGCAAAAACATTAAATCGATGCCTCTTATTCTTAGTGGTACTATAAGGGTAATGAAAAGAGATGAAGAAAACCGCGAAATTTTATTGTATTATCTAAGTTCTAATGAAAGTTGCGCAATGGCTTATACCTGTTGTATGGAAGCTAAAAAAAGTGAAATCAAAGCTATTGCCGAAGATAATGTTGAATTGATTCCGATACCCCATGAAAAATTAGATGAATGGTTAATTAAATATCCTAGCTGGAAAAGTTATATTTTCAATAGTTTCACTCAAAGATTTAACGAATTATTGAAATCACTTGAAAGTATTGCCTTTCATAAACTAGATGAACGCTTGATTAACTACCTAAAAAACAAGGCAAATGTTTATGGAAAAACATCTATTCATTTGTCTCATAATCAAATTGCAGAAGAAATGGGAACAAGCCGAGTAGTGATTTCCAGATTATTAAAACAACTCGAAAACGATAAAAAACTCATTTTGTATCGTAATGAAATCAAGCTGTTAAGTACATTCAATTCATAGAAAACCACTTTGAGAATAAGAATATATCTGTAAAAAGATATGATATTCAAAATGAAAAAAACTAAATTTCATATAGAACAGTTGGAAATCGCTCAACAACTATTAAGGTTGTCAGCCTTTATCGTTCCAATATCTATATTTATCGGATTGTTGGTGGCATTGTTTTTATGGTTATTAGAATTCGTTACAAAAACTCGTTGGCAATACCCTTGGTTCATTTACCTTTTACCATTAGCCGGTGTTATCATTTATGGGCTTTATAAATTTTTTGGCAAAAATGCCGGTGCAGGAAACAATTTGATATTAAATGAAATTCATCAACCAAACAGCGGAGTTCCCTTACGAATGGCTCCACTCATTTTATTGACAACAGTTCTTACTCATTTAGTTGGTGGTTCTGCAGGACGCGAAGGAACTGCCGTTCAAATAGGCAGCAGCCTATCTTCTTCGTTTGCGAAATGGTTTAAACTGAAAAAAAATGACACACGTATCTTATTATTGTGTGGAATTGCTGCTGGATTTGGAGCCGTTTTCGGAACTCCTATTACCGGTGCTATATTTGCGCTTGAAGTTTTAACTATTGGAAAAATAAAATATGATGCCTTAATTCCATGTTTAATAGCTAGTATAGTAGCAGATATTTCGTGCTCGGCTACTGGAATTACTCACACTCATTATATAATCAATGACTTACCTAACAATTCAAATTTATTTTTTAATACACATTTTGATATCGTGATGCTGCTAAAAGTAGCTTTTGCAGGAATACTATTTGGATTAACCTCTTATCTTTTTTCTCAACTATCTCACTTAATTAAAAACAAAACAATCTCTTTTATCAAAAAACAATGGCTAATACCGGTCATTGGATCTATACTAATTCTAGGAATTAGTTATTTGCTTGGAACAACCGACTATATGGGCCTAGGCGTCACCTCTCAAAATAGTGATGGAATCAGTATTGTAAATGCGTTTCATTCAACAAACATTGATGCTTTAAGTTGGTTTTGGAAATTACTGCTAACAGCTATCACTTTAGGTATGGGATTTAAAGGGGGAGAAGTAACGCCTCTGTTTTTCATTGGAGCTACTTTAGGAAACACTCTGGCAGTTATAAGCGGGTCTCCCGTTGATTTATTTGCCGGATTAGGGTTTATTGCCGTATTTGCAGGAGCGACCAACACACCTCTTGCTAGCACCATCATGGGCATTGAATTGTTTGGAAGCGAAAATGCCCTATATTTTGCAATTGCCTGTTTTACGGCCTATTATTTCAGTGGACACTCAGGTATATATCAATCTCAACAATTGGCTGTTTCAAAATCTCACAAAGCGTCTGAAAACATTAACCTTAGGTAATTTGGTGATACATTTCATCTTTTTAATTGCGTAATTCCCTATCAAACGTTTTCTCATCTCATTAGCTTCGTTTTAAATTATATTTTAAAAACGAGAGTATGAACAATCTGCTATATTATTTTGCCGTCTTTCTTGTAATTATTTGGGTAGTAGGATTTATGAGCTATGGCGACTATGGGGGGCTTATTCATATATTATTAATCATCGCCATCATTGCCGTTCTTTTAAGAGTAATAAAAGGTAAAAAAGACGTGTCATAGTATTTTTAAATTGAGAAAAAAACAATCACATTTAATAAAAAAAACATGAAAAAGAATATTATTAAAAAAGCATTCATCATTTCGTTTATCCCATTTTCATTTGTTGCTTGTCGTCCTTCAGAAAAAAAAGTGGAAGATGCTAAACAAGAAGTGAAAGAAGCCGAACAACATTTAGAACAAACAAAAGAAAAAGCTGAAAAAACAAATCAAGAGTGGTTGAAATATAAAGCTGAATCAGAAGCTAAAATTCGCGAAAACGAACGTCAAATAGCTATTCTAAAAGCGCAAATTGATCAACTTAATGAAAACATGAAACTTACATACAAAAATTCTATCGCTAAACTAGAACAAAGAAATAACGAATTGAAGCAAAATTTAAATCATTATAGGGAAGAAGGTAAAGAAAATTGGGAAAAATTCAAGGCTGAATTCAATCATGATTCAGAGGATTTAAAGAAGGCTATAAAAAATTTTAAAGAAGATAACGTGAACTAATTTTTTCAAAAAACACCCCTCTTTCTAATCTAAAATACTGAAACCAAAAATGATACTAAAATATTTAACAACCATAGCTTTAATTATTTTAATGATAAAAGGGCATGGACAAGAAACTGTTACTTCTGAAAAATTTGGTCAAACACTCAATGTAGGAATAGGTAATGGTTATTACGGTTATATTGGTCATTCAATACCCGTTGTTCATGTAGATTATGAATTTGACATTGCTTCCAATTGGACACTCGCTCCTTTTCTAAATTTTTATAGTTATGAAAGTTACCATTATTGGGGTAACACATACAATCCTTACAAGGAATACACTTACCGACAAACAGTGATTCCTATTGGAGCTAAAGGCACTTATTACTTTGACCAATTTTTAAAAGCAGGTTCCAAATGGGATTTTTATTTAGCTGGTTCGCTCGGTTTTGCTTATAGAAAAACAGTTTGGGAAAATGACTATGATGGCAATAAAGATATTGACGAAGGTATGGGAGCATTGTTTCTTGATTTACATATAGGCTCAGAATACCATCTTAATAAAAGAAACGGCTTGTTCCTTGACTTATCTACTGGTGTTTCATCTTTTGGCCTATCTGTTCACTTTTAAGGTATTTTCTATAAAAACCGAAGCTTATTGATGCCCAAAGACTGATACTAAATTTTGCCTGCTCGAATACTATCTACCAAAGTTGGATCAAGTAATGTACTCGTATCACCAAAATTAGAAGTTTCTCCTTCAGCTATTTTTCTTAATATACGTCTCATTATTTTTCCACTACGTGTTTTTGGTAAACCCGGAACAAACTGAATTTTATCGGGTTTGGCTATTGGTCCAATCATTCGAGAAACGGTTTGATGAATGGCTTGTTTACTCAATTCTATATCTTCAGGTGTTCCATTATAAATGACATAAGCATAAATACCTTGTCCTTTAATTTCATGAGGATAACCTACCACTGCACTTTCAATAACACCGGTGTGACTATTAATCGCATTCTCTACCTCAGCTGTTCCAATGCGATGTCCACTGACATTTAATACATCATCAACACGCCCTGTAATTCTATAATTCCCATATTCATCTCGCACACAACCATCTCCGGTAAAATATAAGTTTTCATAGGTTGAAAAATAAGCCTGACGACATCGTTCATGATTGTTGTAAGTTGTACGTATCATTCCGGGCCATGGAAAACGAATGCATAAATTACCGCTTACATGATTATCTAAAATTTCCTTACCGTGTTCATCTACCAAACAAGGTTGCACGCCAGGCAATGGTAGAGTGGCAAACGATGGTTTTCCGGGAGTAACCCCCGCCAAGTTGGATATTAATACACCACCTGTTTCGGTTTGCCACCATGTATCCACAACCGGACATTTTTCTTTGCCAATATTATTATAAAACCAATGCCATGCCTCTTCGTTAATCGGTTCTCCTACTGAACCTAAAACTTTTAAAGAACTTAAATCTTTATCTTTAACATATTCCAATCCAAACCCCATTAAACTTCTGATGGCTGTTGGAGCTGTGTACAAAATATCGACTTTAAATTTATCTACAATATCCCAAAATCTTCCGGCATCAGGCCAGGTAGGTATTCCTTCAAACATTAAAGTTGTTGCTCCGGCACTCAACGGGCCATAAACTATATAACTATGTCCTGTTATCCAACCTATATCTGCGGTACAAAAATGAATCTGACCCGGTTGGTACTGAAAAACATTGACAAAGGTATAATTAGCCCAAACCATATATCCACCAATGGTATGCACCACACCTTTTGGTTTACCTGTAGAACCAGAGGTGTATAAAACAAACAACATATCCTCTGCATCCATTACCTCAGCCGGACAATCAGGATTTCCTTGCATCTCAACTTTACGTACTTCCTCCTCCCAATATACATCCCTATCAGCAACCATGCTCACGGGCATATTTAAACGATTATAAACAATAACTCGCTTTATGATGGTATTGCCAACTAAAGCCTCGTCAACAACCGCCTTTAAAGGAACTTCTTTTGCTCCACGATAAGCGCCATCGCATGTAATTATAAATTCGGCCTTAGCGTCTTCTAATCTGTCTGCAATAGCTTGTGCCGAAAAACCACCAAAAATAATTGAATGAATTGCTCCTATTCGTGCACAGGCCAACATCGCTATAGTCAGCTCAGGAATCATCCCCATATATATACATACGCGGTCTCCTTTTTGAACTCCATTATTTTTTAGCACATTGGCAAATTGTGTGACCTTAACATGTAATTCATTATAAGTAAGTACACGATGTGACTCACTTGGATGATTAGGTTCCCAAATAATGGCAGGAATATTGCCATACTTTTGCAAATGCCGATCTAAACAGTTTTCGGTAATGTTTAATTTTCCTCCTTCAAACCATTTAACGGAAGGTTGGTCAAAATTCCAATCTAAAACTTTATCCCATTTTTTTTGCCAAGTGAAAGTGCTTGCAATGCGTTCCCAAAAAACTTCAGGATACTGTACACTTTCACGATAAGCTAATTCATAGGCTTCTTGTGTTTTGATTTGATAGGAATAACTCATAACCTGTATGTTTGATATCAACAAAAATACGATATAATGAACTTAGTTTGATAAAACAGCTCTTCAATGAAAAGCTCTTTAGTCAAAAAATAGTATAATACAACAAAAACCTTAACTGAAAGAAAATGATGACCTATTATTAGAACTCAAAGGTAAATCCTATAGAAGGAGTCACGGTTTTACTGGTATTATTCAAAATTACCGGAATTCCATTTGATCCATCTAACTTTAAAGGAGCGCCATCTGTCGTTTCAAAACCAGAATTATCATCCTTACGTTTAAAGGTATAATAAGGTGCGCTGTCTTGCGTAATCATTAATATATTCTGGAAATCGATAAAGATATTGATACTAGTTTTTTTATAATTGATTTTTTTATCTAATCTAAAATCTAACTGATGAAAATCAAATAAACGTTTACTGTTAATTTTGGCATAATCAAGCGCTCCTGTTCCCAATAGGGCAAAATTTTGTTGAGAGGATTGTAAATCAAACGGTGTATATGGTGTTCCGCCAGCGAATCGGTATTTTAAACCTAACTGCCAATTTTTTCCGAATAAATAGCCTAAAGTAGTCGAAACTAAATGTTGGTTGTCCCATGAAGACGCAATAAGTTTATTGTCAAGTCCAGAATATACACTTCTGACGTAGGTATAACTAAATACGTAAAATATTTTTTTAACTAATTTTTGTTGTACAAAAAATTCAAAACCATACGTTTCTCCTTTACCAGTGCTTTCGACCGCCTCACTTCCTACCGATCCAAAATCTGCTCCCTGATTAGCTAATGATGTGCCATTTGCCAAAGAGACAGGGTAACGGTTATATTGTTTATAAAAACCTTCTAACGTAAATCTTAACGCTTCATTTGGTAAAAATTGAGTTCCTAAAACATAATGATTGGATTGAATATATTTTAAAGATTTATTTACAAATTCTCCATTTGCATCTTTATAACCCAAACTTGTATAGGATGGTGTTTTATAATAAGATCCTAAAGAACAAGTTATATCAAACTTTGGAGTAAGATGATAAGCTAAGGACAATCGCGGAGACAAGGTATTTAATGGATTTAAACCGTCTTTCATAAACGTATTCATATCTGTTCGAACTCCAAACGATACTAATAATTTTTGATTAAGAATATTTTTTGCTACTTGACCAAATGCGCCATATTTAAAAAATTCCATGTCGCTCTTAAATTTAATCACCACACCAGGAAAAAGAGTATTTCCTGAATTATCAAATAAGGGGCTAGATAACTTGTTGAATAAATTGGTATTATACTTTACATATTGACCAACGGCACCGTATGAAATTTTCCATCCATTAATGAATTTGTTAACGTCTATACGTAATTTATTTTCTATTTCTTGTGAACGTAATTTAAAATTTCTCTTTGTCTCATCATCGTATTGAGCATCTTCAAATCGATCGAGTTGATTATTGAACATATTGCGACTTAATGCCACATTCATATACCCTTTATTAATCAATCTTTTTAGAGTAAACCCAGTCGTGTAATTCCATTGATTGATAATGGGAAGCGATCTTCGGAAATATTCGTTTTCGGGTGATGATTCTCTAGTTTCACCAAACGAAAAATTATCAATGGCTCCTATTCCTAGAGCCGTTAAAGTTGTTTTTTCATTTATTTTATGTGTTACCTTATACTGAAAATCGTAAAAATTTGGTCGTATAGGTAAATCAATTAGCTTGAACAAATAGTCTAAATAAGACTTACGACCAGAGATTAAATAATCTGTTTTTTTACCTAATGGGCCTTCTAATGTTGCAACGGCTTCAGTAAAACTCAATCGCACATTACCCGAAACTTTTTCAGGATTTCCTTGACGTTGCTTAATAACAAATGTTGATGCCAAGGCATTATCATATTTGGCATCAAATGCTGATGAAGTTAGTTTAACATCTTCGATGAACGATACATTCAAAATTCCTTGGGCTCCACCCGAACTACCCTGCGTTTGAAAATGATTTAATACCGGAATTTCGATACCGTCTACGTAATATACATTTTCATTAGGTGCACCTCCTCTTATAATAATATCATTTCTAGCAGCTCCACCACCCGAACCTCCAACGCCGGGTAAGGTTTGAACAACCCGCGACACATCAAAACTACCACCGGGATTACTTTTTATTTCCTCGGTTGTTAGTTGTTGTACAGATAGTGGCGTAATCATATCGGTGGCTACCGCCGATTTACCTTTTTCAAAGGTTACGGTTACTTCGCTCAAATCAGAAGGAGCAGTTTCCAACTCAAAATTAACCGTTTGTGCGTTCCCGGATGTTACAGAAATATTATACTTAATTAAAGTTGTGTAACCTAAATAAGATGCCTTTAAATTATACGTCCCTACTGGCAATATCAATTTAAAATTCCCTTCCGCATCGGTGGTTGTGCCATTAGTGGTTCCATCTACAGAAATTACCGAACCAATAATGACTTCTTGTAAATTTTTATCTCTCACGTTTCCTCTGATAACACCATTAACCTGAGCAAAAGACGCCATGCTGAAAAAGCATGCTATAATATATAAAATAGATTTTGTATGCATAATATAACTACAATTTGATGGTAATTTTGTTGCAATTTTAGGCAAAATAATTGACCTACGCATTGCCTCAAAGAAAAAGTGAGTGGCGATAAAAATAAAAAGAGATTGCCTAACAAGACAATCTCTCTTAATGAATCGTTTTGATATTCTAATTAAAGAACAGTAATTGTTTTAACAGTAGTTTTTACTAACTCATAAGTTGGAAGAGTAACATATAAAATACCGTTTTTCCATTCTGCTGAAATACCATCTTCGTTAATGTTTTCAGGTAAAACAAATGTTCTTTCAAAACTAGGTAAAGAAAATTCACGTTTTGTATAATTTTTTTCAGTAAGTGTTTCTGTTTTTGTTCCTGCTACAGTTAACACATTGTTTTCCCAGTTTAAAGTAAAATCTGTTTTTTCAAATCCCGGTACTGCAAACTCTAAATAGTAACCTGTTTCATTTTGAATCACATTTACAGGAACTTGTTTATTGTAGAAGTTTGTTAAGGTAGTTCCACCGTTAATGAACTCTCCAAATACCTCATTGAATAAAGGAGTTAAACCTAAATTTGTTTTTTCTGTTTTGTTGTTCAATGTTACTAGTGTCATAGCTTAAAAAAGTTTTTTTTGGTTTAATCAAATTTATAAAAATTTTGCAAAAACAAAAAACAAGTTGAAAAAAATCTTTAGGTTGATTTATTCATACATGTCTAATTTATTTTTTCAGTTCTATCGTTTTTAACCAATGTATGTTAACGGTTTAAAAATAGACGCCAGCGATAGAGCTATGGCACTTTTACGTTGTTAGCAAGTCGGCCTTCTGTTTATCTTTATGTTTTACTCTTCTCCAAAATAGTCACTGTCTATTTTTTTAACTTCATAAGTTTGTTGCGCAGTGCAACCGAGGTTATAATCAATCATTAGTTGAGCCAATTGATGTCCGTCAATTAAAACAATTTTAGTTTCATTTCTTGGAGTGTATTCAATTGCTTCTTTTGTGAAATTCGAAGTAGTAATAAAAATTCCTTTTTTAGCACCCTGACCAGCTAATGCGCCAACAAATTTTTGAAGTTCAGGTCGACCAACAACATTGCCCGGTTTCCAACGTTTTGCTTGAATATAAATAATATCAAGTCCTAGTTTGTCTTCTTTTATTGTTCCATCAATACCTTCGTCACCACTCTTGCCCATTGCTTTTCCAGCGTCTTTGATTGAACCACCATACCCCATTTTAACTAAAAGTTCAACGACAAGTTTTTCAAAAAAAGCAGGAGATAGTTCAACAACTTTGTTTATTAGTTCCGATGCTAAGGATTTTCTTATTTTCTGATATGCTGTTTCTAATAGTTCTTCTGGAGTCTGTGTCGATTGCTCGTCATTATTTTCTGTTTCGATTTCGTCTTCTCGTTTTGAGGTTTGAAATTCTACGAATTCAGAAAATTGTTTTAAGAACTTGACATTAATTGAACTTGGTTTTTTCTTTAATACATCAAGTCCTCGCTTTGAAATAAGAACAATCCCTTGTTTGGGGCTATCAATTAGACCAGCTTTTTTCAAATAAGTTTTTGCCCATGCTGTCCTATTATAAAATATTGGTGCAACACCGCTTGGCAATAATTCTTTTTGTTCCTCTTCTGTAACACCGAATTTTATAGCAAGTTCGTCTGTAACGAATCTCATTTTATATTCTTTACCGTCTGAAATGAATTCAAGTAAAGGCAACATTATTGATTGATAGTCTGGAATCATATTTTTTTATTCGTTATTATTTGTTCGTTCGTCCTTAAGCTGCCGCATAACTTACTTATAATCCTCACCACCTCTCTTAAGCCTAACAGTCACTTGTTAGCTTGGTCCCATAAATCAGCATTATCCTAATGTACCAACTTTTTCATAAACATTGATTATGCACTATACGGTATAAAATCAGAAATTACAGTTAAGTAAAACCTGAGAATAGAACGTTATAATTAAACTATGAGTGTGCGACAGAGAATCCGCTCATATACCGAAATACATTAACTACTTATCTCTGTAGATAACCAAATTAATAATGCCTTTGTTGGGAGAGCTATTATCTGTGAGAGAAACCACAAATGGCTTACGCTGGCCTTCGAAACAATTGTATACAACAAAGCCTTTGTCTTCTGTAGGATTTGGTAATTTTTTCTCGTAATAATTTTTTAAATCAGTGTAAATTTTTGAACTTAAATCTAAATCATTACAATTTATTTGCACCTCCACCTCATCCAAACTGTCTTTTTGCAAATTGTATGAAATAGAATAATTAATCACACTATCAATGGTATATTCAAAATACAAATAATCTTGTGCTACTTCCGAAGGTGCTTTTGTTTCGGTTTTTGTAATAACAAATGCTTTGCTATTTAAATCAATTCCGCGTATAACCCCCTCCCTACTCTTAATAATTTCATCTAATGCCTGATTATATTCAGGAAAGATGCGGGGCTTTTGTTGATCTGCCGATTTATTTTCTTGACAAGAAAATAAACCAACAGCTATCAACATCAAACTACTATATATTAATTTACGCATGATTATTTTTATACTTCTTCGGTAGTCACAGTTTGCACTTCAGGTCTCATGGTTGGGAACAACAATACATCTTGTATAGACGATTGATTAGTCATCAACATACACAATCTATCTATACCTATACCAATACCAGCCGTTGGTGGCATACCGTATTCCAAAGCTCTTAAAAAATCGTAATCAATAAACATGGCCTCGTCATCTCCTCTTTCCATTAATTTAACCTGTTCTTCAAAACGCTCACGTTGATCAAGAGGGTCGTTTAATTCGGAGTAAGCATTAGCAATTTCTTTACCATTAATCATTAATTCGAAGCGCTCCACCAAGCCTTCGTGCGAGCGATGTTTTTTGGTTAATGGACTCATTTCTACCGGATAATCCGTAATAAATGTCGGTTGTATGTAGTTTCCTTCACATTTTTCTCCAAAGATTGTATCAATCAATTTGGCTTTGCCCATGGTTTGATCAATTTCTAAATGCAATTGTTTACATACTTCTCTCAATTGCTCCTCGTCCATTTTACTAACATCAATACCCGTATTCTCTTTAATGGCATCGAAAATAGAAATACGTTTGAATGGTGCTGAAAAATTAATGATTTTATCGCCAACGGTTAACTGAGTGGTGCCGTGTAATTCTGTAGCAATTTTTTCTAATAATGTTTCCGTCGTTTTCATCATCCAGAAGTAATCGCGATACGCTACATAAAACTCCAAAATCGTGAATTCAGGATTATGTGTTCTGTCCATTCCTTCGTTTCGGAAATTTCGGCTAAATTCATATACCCAATCAAAGCCCCCAACTATCAAACGTTTTAAATATAATTCATTCGCAATACGCATATACAAAGGAATATCCAACGCATTATGATGCGTTAAAAACGGACGGGCAGTAGCACCACCCGGAATAGATTGCAATACAGGCGTATCTACTTCTAAAGCTCCTCCATCATTCAAAAATTGACGAATACTGTTGATGATTTTTGTGCGTTGCTCAAATGTTTTTTTAACACTAGGATTAATGATTAAATCAACGTAACGTTGACGGTAACGAAATTCAGGATCTGTTACTTCATCAAACGCTTTACCATCAGCATCTGTTTTTACAACTGGCAAAGGTTTTAAAGATTTACTCAATAGTTTTAAAGAAGTGACATGAATAGAAATTTCACCTGTTTTTGTAGTAAAAACATAGCCCTCAATTCCGATAATATCTCCTAAATCAATTAATTTTTTCCAAACAATGTCATACAATGTTTTATCATCCTCTGCAGGACAAATATCATCACGACGAACATAAACCTGAATACGATCTGTACTGTCTTGCAAAACAGCAAAAGCCGCTTTACCCATGTCTCGCACACTCATAATACGACCGGCAAACCGAATATCTTTATAATTTAATTTATCACGTTCGTAATTTTCCTTTATATCTTTTGCAGTAACATTTACTTTAAATTCTTCAGCAGGATATGGATTAATTCCCAGTTTTTTTAGCTCTGCTAATTTTTCTCTCCTTAATTCTTCTTGTTCGCTTAATTGTTGAAACATGTTTACGTAAATTTTGCCCGAAGTTAAATAAATACTCCGAATTTAAAATACTAAGTATAATATCTATCATTCACAATTTATTAAATACACAATAGGCAACTTCATCAGCAAACTATGAGGTAACTCACCTTTAAATAGTTATATCAGAATTATTTTTGCTGAAAATGGTGATATATTTCACAAAACCCTGAATATATTTAAAGCTATGATAATCAGGCAATTAACATAAATTTAAAATATTTTGTTTAATTAATTTTGACAACAATTAAACAATACCTAATTTTGTTTAAAGAAAATAACAAAAGGTTAAACATAAAAATAAAAGCCATGACAGCTATAGAATTTAATACCCGCATTTTAAAGGAAAAGCAATCGCTTAAAAATTTTGCATTAAGTTTAACTCATAACAATGATGATGCGTTGGATTTGGTTCAGGATACCTACGTTAAAGCTATTACTTACAGAGAAAAGTTTGAAGATAGTACAAACTTAAAGGCTTGGTTATTTACCATCATGAAAAACACATTCATCAATTCATACAGAAGAGCGGTAAAAACAAAACAAATTATACAAACCAATGCCGATTTAGCAATGGCTCGTGCTTTTAAAAATAATCATCAGGATATTACTGAATCAAGATTGGCAGCTAAAGACATTCTTCATAAAATTGAAAACCTCGATGACCAATATAAAATTCCTTTCACGAGATATTATAATGGTTTCAAATACGAAGAAATAGCCCAAGAAATGCAATTACCATTAGGAACCGTTAAAAGCAGAATTTTTTTAGCTCGTAAACAATTAATGTTAGCTATCGAAAAATCGACTAATTGATTATTAAACCATTTTTTCTTTAGGATGGATTAATTTTAAAAGATGTCATAGAAAAAGAACCTCCAACAACCGCATCGTTAAAAAAAGAAATACTTTCTGTTTCTCGGCGTAAAGCTAAGGCATATAACATAGGCAAATAATGTTCGGGAGTAGGAGCTGATAATTGAAGTGCTTTGCTATAACCGCTATAATTAATTAAAGATTTAGTATCATTATTACTAATCAACTTTTTGAACACATCATTAGCTTCCAAAGCCCAGTCGTGACCAAAATGCCTATTAAAATCTCCATAAAATCTAGCATGCTGGAAATTATGCACCATATTTCCACTCCCTATAATCAAAACACCTTTTTTTCTAAGCTCTGAAAGCTGCAAAGCTATCTCGTAATGATACAAAGCGTTTTTTGTATAATCTAAACTTAATTGAATTACCGGAATATCAGCATTTGGAAATAATTGGGTTAAAACACTCCACGCTCCATGATCTAAGCCCCAGCTTTCATCAAAATCAACGCTTACTTGAGTCATAGCTTGCTGTGTTGCTTTAGCTAACCATTTGCTACCCGGTGCAGGGTATTGAACATCAAATAAGGACTGAGGGAAACCTCCAAAATCATGAATTGTTTTAGGTTTATCCATTGCCGTTACAAAAGTTCCTTTAGTTTCCCAATGTGCCGAAATACATAAAATTGCTTTGGGTTTTGGCAGAGAAGCTGCTATTGCCTTCCATCCTTTAGAAAATTCATTATCTTCAATGGCATTCATCGGCGATCCATGACCAATGAATAAAACGGGCATTATACTTTCCTGTTCTTTAAAAGTAGTTGCCAGCGTTGTAAAACTCCCTAATGTTGTCATAGTAGTAATTCCTAATAATGATTTGATAAATTCTTTTCGTTCCATGCATTCAATTCATCACATTAACATTTAATCAAAAGAACAATAAATAATTTATGTTCCTAAAAATAAATATAAAGTATAAATAGAGTATTGAAGAAAAAATTAAGAGGACTATTTTGAGGAATGAGATATAAAACATGAAATAACCATGTTGCTTACAGCACAACTGCAAAGTACTCAACGAAATCAAAAAAATGCATAAGATTGAGTTAAACTCAAATGACCAAACATGGTAATACCGAATGGTAATTAAAAAAAATAGGAAACGTGTTAGAACACTTTTTCAATGGCTATTTTAAACCATGAGGTATAATTATTAGGATTCACGGCCACATCATTTTTTAAATCAGGTAATGATTGCCATCTAAAATGTTCTACTTCGTCTTTGTTAACGATTGGATCTTGATTTGTATAACCAATTAAGATATAATCCAATTCATGCTCTGTCAAACCGTTATCAAAATTGGTTTTGTATATAAAATTAGTTTTAATCTTTAAATCACAACTCATTCCCATCTCTTCAAATAATCTACGGTTAGCAGCATCCTTAATCGTTTCATTGGGTCGGGGATGAGAACAACATGTATTGGTCCATAAACCTGCGCTGTGGTATTTTGATAAAGCACGCTGTTGCATTAACAGCTCTTGTTTGTCATTAAACAAAAAAACAGAAAAAGCGCGGTGCAATAATCCCTCCTGATGAGCTTGTAGTTTTTCCATTACTCCAATATCATTATCATTTTCGTCAACTAATACTACAAACTCTTTCGTCATAACTTAAATCTATATAAATTAAAAACTACAAAAGATTGAAACTATGACGGAGGTATGAACTGGCAAACAATGCCACTTTTTGTGTGTCAGGAATACGAATTCGTTCTTCTAAAATTCTTTCTGGTTTTAATGATTTTATTTTTTTGAATAATTGTCTGTAATAAATATACGCGACATAAACTCCGAAACGAGAATCTTTAGGTAATAATTTAATCCCTTCTAAACCTTTATTAAAATCAATTTCAATATCATTCTCCAAAGCTGTTTTGGTTTGAGTATCCAATTTAGAAAGTTCAACATTTGGAAAATACACACGGCCCATACCTAAATAATCGGCATGTAAATCTCTTAAAAAATTAATTTTCTGAAATGCCGATCCAAGAGCCATCGCATAAGGGGTTAAATCTTCATACATTTTCTGATCGCCCTTCACAAAAACTTTCAAACACATTAATCCCACAACTTCTGCACTTCCCAAAATGTATTCTTTATAGCCTTCAGCATCATAGGCTTTTTTGTTCAAATCCATTTCCATACTTTTTAGAAAAGTATCAATAAGTTTTAAATCTATTTGAAAATCATTAACAACCTTTTGAAAACTATTTAAAACCGGATTTAAACTAATACCTCTTTCAATTGATTTATAGGTATCATGTCTAAATTCATCTAAAAGTTCTTTTTTGTTAAAGTCATGAAATGTATCTACTATTTCATCGGCAAACCTTACAAATCCATAAATACCATAAATAGGATCTTGAAAATCGCGATGCAAAAATTTAATACCCAACGAAAACGAAGTGCTATAACTATTGGTAACCATTTTACTGGTTCGTAAACTGACATTATCAAATAATTGTTTCATAAATCTTCGTTAAATTACTAAGTTAACTTTAATTACTAAATGATAAACATTTTATTTTTGGTTTTGTTTAATCACACTCAATTTTGTTTCATGTACTTTTGTACTTGTTCTGCTACAAGTTTTCCTGAAATGAGGCAAGGCGGAACGCCAGGACCAGGAACGGTTAACTGTCCGGTGTAAAACAAATTACGTACTTTCTTATTTATCAACTTAGGTTTAAGAATAGCTGTTTGACTAAGGGTATTAGCTAAACCATAAGCATTTCCTTTTAAAGAATTATAATCTTTAATAAAATCGCTAGTGGCAAAATCTCTTCTAAATACGACATTTTCCTTAAATGATACGCCTAATTGTTTTTCGATTCGAGCAATCACCATATCAAAATAGCGATCGTTGGTTGCTGAATCATCTTTCAATCCTGGAGCAATAGGTATCAATACCATTAAATTTTCGCATCCCTCAGGAGCAACAGTTGCATCCGTTTGAGAAGTAGCGCTCAAATAAATGAGTGGGTTTGTAGGCCACTTTGGGTCGGTGTATATTTCTTTGGAATGAGTCTCAAAATCCTCATCAAAAAACAAAGTATGATGCAATAAATTTGGTAATTTTTTATTGACACCTATATAAAAAATTAAACTCGACGGCGCTAATTTTCTAGTTTCCCAATATTTTTTTGAGTAGTTCCTATAGGGCTCTTCTAACAATGTTTGTTCTGTGAAATGATAATCGGCACTAGAAACTAATACGTCAAATTCTTTATGTATAGACTTTGAAACAACCTCTCTAGCCAAAGAATTAGCAACATTAATTTTAGATACATCAACATTCAACTCAAATTTCACACCTAATTCGAGAGCCAACTGATGCATGCCATTTACAACTTGAACCATACCTCCCTTTGGATACCACGTTCCACCAACTATATCCGCATAATTCATCAAACTGTAAAGTGCTGGCGTATTTTCGGGTAAGGCACCCAAAAACAAAACAGGAAACTCTAATAATTGAATCAATTTGGGATTAGAGAATGATTTGCGAATGTGAGAGGAGATAGAATTGAAAACATCAAGTTTAAATACGCCCTTCAAAAATTGAGTATTCATAAACTCAGTGAGTGACAAGCCCGGCTTATACACCAAATCATTCATACCGATATTATACTTGTATTCGGCCTCTTTTAAAAATTGTTTAAGCTTTGGTCCACTTCCCGGCTCAATGCGCTCAAACACATCATACAGTTCATTCAAATCACTCGGAATATCGAGAGGACCATCCTTATAAATAATTCTGTAAGATGGAGATAATCGATCGAGCTCATAATAGTCAGACACTTTCTTACCAAAATCAGCAAAAAACTTTTCAAACACATCAGGCATCCAATACCAGCTTGGGCCCATGTCATAAGAAAAACCTTGACTCTCAAATTGACGGGCTCTTCCGCCTACCCTGTCATGCTTTTCTAAAACAGTAACTTCACATCCTTGTTTTGCTAAGTAACAAGCAGCCGAAAGTCCGGAAAAACCAGAACCAATAATTGTAACTTTTTTTGACATAACTCTTTAACAAAAACACGTAAACATTGTTTAAACTTACATAAATTAAACAAGAACACGTTAAACAAATATTATTAAAACAGATAACCATGAAAAAACATATTGTCATTATCGGATCAGGAGTAGCCGGTTTAGCATCGGCCGTAAGACTCGGAGCTGCTGGATATGAGGTAACCGTGCTAGAGGCTAACAATTATGTGGGGGGTAAACTTCATGGAAAAAAAATTGGAAGATACCGCTTTGATTTAGGTCCATCTGTATTAACCATGCCTCATTTAATCGAAGACCTTACCGCTATCAGCCAACAAAATATAAAATTCGACTACATTCATCTAAATAAAATTTGCAACTATCTGTACGAAGACGGAACGTTTTTATGCGCTTATGCAGATAAAAACAAATTTGCGACTGAGGTTGAAAACAAATTGGGTGAAACAAAACAATCCGTTTTAGAACAATTAAAAGATAGTGCCACCGCCTATGAACTAACAAGCGATTTGTTTATGCATCAATCCTTGCACAAATTGTCAAATTTTTTGAATTTAAAAACATTAAAAGCATTAGTAAATATCAGAAAATTACACTTAAACAAAACCATGAATGAAGTAAATACCAAACGCTTCAAAAATCCAAAAACTGTTCAATTATTCAATCGTTTTGCCACTTACAATGGTTCAAACCCCTTTCAAGCACCTGCATTAATTAATATTATTGCGCATCTTGAACATAATATGGGTGCATTTGCCGCTAAAAATGGGATGCACGATATAACAAAACACCTCTATCAATTAAGTTTAAATTTAGGAGTAGAGTTTAAGCTAAATACAAAAGTCACAAAAATAAAGACCGACAATGACAAGGTGATTGGCGTATCTACTTCTAATGGCGATTTAAAAGCGGATATTGTAGTGAGCGGATCTGATATCCATCATGTCTACTCAAAACTACTAGATCCAAAATATTATCCTAATAAACTATTAAAACAAGAAAAATCATTATCGGGACTTATATTTTATTGGGGAATAAATAAACAGTTTGCTGAGTTAGATCTTCACAATATTTTATTCAGTAAAAATGGAGAAGAAGAGTTTACAACTTTCTTTAAACATAAAACAGCTTACCACGATCCTACCATTTACATTAACATTACATCCAAAATAACACCTCAAGATGCGCCCGAAGGATGCGAAAATTGGTTTGTGATGATTAATGTACCCCATAACGAATCAAGTAAACCGGTTGATTATATTGACGAAATGCGAAAACAAATCGTAGCAAAAATTAACCGGCTATTAAAAACTGATATCGAACAATATATTGAAGTAGAAGAAATATTAGACCCCTATTTAATTGAACAACGAACGAGTTCGTTTGGTGGTTCATTATATGGCAATTCATCTAATAACAAATACGCTGCATTCTTGCGCCACGCTAATGAAAGCAGCAAAATAAAAAACTTATACTTTTGTGGAGGCAGCGTGCATCCTGGAGGCGGTATTCCTTTAGGTTTATTAAGTGCCAAAATTGTGAGTGAAATGATTGGAAGCAAAAACCAATAATTTTTACAATGGTTGTTGTTTAGATGCTTTTTTAGAACCACTGTATAATTCATACTTTAGTAATTTACATTCCAATGATGCATTATAAAGTGTCATTTTTTTGCTTGGATGTAATCCAATTGATTTAATAGCATCCAAATTAGACGAAATAATCCAAGCTGTCCAACCTCCAAAATCTTTTTTTAACTTGTCGCCAATTTGTTTATAAAATGCGTTAGTATCTTCCATTTTTATGCGTTCATCATAAGGGGGATTTAGTAAAATGGTGCCATGCGGCTTAGTGGGCATCAAATCAAAAAAAGACATATGCTGATAGGTTATCATATCATCTACTTTTGCCACCACACCATTCCGTTTAGCCATTTCTAAAGGTACAATATCTATATCGCTAGAAATAATATTAGGCATATCATCTTTGATTCGATTTATACTGCTTTCATAAATTGTGTCCCACAAATTTTTATCAAAATCATGCCATTTCATAAAGCCATATTCTTCTCTAAAAACACCTGGCGGTATATTATTGGCAAACAAAGCGGCTTCTATTCCCAAAGTTCCACTTCCACACATCCCATCAATAAGAGGTAAATGAGGTTGCCAATTAGATAATAGAACCATACCTGCGGCCAATACTTCTTTCATTGGAGCAGTATCAATATCTACCCTATAGCCTCTTTTAAATAAAGAGTCTCCACTACTATCAAGACTCACATTGACTTGATTTCTGAATATATGAACGTAAATTCTAATGGTTGGCCTATCCAAATCAACATTGGGTCTTACATCAAATTTATCTACAAAACGATCACAAATTGCATCTTTTGTTTTTTGGGAAACATACAATGAATGATTAAACTCATCAGAATTAATCGTAGCATTAATAGCCAATGTATCATCTACATTTAACAATGTTTCCCATTCATATTCTTTCATTTTATCATATAATTCATGTTCATTATCTGCCCTGAAAGAATAAATAGGAACCAATATTTTAAGAGCTGTTCTTAAACATAAATTTGCCTTATACATAAACCCTTTATCACCTGTAAATGATACGCCCCTCTTAAACGGAATAATATCTCGTGCACCTAATTTTAATAATTCATTTGCCAATACATCTTCTAAGCCATGAAAAGTTGTAGCTTTCATTTCAAAATCGTGCGATGTGTTTTTTTGTGTTTTCAATATTATTTTTGGGTTAAAACTTACAGCTTCATGAAGTAAGTTTGCGTTTATATAAATTCCTTAGTTACTGTTTTTTCTTAACAGCATTAAATACTTCTTTCATAAATCCGGATGCAAAGACGAAATCTACTAACTCGGGATTGGTTGTCTTTAAAATATCTTGACTATTACCTGTCCACCAATGTTTTCCTTTGTAAACGTATAATATGTTTTGTCCGATTTCAACCACAGAATTCATATCATGAGTAATGACAATGGTTGTTATATTAAACTCTTGCGTTAAACTCTGAATCAAATTATCGATCACAATCGATGTTTTTGGATCTAACCCTGAATTTGGCTCATCGCAAAATAAATATTTAGGATTATTGGCTATCGCCCTCGCCAAAGCCGCTCTCTTCTTCATTCCTCCAGATAATTCACCTGGATATAAATTATTTTTATTGGTTAGTTGTACTTTCTCTAAACAAAAATTAACCCTTTCTAATTTTTCTTCTTTGGTCATTTTTGTAAACATATCAAGCGGAAACCTCACATTTTCTTCCAGCGTGAGAGAGTCAAACAAAGCTCCTCCTTGAAATAACATCCCTATTTTTTTTCTAACTTCTTGTTTTTGCTTTACGCCTAGTAAGGGAAAATTTAAACCGTCATATAAAATTTCACCTTGATCTATTTCGTGCAGACCAACCATCAATTTTAACATAGTTGTTTTACCGCTTCCACTTTCTCCAATAATTAAATTGGTTTTACCTTGCTCAAAAGTAAAAGACACATTATCAATGACCTTTGTTGTTCCAAAACTTTTTGATATGTTTTTAATTTCAATCATGTTAAGAACAATTGAGTCAGAAGAAAATTAAAAATTAAAATAAAAATACTACTATAAACAACAGCGGAAGTACTACTCTTACCCACTTCCAAAGCACCTCCTTTTGTATAATAACCAAAGTAAGCAGATATAGACGTAATTAAAAAGGCAAATGTAACCACTTTAGTAAACGAATAATATAATTTCCAGGGTTGAAAAAATGTTTGAATACCAAAGATATACTCATAAGATGTGCAAGCTCCTGTTGCAATACCCATAACATAACCTCCAAATATTCCTAAAAACATACTGATAGCAATTAGAAAAGGCATTATCAGCATTCCCGCAGCAATTTTGGGTAATATCAAATACCCTGATGAATTGATTCCCATGATTTCCAATGCATCAATTTGTTCGGTAATTCTCATTGTTCCTATTTCAGAGGCAATATTTGAACCTATTTTACCGGCTAATATTAAGCAGACAATAGTAGGCGAAAATTCTAATAACATGGATTCTCTGGCAGCAAAACCGACAGCATATAATGGAACTAGAGGACTTGTAAATCCAAAAGCTGATTGGATGGTAATTACTCCACCCATAAAAAATGAAATAATGGCTATAATAGGCAATGAACTTATACCAATATTATCTATTTCGGAGACAATTCTTTTGAAATACACAGAAGATTTTTCGGGTTTACTAAATACCCGCTTAATCAATATAAAATACCTACCTAAATGAAAAAACAAGTTCATAGTTTGAATGGCTAATATACAATTAAGTGTTTAATTAAAAAGAAAGACTATCACATAAAAAAACCCTGATTGACAGGGCTTTTTATTATGTATGATTGATATGTACCTTAAAAACCTGTACCAAAACTCATCAAACTTTCTTTTTTACTCGGATTAATAGTCATTACAGGTAAATTACTAACATCCACAACTTTTTGAGCTTCGGTACCACTGAAAAATTCTTTAATACTTAAATTAGGTTTATTCATAATGATAATAAGATCCGACTCTATTTTATTAGCGTACTCTACTATCGTTTCAGCGAGATGATCACTCGCCATTGATTTATTTGAACAGGAAATCCCTTTCGACTTAATATATTGTTTTACTTGATGCGAATAAGCTAATAACTGATTTTCGTAAGCGGCGTCTGATAAGCTAAAAACGGCTAAAATACGGATAGAAGCTCCAAAATATTTAGCAAACTGAATAGCTACATCAACTTTCTCACGAGATTCACGAGATAAATCTAACGGTAATAAAATATTTTCACATCCATCTTTATGATCTTTCCCTCTAATTGAAATTACCGGACAGATACATTCTCTAATCATCTTGGATGCACTCGCTCCTACAATATTTTTGGCTTTCATATGGCTTTCTAAACCAACGATAACCAAAGTAGCCTTAATTTCTTCAGAAATTTTTGGAACTTCTGAATAAATATTGCCTTTCACATTCATAAATTCTGTGGGAACACCACTTTCTGTTTCCGTTTTTGTAGTTAAAGCCTTTAAATCTTCTAAACGTTCCTGGCCAACTTTTTCATAAGTATGTAACAACACAATTTTAGAATGAGTATACTTAGCTAAATTATAAGCCTGCTTAATAGCTAATAACGATTGTTCTGTAAAATCAATTGGAATCAATAGGATACCTCTTTCTTGTAATTTCATATTTAGATTTTATTGTTTTTAGTTATTATTTAGTAGATCTCATCTTGGTTGATGCAACTAAAAAATAACGGTTGTAAAAATAGTCAATTAAATGATATTTAAGCATTTATAAAAATAATTTACAAAAAAATGATGTTAATTAAATAAAAATATCGATATTTGCCTCCCAAACTTTAAAAATAATAAAAATGGCAGTAAAGATTAGACTACAAAGACATGGTAAGAAAGACTCAGCGTTTTTCCACATTGTAGCAGCAGATGGTCGTGCACCAAGAGATGGAGCTTTTATTGAAAAATTAGGGATTTATAACCCTAATACGAACCCTGCAACTATTGATTTAAATTTTGAATCTACATTAAAATGGTACCTAAATGGAGCTGTACCTACAGATACTTGTAGAGCTATCCTTTCTTACAAAGGTATTTTAATGAAAAAACACTTATTAGATGGCGTTAAAAAAGGTGCCTTAACAGAGGCTCAAGTTGAAGAACGTTTTGCTAAATGGGTAGACCAAAAATCATCTAAAATCAACTCTAAGAAGGATAATTTATCTACTAATGCTAAGAAAGCAGAAGAAGATAAATTAAAAGCTGAAACAGCGGCTAAAATTGCAAAAGCAGCTAAAATTGCTTCAAAAACTGCAGTAGAAGAAACATCAGAAGCTGATACTAATTCAGAAAATACAGAAGCTTAATCATTAAATTAAAGCTGTCTAGTCCTGAAAAAAGTTGACACGGGTTAGATTGTAAAATTACATTTAAATAGACCTCGGAAGTAAAACTTTCGAGGTTTTTTTCTTCCATTTTTTGATTTGTATTTCCTGCTGTAAATGAGTTTGATTTGGCGTTAACATTTCAC
>CAMAPT010000001.1 GCA_945860225.1 Chitinophaga pinensis | reverse complement strand
TTTCACCATCGAGTTGCAACTCAGGTAACGGTAGTGGATCTGTTCAAATAAGCCCATTAGGAGGCATGCCCCCATATAGCTACAAATGGAGTAATGGGTCAACTCAACAAAACCCCACCGGTTTATTGGCGGGTACACACTTTGTCAGCGTAACTGATGCCCAAAATTGCTTGGGAGTAGCTAGTGTGTTTGTGCCAACAATAATGACTGATAATGGATTTGAACAACAACTGTGCGTTGTATCGGTCGATACAGCCTTGTCGAGAAACCAAATCGTATGGGAAAAACACATCAACAAAGGCATCAAAAACTTCAAAATTTATCGGGAAACAGCGGGCGGAAATTATGAAGAATTAGCCACCGTGCCGTTTACAGACTTAAGTGAATTTTCTGATCCGATAGCAGATCCAGAAGATCGTTCGTGGAGGTATAAAATTACAGCTATCGACTCTTGTGATATGGAAACACCACTTAGTCAGCCACACAAAACGATGCATTTGGTTCAAAACATGAATGCTGATGGTGGATTTAGTTTGGCATGGGATTATTATGATGGTGACACTTATGATGTATTTAATATTTGGAGAGAAGACGCGCAGGGTGGTTGGTCTAAAATTGATGCCTTACCTGGTAATATAACCTCTTATACAGATTATAATGCCACAGACCCTGATACTAGGTATATGATAGAGGTCATTCCACAATCGCCTTGTAACAGCACCATGAAAATTAATGGAAAAATGACACAAACAACGCGTGTGGTTAATTCAGTGTCAAACATAAAAAGTAAAAAAAGCTTGACGGTGAAAGTGGGAGAGTTACATGAGTATGCCAAGTTGAACGTATATCCAAATCCAGCGAATGATGTATTAAACATTGAGTTGATTCAATTACAACCATCAACAGAGGATTATCAAATAACGGTTGAAAATACCTTGGGTCAGTTAGTTTACCAAACAACCGCTAAAGTAGGTAAACAGAGCATTCAAACAGCCAATTTTAAAACCGGTGTTTACTTTGTAAAAGTACAAACAACCAAAAGCTTAATGGTGGAAAAAGTGGTGATACAATGACGGATTTAAGATTTCGGATTTAAGATTTGAGAAGTTGGATGTTTGAATTTTGATTTTTGAAATTGTAACTCATTTAACATCTAATTCTAAAAATAAATCTCCGTTTAAAAAACCTTGTAATTTATCTCCAATATGCACAGCACTAACACCCTTGGGTGTTCCCGTATAAATTAAGTCGCCCACTTTAAGAGTAATAAACTTAGAAATATGAGCAATAATTTGGTCAAAATTAAATAGTAAATCTTTTGTGTTTCCAATTTGTCGCTGTTCGCCGTTTATTTTTAATTCAAAGTTAATGTTCGATAAATCTCCTAACTGTGATTTTGAAATGAATTTTCCTATGGGCGCAGAATGATCGAACGCTTTTGCTTTTTCCCATGGCAAACCTTTTTCTTTGCACTGATTTTGTAAATCTCTGGCAGTAAAATCAATGCCTAAGCCAATTTCGTCGTAATATTTGTGAGCAAACTGTTCGGCTATGTGTTTGCCAACTTTATTTATTTTTATAACGATTTCAATTTCATGATGTAAGTCTTTGGTTAATTCCGGAAAATAAAAATCTTCTCCGGGTTTTAATAAAGAGGTGTCTGGCTTCATAAAAAAAACCGGTTCGCTAGGAATGTCATTGTTTAATTCTTTAGCATGTTCCGAATAATTTCTACCAATACAAATAATTTTCATGAGCGTTTTAGTTAGGAAATGGAATTATGATTTTTTATTTATAAACAGTTGATGTTGTGAGTATACAGAAACGTTAGTTTGACTGATTAATTTATTATTTTTGGCAAAAATACAATCATTTAATGATGAGCAATACAAATTACGATATAATTGTTGTAGGTGGTGGCATTGTTGGTTTGGCAACTGCTTATAAGTTAACTATCCAAAATCCCAATAAAACGATATTGGTTTTAGAGAAAGAAAAAGAAGTTGCGGCTCACCAAACCGGGCATAATTCCGGTGTTATTCATTCGGGTATTTATTATAAACCGGGTTCTTATAAAGCAGTCAAGTGTGTAGAAGGTAGACGTGAATTAATATCATTTGTTAAGGAGTATAACATACCTCACGATATTTGTGGGAAAGTTATAGCGGCCACCGAAGAAAGTGAATTGGCTCACATGAATAAAGTATTTAATAATGGTGTAGCAAATGGTGTAGAGGGCATTGAATTGATAGACTCTGCTCGTATTAAAGAAATAGAACCGCATTGTCAGGGAATTGCCGGAATTTGGGTGCCTTGTACCGGTATAATTGATTATGCTGATGTTGCCAAAAAATACGTTGAATTAATTCATGCCAAGAATAACGGTAGCAAGGTTTTGACTGAACATAAAGTGACTGATTTTGTAAAAAAAGGTGATGGTACTGATGTTATTACAGAAAAGGGAACATTTCATGGAAAATATATCATTTCATGCGCGGGCTTACAGGCGGATAGAATTACTAAAAAAGATCAAGTAAAAACCGATTCTGCTATTGTAGGATTCAGAGGAGATTATTACGATTTAACTGATAAAGGAAGAGAAAAAGTAAAAAACTTAATATATCCTGTCCCTAATCCACAGTTTCCTTTTTTAGGCGTTCATTTTACCCGAATGATTAAAGGAGGTGTGGAATGCGGGCCAAATGCGGTTTTTGTATTTGACCGTGAAGGTTATAGTAAAACAGCTTTTAGCATGAAAGATACCTTGGACGCTTTCGCATTTAAGGGAACTTGGCGTTTCTTTAAAAAACATTGGCGTTTTGGATTAGATGAATATCGTGGAGCTTTTAGTAAAACCTATTTTCTCAATCGATTACGTAAACTAATTCCTGATTTACAAATGGATGATATAGAGCCAGCTAGATGTGGAATTAGGGCGATGGCTTTGGGCCCTGAAGGAGATATGTTGGATGATTTTAAAATTGAATTTTCCGGAAATTCAATGCATGTGATTAATTCCCCATCTCCTGCTGCAACAGCTTCTTTGGCTTATGGAGAGGAAATTGCAAAGCAAGCAAAAGCGTATTTTAAACTTGATTAATCAAGTAACGAGATTGTGATTATTTGTTGAGTGTTGTCTATTACTTTACATCTGTCATCCATTCTGTAACCAACTACCCAAATAATATGTGTTTGGGTTTCTAAAATCAAAACATTTTCTTTTTCAAATAGAGAAAGTTTTTGGTCTTTAAAAAAATCACTCAGCTTCTTAAATCCTTTCATTCCAAAGGGTTTAAATTTATCTCCTTTCTTCCATCTGCGTAGGGTTAAGGGAAATAAATCATCAGAGTATGGAATTGTAATGTTATTTTTATCGATTGGCAAAATAATCGAGGAATGCTTTTTAAAGTTAAGTTTTATAGGCAAATTTTTCGTGTCATCCATTGAATGAATTATATATTCATCGGGTAAAACAGAGATATGATTTGGCTGAACAATGATAAAATTTCTATTGATGACAAGTTGGTGGCTGTAAGATGAAAAATATTTGCCACTCGGATATTCTACTTGTATGGTTGTACTGATTTGATTGATTTGATCTGGCGTAAAATTCTTAATGTACAACCATTCAAAAAGTAAAATTTCTTTTTGAGGTTCAGATTTTAATAATAAAATATCGATAAATAATTGATGTTCGGTTTCTCTACAAATGAGTTTAAATTTTTCATGAGCATATAAGCTCACAATTTCAGCCGATTGTCTGAAATAATGAATAGATGTATTTATCGTTTCTACAAACCCGGGATTTAATTTTTCGAATTGCGGGATAATTTCATGCCTGATGAAATTACGTTTGTATTTGACTTCCTTATTACTGCTATCTTCTCTATAGGGCAGTTGGTATTGGAGGGCATATTTTTTTATCCTTTCTTTTGTTAAAAATAATAAAGGCCTCACGATCGTATTTTGTCTTTCCGGAATTCCTTGAATACCCCTTATGCCAGTTCCTCTAGTTAAATTAACGAATAAGGTTTCTGCATTGTCATTGGCATGATGAGCTGTTAGTATATACTGGTAATCATGTTTTTCAAGAAGTTCTTTGAACCAATTGTAACGCAGTTCACGAGCGGCCATTTGGATCGAAAGTTTATGTTTGGCGGCATAAGATTTGGTTTGAAAAAAAATGACATGAAACTCAGCATTTACTCGCTCAGCAAATTGCTTACAAAAATTTGTATCCGAATTAGCTTCATCGCCTCTTAATTGAAAATTGCAATGAGCAACATCAAACATATAACCGGCTTTTTTTAGTAAATCACATAAAACTACAGAATCTACACCACCACTAAAAGCTACTAATAGTTTATCCGTTTTTTTGAATAGTTGATGTTTGGTGATTTGTAATTCGAATTGTTTCAGCACGGTGCAAATTTACATTTATTTGTACTGTGATAAAATATTAAACCACAATCTGGAGTCTTTTTTATAATGAGTCCTCTCTTACAAATAGCTTCAAAGGTTTGTACAAAACAGATTAGTATAATAAAATGGTTTTACTTATTTTTATATGTATTAAATATGAATACATTCAACTATTTATTTTAAAAATGTGATGCTGTTTTTTATGAATAGTTATATCTATAAATCGCTTGTAGGAGTAGGGATATTGTTTCTTCTGATGGCTTGCACTAAAAAAACAAACTCCGTTCCAGATTCAGGACATGAGTACGCACCTTCCGCTATTGGTAAATACGTAATTTATGATGTAGATTCAACCGTTTATGATGATTTTAAAAAGGATACGACTTACTATAAATACCGTATTAAAGAAAAATTAGAGCAGTTTTTTACCGATAATGAAGGACGACAAGCCATTAAATTGGTACGTTATATTAAAACATATAATCCACTAGTTAATTATAATGACATTCCTTGGACAATTAAAGATGTATGGAGTTACACGAAAACATCCCGATTTTTGGAGGTAGTAGAAGAAGATGTCCGATTTACAAAATTGATTTTTCCAATTAAAGAGGATGATACATGGAACGGAAACGCTAAAAATACACTGGGATCATGCGAATATAAGTATGACTATATTGATAGAGTTGAAGTAATTAACGGTATGAAGATGGATAGTATGTTGCTTGTAGTACAAAAAAATGATAAAAATAATGTGATTCATCGCGAATATTTCGTAGAAAAATACGCTAAACATATCGGATTGGTGTATAGAGAAATCAAGGATTTATATTCTAATACAGTTATTGTTAATCCGAATGGAGGCGGCATTATTCCGGTAGAACAAAGAATACAAAAAGGGGTTATTTATAAATTAACATATATTTCTCATGGATTTGAATAAAATTTTAAGGCTAATAATTTTTGCTTTTGTATGTTACACAACCAATAGTATTAAAGCACAAAACTTCACTAAGTATTGGATAAAGTTTAAGGATAAAGATAATTCCTCTTATTCTGTAAATTCTCCTAGGGCTTTTCTATCAGATAGGGCCATTGAGCGAAGAACCAAACAAGGTATTTCAGTTGATATGACCGATATTCCTGTTAATCAAACTTATGTTGATCAAATAAATGCAACCGGGGCTAGTGTATTTCAAGTGTCTAAATGGATGAATGCCGCCATTGTTATTGTGTCCAATTCTTCACAGTTGACAGCTATTAATAGCTTATCATGTGTTGCAGGCTCTTCTCTTGTAGCTAAATTAAAAAGAATAGCCATTGGTACAAATTTAGATTCAAAGGAAAATGCTGTAAAAAAAATATCAAATACAATTTCAGCATATAATTACGGACCATCTTATACACAAGTCAATCAATTAGGAGCAGATTGCTTGCATGAAATGGGGTATCGTGGGCAAGGTATTTTAATTGCTGTTATTGATGCCGGCTTTGACCGAGTAAATACAAATCCGGTATTTGATTCGCTTAGAAATGAAAATCGTCTTCTCGGAACAAGAGATATTGTAGTCGGTAATTCTTCTGTTTATGAAGATAATTCCCACGGTGCCAATTGCTTGTCATTAATGGCAGGAAACGCACCAGGTAAATTAATAGGTACAGCGCCAAAGGCAAATTATTGGTTAATGCGTTCGGAAGATGTGGCTTCCGAAAAACTAATTGAAGAATGTAATTGGATAGTAGCAGCTGAGTTAGCAGATAGTTTAGGCGCAGATATTACAACTACATCTTTAGGATACACAACCTTTGATATTGTATCTCAAAATCATACATACAATGATTTGAATGGTAAGACAGCCGTGGCTTCTTTAGCTGCTACCATGGCTGCCCGAAAAGGAATGTTTGTATTAAATGCTGCCGGAAACGAGGGTGGTGGAGCTTGGAATTATATCAGTGTTCCAGCAGATGCGGACAGTATTTGTACAGTAGGTTCAGTAAATGGTTCCGGAATACATTCCGGTTTTAGTTCGGTGGGGCCAACAGCTGATGGGCGAATAAAGCCTGAACTGAGTGCAATGGGTGAGGGTGCTTATGTTTGTAGTCCCAGTTATAATTTCGGTTCAGGAAACGGAACGTCCTATGCAACACCAATTTTAGCAGGTGCTGTAGCTTGTTTATGGCAGGCAAATCCTACTAAAACCAATATGCAAATTTTACAGGCACTCAAGGCAACGGCTTCAAAATCTGCCAATCCTGATAACGATTATGGTTGGGGTATTCCAAATATGTGTTCTGCTCATCAACTTTTACAATCCCAGATAAATAGCGTTGATGAAAATAAAATATCCAATGAAGTTCAGTTTTTTCCGAATCCAGTTGACAAGCAATTACAGTTTAAATTGTCTCAAAAAGTCCAACGTGTGGAGATAATTGATGTGTTAGGAAAACAAATTGATTTTCAAATTTCCGAACCAAAGCCTCTGCATTATGAAATTAGTTTTGAAAGTTTTGTGGTTCCGGGTGTTTATTTTGTTACCATAAAAACAGAAAGAGGAATTTTTAATCAACGGTTTATTAAAGAATAAGGATGATTCCTATTTAATTGAATTTTTAAATTTTATAAAAATGAATTTGTTATAGTTTATTTTTTGAGTGAGAAAAGGCCGATTTTTTAGTTATAGTGGAGTAGACTGAACCCAAAAATGAATGTGTAGCCAAAAGAAGTATGGGGCGTAAATGAGATGATTATTAAGCAAGTTCAAAATATTTATCGAATGTATTTATGCGAACCATCGCAATAAGGCATTTTTTTTGAGAGTCCACAGCTACAATCTGTTAATCCTTTTCCTTCAAAAATTTGATTCATATATTTTTCAATTCTTGATACACGTGTTTTAGATTGTTTAGGTGCTGAAAAATACAGAATATATGCTTTTTGCCTTCCGGGTGTTAACGCCTCAAAAGCCAGTTTAAATGCAGAGTTTTCATTAAATATAGTTGTTAATTCTTCTGGTATACCATAATCAGATACGGGTTTAAAATTCACTTTCACACCTGTTTTTTCTACCTCAATGGCTTCAAAAATATAGGCTTTTAAAATACTTTCTATAGTTTCGATTTCATGAGTATTGGTGAATTTCATGTAGCGCCCGGATTGGGTGTGTTCACCTGGTTTAATTAATAAGCCATTGTCATCCTTTAATAAAGAACCTTTTAAAAAACTAATAAGGCAATAATCTTTAAATCCTCCAATAATTAGAACATTTGAATTATTAAATGTATAGCAAGGTTGTTTCCACTTAAATTCTTCTGTAAGCATACAATCAAGAACAATCATTCTCAATTTTTTCATTTCTAGTTGCCATTTTGGTGCCTTATCGAGAAATTCATCAACTTTCGGATTCATATGTCTACCTTAAAAACTAATTTTAAAATCAATCATCAAACGAATGTACTTTAAAGATAAAGGGTTTGCAAGCCAAGAATTAATATTACCAATATTTCTAACTTATTCTTTTTTCCGAACTTCATTTGGGATAACCATAAATATCTCTATTTTTGGAATTCGACTGATTTTTTGACAAGACAACAATATGGTATTTTCTAGTTTAACGTTTTTATTTTTGTTTCTGCCGTTAACATTGTTGTTTCATTATGTTACTAAAAATAATACAGTCAGAAATCTTTCTCTTAGTCTTTTTTCATTAATTTTTTATGCGTGGGGCGAACCTATTTGGGTGTTTTTATTGCTTTTCAGTTCTTTTTTTGACTATGGAAATGGTTTATTAATTGAAAAGTTTAAGGGGACTACTAAGGCAAAACTGATACTAACCTTATCGATTATAGGGAATTTGGGTATTTTAATTGCTTTTAAGTACGGAGGGTTTATTTGGGAGAATATTAATTATTTTATTCCATTATCCTTTCCAAAACCAACTAATACATTACCTATAGGTATTTCTTTTTATACGTTTCAAACAGTATCGTACACCATTGACGTTTATAGAGGTGAGGTAAAAGCCCAAAAAAATGTGATTAATTTCCTCATGTTTGTGAGTTTGTTTCATCAATTGGTAGCAGGGCCCATTGTACGTTATCAAACCATTGAAACAGAAATGGAAAATCGTCGGTTTAATTGGGAGGATATTAGCAGTGGTGTTTCACGGTTTTGTTTAGGTCTCTTTAAAAAAGTCATTATCGCAAATATTGCAGGAGAGTTAGTAAATAAATACCTCGAAACAGGTTTTAATGATTTGTCGAGTGCCGAGGCTTGGTTCGGTATCATCATGTTTTCTGTACAAATTTATTTTGATTTTTCTGGATATTCTGATATGGCTATAGGATTGGGCAGGATGTTCGGATTTCATTATGATGAAAATTTTAAGCATCCTTATGCGGCTATTTCGGTAGCCGATTTTTACAGACGATGGCATATTTCCTTAGGAAAGTTTTTTAGAGATTATGTATACATACCAATGGGAGGAAACCGAAAACACCAATTGTTAAATATTATGGTAGTATGGCTTTTAACCGGATTATGGCATGGGGCAAGTTGGAATTTTGTGTTATGGGGTTTTTATTTTGGCTGTTTTATGATTATTGAAAAATTACTCGAAAATGTTCTCATAAAAACACCAAAAATTATTCGACATTTTTACACCTTGTTCCTTATAATTTTAAGTCGGTCAATTTTTTATTTTGTTGATTTTAGCCAATTAAAATTATTTATTTTCAAATTGTTTAACTCCAATGCTTACGTCAAAGAATCGTTTTACAGTGATTTATACGAACACATTTATTGGTTTATTCTTGTCATCTTATTATGTATTCCATGGGATGAATTGTTTTCAGAAAAACATCCGGTTCGTTTATCCGCTAATAAAGTCCTATTATTTTCTCAACCAGTTTTAAATTTAGTGTTGTTGCTTATTAGTATCGTATTTTTGGTCGATTCGACATATAATCCATTTATCTATTTTAGATTTTGAAAAGTATACATAAACTAAATATTTTTCTTTTTTTGTTAGCTGTTTTTAGCGGTGGATTGTCATTTTTTATTTTACCAAAAAAAACGATTTCTTTTTCGGAAAAACGCACCTTGGCAAGTTTGCCAAAGCTCCATTGGAATAATTATGTGAATGGAAAATGGTCTGATAGTATAGATCAATATGTAAATGATCAATCTCCTTTTCGTTTCGAGATGGTAAAATTAGCGTCATCTATTAATTATTATAGGGGTATACATTTGGCTAACCGCGAAAAAGTACTAGTAGTAGCGAAGCCTCAAAAGCGAACTGACACAAAAATAGTTACCTCCGATTCTATTTCTCGTAAGACTAATACAGAGGAAGTATTTGAAGAGGCTTACTCGGGAAATATGCTGATTATTAACGGAAGTGTATTTACATTGAATCGAGGTAATCCAAAGATGGCATCTATGTTTGGTAAAATGTTAAGTAAGTATGCTCTTGAACTTACCGGTAAAACGCGCGTTATTTCTTGCGTTCCACCCTTATCTTGCGCCTATATTCCATCACCTAAATACAATGATTATAAACTGAAAAATAAAGAAACGCTGCTATCTATTAAACAATCGCTTTCCAATGGTGCTTTGTTTTGTGACGTGCAAGATGAGTTAAATAAACACACCGACGAAAAATTATTTTTCAGTACTGATCATCATTGGACAGCTAGGGGAGCTTATTATGCGTATGTTGCTTTTTGCCACGGAGTCGGATTAGAACCTGTACCGTTGGATAATATGGAGCGGAGAGTCAAATATGATTTTTTAGGTTCGCTTTATCAACTCACTAGAGATAAAAGCGTAGAAAATAATCCCGATTCGATGGAATATTTTATTCCTAGAATTCAAACAAATGCTATTCATTATGGCCCTTCAGACTTTAGTAAACCTTTAAAAGGTTCGGTGTTTTGTCATGGTTGTTCGGGAGGCAATAGTTACTCAACATTTTTATGTGGTGATATTCCTCTTGTTAAGATCAAAACTAATATTAAGAATGGGAAAAAAGTTTTGGTTATTAAAAATTCAATGGGAAATGCCTTCACCGTTTATTTGGTTAATCATTACGAAGAAGTTTATGCGGTAGATTTTCGTTATGCACAACATAATTTATTGACTTTAATTAAACAAAATGCCATAAATGATATGGTTTTTGCTTTAGGTTTACATGGCGCAATGGCTTATGGTACGATTCAGAGAATGCATGATTTGGGTTTTAATAATGAATTAGTCAGAAAAAAGGATGCAGCCTTAAAAGATACCATTCTGCAGATTAATTCATCAGCAACATCTACCATGCCTTCAAAATAAAAATCTACAATGAAAAAAATACCTCATTTCACTTTTTTCTTTTTATTTACTGTTTTATCAATCAATAGCTATATAACAGCTCAAACAGAAGTAAGTCTTTCAGATTTAAAAATAGATACACTTTACCGTCAAATTAATTATTATAATTTGGAAACTGCTAAGAAATTGAAACAATATTTTGATCAATTGGATTCATCGAAATTGGTGTTTTTTCATTTTGGAGGCAGTCACATTCAGGCAGAAATACCGACTAGTAAAGCTCGTGAAAACTTTATCCAAACATTTTCAGATGGAGGAAGAGGTATGATTTTTCCTTACAATGTCGCTAAAACCTATTCATCTATTAATTACACAACCTATCATACTGGTAATTGGAGCTTTGCTAAAAGCTTTCAAACTAATCCAAAAATTCCTTTGGGTGTTTGTGGTATGGCTGTAAATACGAGTGAAAACAATGCATCAATACAGTTTAATTTTAAGAAACCACTACTTAATCAATCGTACAAATTATTACTATTGCTTGAGGTAGATTCTCTTACTCCCGAATTTAGTGTCAAGTTAGATTCGGCCACCTATTTTTTTAGTAAACAACAATTAATTCAACATAAAGATGAAAATTATTTAGAGATATATTATACAGGAGCAATTAATCATCTAAAAATAACACTCAGTGATTCAAATCGAACGAATGTCCATTTTCAATTTTATGGCATTGATGTAGAATTAAATAAACCCAACGGCATTGTTTATCATTCTCTTGGGGTAGGCGCAGCTCCTTTCCGCTCGGTATTGAATATAGCAAAACTCGAAGAGCATGCTAAAATTTTGCAACCTGATGTCATTTTACTTGATTTTGGCACAAATGATATTTTATATAAAAATCAGATTGATACACAATTAGCAAGTCAGGTAGAGGAAACAATATTGAAATTACGAAAAATAAATCCGGATGTATTGATTGTTTTAACCTCTACTCAGGATTTATACTATAAAAAAAAGTTAGTAACAGCTACTATAGCGTTTAGGGATTTAATGGACTCTTTGGCGAAAAAAAATCATTGCTTGTTTTGGAATTGGCTTGATTTATCGGGTGGTATTGAAACAATAAAAAAATGGCATCAATTGGGGTATGCTCAAAAAGATTTGATTCATCTTACCATGAATGGATATAAAGTTAAAGGACAACTTTTGTACGAATCTTTTATAAAGACGCTTAATTATATAAAATTGCATCCTAATCAAGATCAATATGCAGTTGCAATGAAATCTTACGATAAATTAGAGGTCTCTTCATTTGAAAATAAAGAAACAGACTTAAAAGAACCGAAAGAATCTGTAACGCAGGAACTTAATTCAACCCCGATATATTACACTGTTAAAGACGGAGATACACTTTCAGATATTGCTGAAAAAAATGGTATTTCGTTGCTTAAGTTAAAAGAAATGAATCATCTGAAAAAAAATATTATCAAAAAAGGACAAATATTGAAGATTAATTGATTACATTAGGATTAAATAAATATACTTTGAGAACATTAGTCATCATATTTAGCTTATTCGCTTGTTTTAGCCTCTCTGCCCAGACGGATTATTTTAGAAAATACCAGGCTTTAGCAGACAGTTTGGAAAAGGAGTATAGTATTCCATCTTGTTTGATATTAGGAGTGGGGTTTGTTGAATCAGGAGGAGGCACGAGTAAAGTCGCAAAAAATTTGAATAATCATTTTGGAATTGTTGGAAAAAATCCATTAAATGATTCTGGAAAATTTAAAAGCCGTTACAAATATTATCCTTCCGTGACCGAGTCATTTGTTGGTTTTTGTCGATTAATTAGTTCTAAAAAATATTATACTGAATTAAAAGGCGAACAAAATATAGAAAAGTGGGCGACTAAAATTGCTAGCAATGGTTATGCTAAAGATGCTGTTCATTGGACAGCCCACCTATTAAAGGTCTCTAAAAGTCAATGTCAAAAATAAGTGCGAATAGCTTAAATTAGTCGTTTTCGTATAAACAACTTATTATACATGATTTTTTTTTCTGGTTTTATAAGTGCTCTTCAAAATTGTTTTAAAGGATTAGGTCTATTATTTAAACCGCGAATTTGGCCTTATTTAATTTACACTGTTATTTGGTGGCTATTTATTTGGTTGTTTAGCGTTGTGTTTTTTTACAAATTAGCTGAAATAGTGTCTGAACGGCTACAGCTATACTTAAATTTTGAATCGATACCCAACGAAGGCGTTTTTCTCTCTACTGCCAAACCTTTTTTAACGGGTTATTTTAGTCTTTTATTAACTTGGATTTTTAAATTGATGTTCTGGTTTATTTCAGGCACTTTTTCAAAATACCTGACAATTATGACAATGTCTCCATTGTTTTCTTTATTATCGCAAACTATTGAATCACAAACACAAGGAACAGTTTATCCTTTTCAGTTGATTCAATTTTTAAAAGACATACTCAGAGGGGTACAAATTAGCATCCGAAATATGTTATTAGAGTATATCTGTTTGGGATTAGGTTTTTTAATGACGCTTATATTTCCTCCTTTGGCTTTTGTAACAGTACCATTTTTATTTATTTTATCTTGTTATTTTATTGGATTTACCATGCTTGATTATAATTTCGAAAGACATCAAATGACTATTCGTCAAAGTATCAAGTTTACCCGACAAAATAGTGGCCTAGCTTGCGGCATAGGTTTGGTTTATTTGGTCATATGCTGGATACCATTTTTTATTGGTCAGTTTTTTGGACCGCTTGTTGCCCTAGCAGGTGCAACGATTAGTTTTTTGAATATTAAAACAAAATCAACGATAAGCAGTTATTAAGTGATATGATTCATTCGGTTTCAATAGTTAATTATTATAACACTACTCCATTTATATACGGTATAAAACATACCAATTTTCAATCGCAAATTCAAGTGCAATTGGATATACCTAGTGTATGTGCGCAAAAATTAAAAAACAAACAAGTTGAAATAGGATTGGTGCCAGTAGCAATTTTACCCGAATTACAACATTATCATCTCATTACTGATTATTGTATTGGGGCAGTGGGTAAAGTTGATAGCGTTAAATTGTTTTCTGAAAAACCACTTGAAGAATTAACACATGTTTTACTTGATTACCAATCTAAAACATCAGTTACTCTTGTTCAGGTATTAAATAAACATTTTTGGAAAAAAAATATTCATTTTGTTCCCGCAAATCAAGGTTATGAGTCACTTATTACTGGAGCTACTGGAGGTGTGATTATAGGTGACAGGACTTTTGGTTTATCATCATATCCTTATCAATACGATTTGGCAGAGGAATGGCACAAGTACACTCAATTACCATTTGTATTTGCCTGTTGGGTCAGTAATGTTGAATTAAACAATCAATTTATTGAGTCATTTAATAAAGCACTTGCTTATGGAGTTAATCATATCGAAGCAGCTGTTTTAGAACAACCTAATTCAACACCAAATTTTGATCCATTAGATTATCTTAAAAACAAGATTTCCTATCATTTTGATGAAGACAAAAAACAAGCCTTAGTTAAGTTTTTGGAGTTGATGTCTGATTTATAGCATGATTTCAAAAAGATGCTAAAAGCTATTCAAAAAACATGTATCTTTGAAGAGTGAATATTCACTAACATGTTTTAAATGAATAGCGATTTATCTGATAGGCAACTTGAAATTATTGAAGCTTCTGGTAGGATATTGATGGAAAAGGGAATAAAAGGCCTAACCACAAAAAATCTTGCCGTTGAAATGAATTTCTCAGAAAGTGCTTTGTACCGACATTTTAATAGTAAAGAAGCTATTGTTACTCTTTTAATTAGGTATTTATCGGATAATATTACCAGCAGATTTGAAACCATTGTTAGGGGAGAAATGGCGCCAGATGCAAAATTGTTAGCACTATTTCAAAGCCAATTTTCATTTTTTAAAGCTAATCCCCATTTCATTATAATAATATTATCTGATGGATTGATTGATCATACAGAAAATATAAAATATGAAATCCAAAAATTAATGCAATCAAATTCAAATCATTTCAGGCATATCATTAAGGCGGGTCAATTGCAAAATTGTTTTAATCATGAAATAGAAACAGAGTATTTAATTCATTTTGTTATGGGAACATTTAGGTTGCAAATGTTGAAATGGAAATTGGCCAATTTTGGATTTGATATTGAAAGTCAGGGGCTAAAAACGATGAGTAATTTATTATTCTTAATGAAAACAAAATGAGAAGGATTCATTTAATGATATTAGGGATGAGTATCCTTATTTGTTCTAGTGATGGGTATTCGCAGGAAAGTAAAGCATTTTTATCTATTAAAGAAGTATTCGAATGTGTAAAAAACAGTTATTATGCATTTGAGAATTCTGCTTTTCAAACAAAATTGGCCCAACTAACTAGTAACACATCCATAGGCAATGCCTTTAATCCTAAAATACCATCATCGATGCAGGTGGTCAATAACATAGCACAACAAGTCAATTTTTTACCCGGTCAGGCTTTTGGGATGCCTGGCGGAACTTTTAAAGAAATAACCATGGGGCAACAATATGCATCAACGATTAACGCACAGCCTCAATTTGATATTTTGAATATAGCTAATTTGGCTCAAATAAAATCAGCCAACATTAATCAACAATTAGTAGAAAATCAGAATAAAATTAATGAGCAATCTGTTTATGATAAAATAAATGCATTGTATTTTAATATACTCTCGTTTCAAGCTCAAAAAGAAATCGTTCTAAAAAACATAACAATAGCTGAACAAGTTAAGTTGATTGTTACTAATAAATTTAAAGAAGGAATAGCCCGAAAACAAGACATGAATGAGGCGGAAGTTAATTTAATGATGCTTCAAGACAAATTTTCGCAAATCGAGTATAACACCAAGAGTCAATATCAAACATTGAATTTGTTTATGGGGAAACAACAGACCTTGATTTTGACGCAATCGGTAAAAGATTTTGAAAAAGTGGATGCTGTGACCGAAACTCACAATACGTTGCAATCAGAAAATGCTAAATTACAAAGCCTACTTGCAGAGCAAGAGTATAAATCGGTTAAATATCAAAATTTTCCGGTATTATCGTTTCAGTCTTCTTTAAATTGGCAAAACCTAAGCAATGACAACTTCTTTTCTGCTAATTCGCAATGGATTGATTATAGGTACATTGGGCTAAAATTGAGCTACGATTTGCCTACTACAGTTCAAAAAATTTCTAGTCTGGAAAATAAAAAAATACAATTAGAAATTTTAAAAAATAATGAAGAACAAGCTCAAAATGAAATGGAAACTAAAAATAAGTTATTGATTTTAGAATATGAAAAATCGTTAAGTCAGTCATACTATTTTCAAAAAATATATGATTTAAAAAAAGATACTTACGATAAAAATTTCAATCAATTTAAGGAAGGTATTTTACCATTAGATAAATTGATTATTTCTCAAAACGATTTATTGAACAGTGAGTTTAATCTTATGAGCGCATTCGCAAATATTGGATTTAGTAAAACTAAAATTGACATTAACAATGGATTTTAAGATAAAAGGTAAAATAATGATTTTGACAGCCATATTGCTTGGCTTTATTTCTTGTAATCAAGATAAAGAGGTGAGCCCAACAAAGCAGGATATTCAGGAGTTTGTTTTTGCTTCGGGCGAATTGCAATGGGAAGATGCCTATAATGTGGCAGCTCAAACAGATGGTGTTTTAATAAAGGCTGACTTTGAAATAGGAAACAAGGTTTTAGAAGGTGATGTGTTGGCAGAAATCGATAATAAAAATAATCATATAAATATGCTAACTGCCCAAGAGCAATCAAAAATAGCAAATGAAAATTTGACATCAAACTCTCCACAATTACAACAATTACAACAAAATATTCAGTTTGCAGAAAGTAAATATCAACAAGATAAACTGCAAGTAGAAAGGTATCTGAGACTTTATGAAACTCAAAGTATTGCTAAAGTAGAATATGAAAATATGCAGTTATTGGCCAATAATTCATTGTCTAATTTAAATGCGTTAAAAAAACAAGCCATACTCATTCAGCAGCAAGCCACACAGCAACACATTGTTACTCAGGGGCAATTAAAGAATAATGAAATCATTAAAATGTACAATCAAATACCCGTTGCTAAAAGAGGTACAGTGATAAAAAAACTGAAAACAACTGGCGATTATGTGAAAAAAGGAGACATTATTGCCACCATTGCGAATGATCAAACGGCAGAAGCCGTATTAAATGTAGACGAAAATAGTATTGGGAAAATAAAAAAAGACCAAATGGTTTATGTGCAATTAAATACCGATAAAAAAACAATTTATAAAGGTAAAATAACAGACATATTACCTGCATTTGATGATAAAACACAATCATTTGTTTGTAAGGCTATTTTTGATTCCTCTTTACGAACTTCTCTTTTTGGTACACAATTAGAAGCGAATATTTTGGTTGGCTCAAAGAAACAAGCTTTATTAATTCCTCGCCATTATATGGGGTTTGGAAACAAGGTTCAAGTCAAAGGAAAAAAAGAACTTATTGTTGTTCAACCCGGAATTGTTTCAACAGAGTATGTGGAAATTTTGTCTGGGATTGATGCTACAGATATTTTACTCCCGTTAAAACCGTAATACATGAACCTAAGCAGCTCGATTGCAAAAACCTATATTTTTTCAAACAAAAAACTGACGGCGGTTGCTGTTTTAGGCGTTTTGTTAGGAATGTCGGTTTATATTTTCATGAACAGCTTATTAGTAGGGTTTGATAAAAGCTCTAATGCCTCTATTTTCAGAAACACTTCTCACATCAGGGTTTATAAAGATGATGAAATGAGCAAATCTTTAAACCAAGACAGTTTTTCGCTATCATTAATTATTAATCCAAAAGTAGTTCCTACAAATAATACCATTTTAAACCCAAATATGATTTTGGCAACTATATTGAAACAAAAAGACGTAGTGGCTGCAACTCCTCAGGTTAATACGAATGTGTTTTATAATAAAGGTAGATTGCAAATTTCAGGTTTTGCAATAGGGATAAAACCCGACGAAGCAAATACAATGTACAATATAAAATCATTTATGGTAGAAGGGGATTTTAATGTATTGAAATCAAATCCTAATGCGATTGTAATTGGTAGTGGTATTTCTCAAAAAATGAATTTATCAATTGGAGATTATTTAAATCTCACTTCATCCAAAGGAATTAATCGTTCATTTAAGGTTATTGGAATATTCAAGACTAATAATTCAGTTACCGACAAAACAAAGTCATATATTAATTTAGCAGCCTCCCAACAACTTTTAAAGGAAGGTAATTCATACATTACGGATATCAATGTAAATGTGCGGGACCCTGAACATGCCAATAAGGTAGCTCAAGAATTAACAAAAATAACAGGTTATAAGGCGGAAGGGTGGAAAGAGGCTAACGAAACATTAATGGCCACCAATAAAATGAGAAAAATGATTATTACGTTTGTTTCTCTTACCATTTTGTTAGTGGCTGGTTTTGGTATTTATAATATTTTAAACATGACGGTATCTCAAAAAATTAATGATATAGCCATTTTAAAAGCCATTGGTTTTAAGGGAAAAGATGTCATTTATGTTTTTGTAAAACAAGCTATATTCATTGGTATTGTGGGAGTTATAGGTGGGGTAATGATGGCTACTATTTTAATAACGATTCTTAAAAGGGTTTACTTGGGAGGAGATATAGGTTATTTTCCAATTGATTACGAGCCTTTAAAATTTATGCAAGGTATTATAATAGGATTAGTTATTACTTTTTTTGCGGGGTACATTCCTGCTAAAAAAGCAGCAAATGTTGATCCAGTTGCCATCTTTAGAAAATAATCATGAACACGGTATTACGAACAGAAAATTTGAATAAATTTTTTTACGATCCAATCGAATTTAAGGTTTTAAAAAACATTGAGTTTGAGGTAAAAAAGGGGGAGTTTCTGTCGATGATTGGGAAGTCGGGAAGTGGTAAATCTACCTTACTTTACATACTTTCTACGATGGATAATGATTATTCGGGTAGTTTGTTTATTGATAATGAGTTAGTTACTGGATTGTCGAAAGATAAAATGGCCGAAATTAGAAATGAAAAAATTGGTTTTGTGTTTCAATTCCATTATTTGTTATCCGAATTTTCATGTTTGCAGAATGTCATGATTCCTGCTTTGAAATTAGGAAGGTTATCGGTAAAGGACATAGAAGCTAAGGCTTACGAAAAATTAGAAATTTTAGGATTAAAAGATCAAGCACTGAAGCCGGCTAGTAAACTTTCGGGCGGACAACAGCAACGGGTAGCTATAGCTAGAGCTCTCATAAACGATCCAATAATTATTATGGGCGACGAGCCAACCGGAAATTTGGATAGCAACAATACAAGACTCGTGTTCGACATGTTTCAGCATTTAACACGTTCATATGGTCAAACTATTATTTCTGTAACCCATGATGATGATTTTGCAAAAAAAAGTGATCGCATCATTGAAATGAAAGATGGTGAAATTGTGAAATATTGAAAACTGGCCCCTTAAATAATAATAAATTTGTGTAAATTCGTATCGCAATTTTTTGAATTCAAAATCATAACCCTAAACTCTAAAATCATAACTCTTAAATCTTAAATACTATGGCATTTGACATTGACATGATTAAGAAGGTTTACGCTAATATGCCTTCACGTATTGAAGCAGCTCGTAAAACCTTAGGTCGACCTTTAACTTTAGCAGAAAAAATCTTGTATTCGCATTTAGATGCCTCGTTTGAAGTGAAAAACTACGAACGCGGAAAAGCTTATGTTGATTTTAATCCGGACAGGGTAGCTATGCAAGATGCCACAGCGCAAATGGCTTTATTGCAATTTATGCAAGCTGGTCGTCCTACTGTAGCTGTTCCTTCTTCTGTTCACTGCGATCACTTAATTCAAGCAAAAGTTGGCGCAAATGCTGATTTATCAAGAGCTAAAACAGAAAGCGAAGAAGTGTTTAACTTCTTAGCGTCTGTATCAAATAAATACGGTATTGGTTTTTGGAAACCAGGTGCTGGGATTATTCACCAAATTGTATTAGAGAACTACGCTTTCCCTGGTGGTATGATGATTGGCACCGATTCTCACACAGTAAATGCTGGTGGTTTAGGAATGATTGCGATTGGTGTTGGTGGAGCAGATGCTTGCGACGTAATGGCTGGTTTACCTTGGGAACTAAAAATGCCAAAATTAATTGGTATTAAATTAACTGGTAAATTAAATGGTTGGGCAAGCGCTAAAGATGTTATCTTAAAAGTTGCTGGTATTTTAACCGTGAAAGGCGGTACTGATAAAGTAGTTGAATATTTTGGGGAAGGAGCAATTAGTTTATCTTGTACAGGTAAAGGCACAATATGTAATATGGGTGCTGAAATTGGTGCGACCACATCTACTTTTGGTTATGACGAAAGCATGAGCCGTTACTTAAAAGCAACTGGTCGTGCTGATGTGGCTGCTTTAGCAGATGGTATTAAAGAACATTTAACTGGTGATGCTGAAGTATATGCAAACCCTGAAAAATATTTTGATGAAGTGATTGAAATCAATTTATCTGAATTAGAACCATACGTAAACGGACCTTTCACTCCAGATTTAGCAACACCTATTTCTCAATTAAAAGCAGCAGCTGAGAAAAACGGTTGGCCAATGAAAGTGGAAGCTGGTTTAATTGGTTCTTGTACGAACTCGTCATACGAAGACATCGCTCGTGCGGTATCTTTAGCGAAACAAGTTTCGGCAAAAGGATTAAAATCTAAAGGTGACTTTATGATTAATCCAGGTTCAGAACAAATTCGTTTCACGATTGAACGTGATGGATTCTTAAAAACATTTGATGAAGTTGGAGCTACAGTGTTTACTAACGCTTGTGGTCCTTGTATTGGTATGTGGGATCGTGTTGGCGCTGAGAAACAAGAGAAAAATACAATCGTTCACTCTTTCAACCGTAACTTTGCTAAACGTGCAGATGGTAACCCAAATACGTATGCGTTTGTAGCATCTCCTGAAATTGTAACAGCTTTAGCCATTGCGGGTGATTTAGGATTTAATCCTTTAACAGATACCTTAACTAACGAAAAAGGTGAGCAAGTTAAATTAGATGCTCCTAATGGTGACGAATTACCTCCAAAAGGTTTTGCAGTTGATGATGCAGGATACCAAGCGCCAGCTGCAGATGGAAGTAATGTGCAAGTATTAGTTGAGCCAACTTCTAAACGTTTACAATTATTAGATCCATTTGCGGCATGGAATGGTGTTGATTTTAAAGGCTTGAAATTATTAATTAAAGCTAAGGGTAAATGTACGACGGATCATATTTCTATGGCTGGTCCATGGTTAAAATTCCGTGGTCACTTAGATAACATTTCAAATAATATGTTAATTGGTGCTGTTAATGCATTTAACGACAAAACAGATTCAGTTAAAAACCAAATGACAGGTGAGTATGCCGGTGTGCCAGTTGTGCAACGTGCTTACAAAGCTCAAAATATTGGGTCTATTGTAGTAGGTGACGAAAACTATGGTGAAGGTTCATCTCGTGAGCATGCAGCTATGGAACCGCGTCATTTAGGTGTGAAAGCTGTATTAGTGAAATCATTTGCTCGTATCCACGAAACAAATTTAAAGAAACAAGGTATGTTAGCATTAACCTTTGCTAACACAGCTGATTACGATAAAATTAAAGAAGATGATACCATTGATGTTTTAGGCTTAACTAGTTTTACACCAGGTGTACAGTTAACCATTGCGTTAACACATGCCGATGGTAGTAAAGAAGAATTTAAAGTAAACCACAGTTACAATGCCCAACAAATTGAGTGGTTTAAAGCTGGTGGTGCTTTAAATATCATCAGAGCTTCTGTAAAAGCTTAAGCTATTTTCATTATACAATAAGGGGCTGTCTTAAAAATAAGACAGCCTTTTTTATTTATTTTTTATGGGATTAGGAACATACATAAATATTGAAATAACAATACAGAAATCTGTTAGAGTATTTTTAAATCATTTAAAAAAATAATTGATTCAAAATTTATTGAATAAAATAACAGGGAAATAAATAAAAATGAGAAGCTAGATACTATAGCAATTAAAGAAAATTATTATCAAAATTTTAGTAAGGCACTAAATCAGATAAGTGATTTGCTTTTGATACTAATTTTTACTTGTATATTTTGTTATACACAAGGCTTAATAAGACGTATAATATAATAATAAGTGGAATCCCAGCTATTTTAAAAATAGCAATGGATATTAAGCATGTAGCTAAAAATATAAATCTGATTTCATTGCCTTTCCATTTGAAATGTTTAAATTTTAAGGCAAATAATGGAAGTTCAGCAATTAACATTAGGCTTAAAATGATAGTGATTGACCCAAGAATAAAAGGGTTAAATAAAAAATCGAATTGATGATTTTTTTCTAATAAAAATGGCAGAGAACATATTAAGATAGCATTAGCAGGTGTTGGAACTCCAATAAAGGATTCAGATTGTCGTAAGTCATTATTAAATTTTGCAAGACGTACTGCTGAAAATAGGGGGATAAAAAAAGCTGCGTATTTAATATAATTGAAAAAAATCGGTATTGGGTTTTGAAAAAGAGAATCGGAATAATAAAAAATGGATTTTTCTATTAGCTGATACATCACAAAACCAGGAACTACTCCAAATGTTACCATATCAGCAAGACTATCAAGGTCTTTACCAATTGGAGAGCTTACTTTTAATAAACGGGCAGCAAATCCATCAAAAAAATCAAAAATTGCGGCTAGGCCTACCAAAAGGGCAGCCATATACAAATTACCATGTAAAGCTTGAATAATAGCTAAGCAACCACACAATAAATTACAACAAGTAATTGCATTCGGAATATGTTTTTTTATAATCATTAGGTGCGTAAATATATAAAAATGCTGAGAATTACAGAATATACAATTAGTAATTGCTATTTGGGTAATTTTTTTTATTTTTCTGCTAGCATATTTATCAATTTATGGTAAGGCCATCAATGTTAAAACTAATTCATCTGTATATTTACAAAAGATGGTATTTAATTCGCTGAATTTTTTTATTTTTTTACCCTTTGTATTCATTGCATATTGGTTAATACAACCAAAGGGCAGGAATATATGCATGCTTTTAGCCTCTTATTATTTTTATTTTTCCTACAATCCTTGGTTTTTATTGTTGTTGATCGGAACCTCGGTTCTCGATTTTTATGTGGCTAGATTGATTTCAAAAACAAACAGTTCGAAATATAAAAAAACATTCTTAGTTTTTAGTCTTACTACAAATATTGGAGTTTTGTTTATATTTAAATATTTTGTTTTTTTTTACAATACGGCATTATCGGTTTTTTCAACTAATTCACTTCTACTTTCTAGTTTTATTATACCAGCTGGTTTGTCATTTTATACATTTCAATCTATGAGTTATTTAATTGATATTTATCGAGGTAAATACAAGGCAGATGATAAAATGGTTGATTTTTTGTTGTATGTGTCTTTTTTTCCTCACATGGTTGCTGGTCCTATAGTTAGGTATTCGTCTTTAATGCCTCAATTAAAAACCACACATTACTTTAAAAATATAGAATTTTGGGAAGCATTCAAGTTGATGATTTGGGGATTTTTCAAGAAAATGGTCATTGCCGATAATCTAGCCCGGATAATTAATCCTGTATTTAACAATTTGCCATCTAATTTTAATTCAATTGAGTATATATTGGTAGCCATATTGTTTTTAATTCAGTTGTATGCTGATTTTTCTGGATACTCAGATATTGCAACTGGTGTGGCTAAACTTTTTAATATAAAATTGGATATCAATTGGAAACGACCTCTGTTGTCAAAGTCTATAACTGAATATTGGAAACGCCATCATATTAGTTTAACGAGTTGGTTTAAGGAGTATGTGTATTTTTCATTAGGTGGCAATAAAGTGAATAGATTAAAATGGGTCTTTAATATTTTATTTGTTTTTATATTAAGTGGGTTGTGGCATGGAGCCAATTTTACTTTTTTTATTTGGGGGGTATTGAATGGCGTATTTTACTTATTAGAGCGCTCGTTGAATAAGATAGTTTTTAAAATACCCGAAATATTAAAATGGATATATACCATGATTTTAATCTCCTTGTTTTTTATTGCCTTTCGATCAAATAATCTGTCTGATTTAAAATATATTTATTATTCTATTTTTGTCAATTTTAGTCTTAAAGGCGGGATGATTCATTTTTTTGCATTAAATGATTTTTTATTTTTAATGTTAATGTTTTGCTTCTTGTTTGTTTTAATTACAAAAGAAGTTCAAGAAGAGTATTCGTTTTTAAAAATATCTTTTGTTGACAAAGTGAAGCCGATATTTTATATCGTTGTTTTATGTTTGATTTTTGCTTTTGGGAACTTTAATTCAAATAGTTTCATTTATTTTCAATTTTGATGAAACGCATTGCAACATATTCGTTAATAGTTGTATGTTTACTTTATACGTATAGGGCATTTTTATATGCAGGGATTCGTAAAAATAGACAAGGTATATACGACAAATACAATGAATTGTTTATCAAAACAAATCTTTCGTATAATGTTTTGTTTTTGGGTTCTTCGCGAGCAGAAATGCATTTCTCTCCGCAAATCTTTGACAGTATAACTAGTTTGAACAGTTATAATATGGGGATTGAAGGTGCTTCTGTAAAGCTTAGTTTTGCATTATTAAAAATATATCGACATCAACATCAAATGCCCAAATATATTGTTTTTAATGTAGATTATTTTTCGCTCGATAATGATACTAATCGGCTAATTAATTTTCCTAGATATTTCCCTTATCTCCAAAACGCTTATTTAATGAAAGAGTTATCACAGTTAGATGATAGAATGAATTCTTTTTATTACAACCCACTTCACTCATTGCCTTATACTCAGTTTAACTATTTAAGTGCTTCTTTGCATGGTTGGCTTACTATTTCGGGAAAATATGATACCCTCATGTACAAGGGATTTCAAACAAGTTTTTCTAATGAATTTAATGATTCTAAAGTGAAAAAGCCTAGTTTGTCATTTATTTCAGATACTAATAGGCATTATTTGGATTCCATTATTTTATTTTCAAAAAAACATGCTATTCATTTAGTCTTAGTTACAACACCAGTTACAGAGTCGATTAGGAAACAAATTTTAAATAAAGGTTATCTTGCTAAAGAAATGAAAGATATTGCTAACTCACATCAAATTGATTACTTTGATTATTCAGATTCTTTGGCATTTGATGGTATTCATTTTTTTTCAGACGCTAATCATTTGAATTTAAAAGGCGCTAAAAAATTTACAGAAAGTTTTTCGAACGTTTTTAATACTATTATTAACCAAAATTCGTTACTAAAAGTACAACCTTAATCGTACCTATCTATATAATTATGTCATCTGTTATCAAAAAAATAGTTATTCTAATTTTAATTATCACAGGAAAAACTTCTATTGTTTATGCTCAAATTGCTAAATATAGCAATGAATTTCTGAGTGTTGGAGTAGGAGCAAGGGCACTTTCAATGGGCAACGCCAATATTGCTTCTGTAAATGATGTAACTGCTGGTTATTGGAATCCTTCAGGATTACAATTACAAAATTCTAATTTACAGGTAGGCTTGATGCATGCCGAATATTTTGCCGGTATTGCCAAATATGATTTTATTGGGGGCTCGAAACGTATAGATAGTAATAGTGTTGCAGGCATAACATTCATTAGGTTTGGAGTAGATAATATTCCAAATACGACCGAATTGATAGATGCAAATGGAAATATTGATTATTCAAGATTAAAATCATTTAATGCGGTAGATGCCGCTGTTTTATTATCATACGCTAGAAACATAATCAAAATCAAAGGATTGAAAATTGGAGGTAATGTGAAAATTATCAGACGAAAATTGGGTGATTTTGCTGGTTCATGGGGATTTGGAATGGATGGAGGAGTTATGTATGATTATAAAAAATGGAGATTGGCTGTTATGGCTCGAGACATTACAGGCACTTTTAATGCCTGGACTTATAGTCTTACAGATGATATGAAGCAAACTTTTGCCATTACTGGAAATGAGATACCCGCTAATTCTATGGAAGTAACAGTTCCTAAACTAATTTTAGGTGCTACTAAGACATGGTATGCTTGGCAAAATCGGATTTCGATTGGTGGAGAAATTAACGCAATTAATACGTTCGATGGAAAAAGAAATACGATAATAAAAACAAATACTTGGAGTTTGGAACCGGCACTTGGGTTAGAAATAGGGTATAAAAAATTTATTTATTTAAGAAGCGGATTGGGTAATATTCAAAAAAGTAAAAATGTAATGGGAGCAGATGTAACAACTGTTCAGCCAAACATTGGACTAGGAATTAAGTATAAAGTTTTTGCATTAGATTATGCCATGGCAAATATTGGAAATACATCGAGTTCTTTATATTCACATATTTTTACTGTCAAAATTGATATTAATAAACAATAGCCAATGATTAAACGTTTATTTATTTCATATTATTTGGTTTTACAGGCCTTTTATTTATGTGCCCAAAAATATGGAAATGAATGGATTAATTATAATCAATCGTATTTTCGAATAAACATTTCTTCAACTGGATTATATCGTATTGGCTATACAACATTACTTAATTCAGGTATTCCTGTAAAATCGATAAATCCTAAAAATTTTCAATTATATATAAAGGGCGAAGAACAATACATTTATTTAAGAGGAGAAGCTGACGATTCTTTTGATAGTAATGATTACATTGAATTTTATGCACAAAAAAATGATGGTTTATTTGATTCATTAGCATATCATCAAATTACAAGACATCCTAATCCTTATATTCCTTTATTTAATGATACTAATTATGCCTATTTAACTTGGAATTCTTCATTAAATAATAGAAGGATGACGGTTGAAACTGATTTGAATTTTATTGGATATACACCTTCTAATTATTTTTATACTGAAAAAATAAAAGCATTTAATACGCATTATTCTTCTGGTCCAACATTTATGGATGTCATATCTGATCCTAGATATTTACAAACGGAAGGCTATGGTGAGTTAATCAATAAAGGTCAATTTCTTCAAACAAACTTCGGGAATTTGAATGTTTATCAATCACTTTCTCTACCTGTTAAATTACGAGTAAGTTATTCCGGAGCATCTGCTACTGGTATTGGTGGGATTAATTATGATCATCAATTAAAAATAGATTTTTTGGATCAATCTGGAAATTATAAAGTAATTAATGATACTTCTTTCTTGGGATTCAGACATTTCTTGGTAGAAAAAGAACTTGTTTCCTCTCAGTTGCAAAATAATTCATCAATCAGGGTTAGTAGCGAAAATAATCCGTTAATTACTAAAAATAATATAACCAACATTCACTATATCTATTTAAGATATCCTGAAATCCCCGATCTTTCAAATACTTCAGAGCATACATTTTATATTGAAAATCATCCTACTCAACTAAAAACATATTTAGAAATCAAAAATATTAATATTGGAGGGGCGCAGGTTATATTGTATGATTTAACTAATCATAAATATATTTTAACTAGTGCAACACCTAATTCAATCAATGTACTTATTCCTAATGCTAATTTACCTAAACAATGTTTTTTAACAACATCAGTTAATGTTAAGCCTGTCGACGTATTGACTCCTGTTAATGAAACGGGCTTTTTTAATGAATATAACACACAAGGTATTAATTCACCATATTTAATCATTACGCATAAAAGTTTAAAAAACTCTGCTAATGATTATAAAACCTACCGAGAAAGTACACAGGGCGGTGCTCATCAAGTTATTATGGCCGATATTGATGATTTATATGGCCAATTTGCATACGGAAATGTTAAAAATCCATTGGCGATTAAGAATTTTTGTAGGTTTTTAAGTGATAGATTTTCTCTACCCCCAACATATTTATTATTAATTGGTAAATCCATTAAACATTCAATGATTATAAATAATCCCGTTAATTGGACAAGTTGTTTGGTACCAACGATGGGTAATCCACCATCGGATAATTTGTTAACATCAGGCATTTATGGAGGAAGTTCAAGTGTTCCTTTCATACCGATAGGTCGTATTTCGGCAAAAAATGATGCAGAAGTAATTAGTTATTTAAATAAGGTAAAAACACATGAATCTAGTCTTATTCAAAACCCGATAAAAGATTGGCATAAGCGAGTATTGCATTTTAGCGGAGGATCTGACTTATCTCAGCAACAAACTTTTGCAAATTATTTGAATGATTTTGGTAATATTATAAAGGACACTTTGGTTGGAGCCAGAATTTTTAGTTTTGGTAAAACAACTACAGCTCCAATACAAACTAGTGTGAGTGATTCTATCAAGCAATTGATTGAGTATGGGGCATCATTGATTACTTTTTTCGGACATGGTTCTGTGACCGGATTTGATCAAGCTATCGACGATCCGTCTCTTTATAATAACGAAGGTAAATACCCTCTATTTATTGCAAATTCTTGTTATTCTGGAGATATTCATTTGCCAGGAGCAACTAGCACTAGCGAAAATTTTACTCTTATCAACAAAAAAGGGAGTATTGGGTTTGTGGCGTCTTCATCATATGGATTAATAAATACACTTTATAATTATTCAAAGGGAATCTATAAATCATTATCTAAAGAATCTTACTATTCTGGTGTGGGAGATGCCGTAAAAAGTTCGTGTGAAAATTCTTCTAAAGATCAATTACAAGAAATTACGAATTTAGAAATGACTTTGGAAGGTGATCCTTCTGTAAAATTGAATGGCTTTGATAAACCTGATTATGAAATCACTCATTCTTCCGTATATTTTAATACATCTACCTATGTTGATTCAATTGGAATAAATGTTATCATTAAAAATAATGCTAAAGCTATTCGTGATTCATTTATAGTAAAGATTGAACATGTTTTTCCGACAGGCGATTCAGCGATCTATTACAAACGATTCAAAGTTCCGTTTAATATAGATACAATGCATTTATTTATTTCTAAAGATGTTACCAAACATATTGGCCTTAATCGCTTTAAGGTATTTATTGATGCGTGGTCAGAAATTGATGAATTATCAGAGCTCAATAATACAACCGGAGGATATACAGATTTAATGATTCCTGGGGGTGATGCTATTCCTGTATTTCCTTATCAATATGCAATAATTCCTTACACGAATCAAATTACTCTAAAGGCGAGTACAATCGATCCATTTGCAGTGGCTACAAATTACAAATTACAATTAGATACTAGCGATTCATTTGCGCGTCCAATTCAATCTATTCTTATAAATAGTAAGGGAGGTGTTGTAAAGTGGACGGTAAATTTACCTTTTAAGGACAGCACAGTTTATTTTTGGAGAATATCTAAAGATTCTGTTGCATCAACAGATAGCTATATGTGGCGAGAAAGTTCTTTTCAGGTGATAGGAAGTAAAATAGGTTGGTCTCAAGCCCATTTTAATCAATTTAAAAATGACCGTTACCAATATGTGAATTATATTAGGGATAAGCGTTCTTTTGATTTTTTTAACAACAAAATTGGCATCTCTTGCAATAATGAATATAAAAGTTCCAACCTATATGGCATAAGATATACGTTAAATAATATTATTAAATCTAATTATAATTTCAATACTAATGATGGTTGGTCTGTGGCCGTGTTTGATTCTATATCAACTGAACCTTGGACATCTTCTGTTTCGGGTGGTTATACTTTTGCGCAACCTTATAATAATTGTTTAGCTTTTCCTAATGAAAAAAGAGCTTCTTTTGATTTTGGTCCTTCTACATTTTGTGGTACTAATTTGGCCTGGACGAATGATTTACAAAATTTTTTAAATACCGTACCAATAAATAATTATGTTTTGGCTTACAGTAGCAATACTCATCGCTCTAGTACATTTAGCTCTTCATTATATGAGGCATTTGAAAGTTTTGGGGGGTATAGTTTGAGAACAGTAGGAGACTCAGTACCTGTTATCGTTTTTGGTAAAAAAAGGAAAAATCCTTTTGTAGGTTGCGGACAAGAAGTGATTGGCACGTCCGTCAACAGTAAAATAGTGTTAACAGATACATTAGTAACGAAATGGAATCAAGGTTTTATAGAATCAGACCTAATTGGTCCAACAACCAAGTGGCATAGTTTACATTGGAATTATTCGTCACAAAATAATAACTCTGCGAATGATGAAATTAAATTGAAAATTATTGGTGTAAAATCAAATGGAATGATTGATACACTTGCTAATTATGATAAATCGGATTTAAATTTTTACAATTTAAATAATTTGATAGATGCTAGGATATATCCTAAAATTAAATTGATAGCTTTTTTGTCTGACAATATGTTTCACCTAGCCCCACAACTTAAAAAATGGCAGGTAATTTATGACCCAATTCCAGAATGTGCCATTAATCCACAAAATCAATATCTCAATAATAGTATTTCGAACTCGATAACAGAGGGTGATGATTTAATTATTCACTTACCGGTTGAAAATATCGGAATGACTGATTTTAACGATAGTATAGAATTTACATATTTCATACAAGATGCACATCGCATAAAACATCAATTGCCAAGCAAGCTTAAGCCTAATTCATTTTCAACAGATAAAATATTAATTGACACCATTCATTTTAATACACTTAATTTTTCCGGATTAAATCAACTCTGGGTTGATGTCAATTCTCCATCAAATTCAAGATATCAGCTGGAGCAATATCATTTTAACAATGTGGCTCAAATACCATTTTTTGTCAATAGAGATAAAACAAATCCTTTATTAGATGTTACAATTGATGGCATGCATATTTTAAATGGAGATATCATTTCTTCAAAGCCAAAAATTTTGATAACCCTCAAGGATGAAAATAAATTTTTAGCGCTAAACGATACAGGAGCTTTCACTTTAGCTATCAAATACCCTAATCAATCTATAAATCAACGATTGAATTTTAGTAAGGATTTAATCTTTGTCCCTGCACAATTACCCGATAATACATGTAGGGTAGAATGGCACCCTGAATTATTAATGGATGGGAAATATACTTTAAGTATTAAGGCCACGGATAGGAGTAAGAATGTTTCGGGAGCTATAGATTATTCTATACAGTTTGAAGTTGTTAATAAGCAAACGATTACTCAAGTATTTAATTATCCAAATCCATTTAGTACCTCTACTAAATTTGTTTTTACTTTAACAGGTTCTGAGGTGCCTGATATATTTACGATACAAATTATGACCATAACAGGGAAAGTAGTAAAGGAAATAACAAAAGATGAATTAGGAACGATACGTGTAGGTAGGAATGTGACCAATTATGAATGGGATGGAAAAGACGAATTTGGAGATAAATTAGCAAATGGAGTCTATTTATATAAGGTAATGGTCCGACATAATGGCAAGGCTATTGACATGCGAACTACAGAAGGAGATGATTTTTTTAGAAAAGGATACGGTAAAATTGTTATTATCAGATAATTGCCTGATAATAATAATTTTAATCTTTTTGAGTGAAATCTTTTGAACGTTTAACTTTTCGTTCTTTAATATTAAATAGCTCTATTAACATTGCAAAAGCTAATGCTACGTAAGCATAATTTTTGTTCAATTCAAAGTGATTTTCATGCGGTAACGTAGTATTATAACTATCAATTAAGGCTTCTGCAACTAAAATACCTCCAATTACCAATAAAAAAGTTAAAGCTATCATTTTTATGCCAGGATTTTTATTTATAAAATCAGCAACAAGTCCAGAAAACAGAATCATTAGTAGCATAGATACAACAACTGCTGATACCATAATTAAAACAACTCCTGAAAGACCTACCGCCGCTAAAATGCTATCGAATGAAAAAACGAAATCAATGATAATAATTTGCATGATAATGGCTTTAAATGTTGATTTACCTGCTTTTCCATGACCTATTTCATCTTCGTCGCCCTGAATGTGCTCTTGTATTTCTTGCCAAGTTTTGATTAATAAAAATAATCCACCTCCTAATAAAATTAGTGCTTTCCCGGATATACCATAATCACCTAGATGGAAAAAAGGTTCTTTTAGTCCGGCGATGTAACCTACGAAAAACAATAAAACTGTGCGCACGGCCAAAGCCAGCAAGAGTCCAATAGTTCTTGCTTTTGATTGCTTTTCTTTAGGAAGCTTATCTACGGCTATTGAAATGAAAATAATATTGTCGATTCCTAAAATGATTTCAAGAATAGTTAATGTAAACAAGGTTATAAGTCCATTTACAGACAATAAACTAGATAGATCAGTAGCAAAATTGTGCATATTTTAAATTGAGCGATAAATATACTTGCTTTTTGAATCTTTACCTAAAAAACTCTTCTTTACGTATCAAAAGGTTAATTTTCGAATAATTATAGTAATATTATTATCACGAATGATAACTATGGTTTTTAAAACATTATATGTTTTACTAATAGATTAATCCAATATTTTTAACATCTTTGCTTGAATTGTAAAGAAGTAAAGTATAGAATCTAAAAGGTTGTTTCAGTAGAATTTATATTGGTGAATTAAATGAAGCCAAAAATTAAGATAGAACATATAAATCTTAACGAACGAAATCGACATTTGTCCCGTCGCAAGATTAAAAAAATTAGTAGGTATATAACTATTGGGTTAACCAAGCTTTATAAGGTTGTTTCCAAAATCATTGGATTTTTTACTTTATTATTTAGTCTTGTTTTTTTATTCGTGTTTTTATCAGCGTTGTTTGGTATTTCCTTTATCAGTAATCATATTAAAATTCAAAAATGGATTGATTTGATACTAGAAGATGGTCGGGATTTTTATTTAGGATTAATAGGTATAGCAGTTTTTATAGGTATACCGATTTTAATGCTAATCTATAAATCGTTAAAACTGATTTTCAGTATTGAGTATCATAAACGATGGATTAATTTTATTTCAGGAATAATATGGTTATCCGGGTTCTTTATTTTAATTTATATAAGTTTTCGAACTGGAAAAGATTTCAGTCAATTTGTGAAAGTGAGAGAATTTGTGCCAATTATTCAAAAAGACACCTTGATTCTTGCTATGAAACGAGCGGTAAGCATCGAACATGACGATAAACTTATGTCTAAGCAAAATTCTTTCGAATTTAAATTATTTGGTACTTATAAAATTCAAACCAATAAATTCGGGAATAATTTGCTTGGATTTCCTAAACTATCTGTTATTAAATCACAAAACAATGAAATTGGTGTGTTGATGATTAAGGAATCTTATGGGAAGGATGAAAATTCAGCTTCAATGAGAGCCAAACATATTTCTTACCAAATTATTCAAAAAGATAGTTTATTAATTTTTGATGAGTTTTTTAAAGTGAAGAATTTTAACAAGTTTAGGGAACAAGATTTATTTATCATATTAAAATTACCTGTAGGAAAAGTGGTTTTTATCGATTCCACCTTAAAATATATGTTATATGATAGTGAAAATGTTAATGATTTAACCTCTTTTGATATGATTAATAAACGATGGATGATGACAGAACAAGGATTGTACGGTTTAGATTGTCAGATAAAATAAATAGTGAAAAATAAAAATAGGTAATGACCTAAGAATAGTGAAAAAATATTATTTCATCACTCGTTCAACATATTCACCTGTTTCTGTATTTATTTTAAGTTTATCGCCTATCGATACAAAAATAGGAACTTGTATTTTAATGCCATTACCAACTTCAGCAATTTTTAAAGATTTACCTTTTACACCTTCTTCCGTGTAAGTTACTTCTAATTCTGTATAAAGTGGTAAAGAACCATTTAATGGCTTTTCATTTTCGTCAAAACGAATTTTTAAAATCATTCCTTCTTCTAAAAACTGAATACTATCAGCAAATAATAGCTGAGGTATATGCAATTGATCATAAGTGTCTTGATTCATACAAACTAAAAAATCCCCTTCTGTATAAAGATATTGCATTTCGTGTTCGTCAACTCTGATTAAATCTACTTTTTCGCCAGAACGAAATCTAACTTCACTTTGTTTACCAGTTTCAACATTACGGCATTTTAATGAATAAATTGCATTTCCTTTACCTGGAGTAATATGATCATAATCCATGATTTGAAGCAATTCGTTGTTGTATCTAATAAATGCGTTTCTTGAAATATCTGATGTGGTAGCCATAAATAATTATTTTTTTATAGGGAGCAATATAGGTTGTTAGGTTGGGATAGGCAAAATTTATTTTAAAATTTGAATCATTTTTTCTGCTATTATCTTACTCATTTTGTAATTTGATTCATGAGTCCAACCAGCAATATGAGGAGTTAATATAACATTTTCACTTTTTAATAAATATTGCATAGATTCAGGTAGAGTGGAGGTATCAATAGTTTCAAATGATCCGGATTCGTATTCTAGTACATCTAAGCAAGCACCAATAACTTTACCTGTTTTCAGGTGTTTTACTAAGTCAGATGTGTTTAAGCATTTTCCACGAGCTGTGTTAATGATATAAATATTTTTTTTAAAAAAAGAAATAAAATCGTCGTTAATATAATATTTCGTTTCCTCAGTTAATGGTAAGTGAATACTAACTATATCAGCTTTTTCATAGATTTCATTCAAAGAAGATTCTTTGATGAATTCATTTCCAAAACCAGTCTTATATTTGTCATAAACTAATATGTCGCAATTAAAACCTTTTAAACGCTGTGCAAATGCAGAGCCCATTTGACCATAACCGATAATACCAACGGTTCTACCTGAAATTTCGTGGCCGCGATTTTCAGCACGTTTCCAGATACCATTTCTAACTTCGTTATCGCTGCGTTTCAAATTATTTAAAAGCATGAGTAACATCCCTACTGTATGTTCACCAACAGCATCCCGGTTTCCCTCAGGAGCACTTACACAAGTAATACCTTTGCTTTTTGCATAAACTACATCAATGTTTTCCATCCCTGCACCCACACGCCCAATGCATTGTAATTTTGTTGCTGTATCCAAAATGTCTTTAGTGAATTTGAATTTACTTCTTATAACAGCAGCATGATAGTTAGGTAATAACTTAATTAATTCTTCTTTAGGTTTATTCCAAAATAAATCACAGTGAAAACCTGCATCAATTAATGTTTCGTGAAGTATATCATGATTTGAATCTATACAAAGTATTTTTTTCATCACCTAACAAAATAAAAATTAAGGAATGTCAATGTATTTGTGAGTTTGTAACGAAATCATCCAGCGAGGATTTTGTTTTACATATTCTACAATTAATGGTGTTATTTCCTTTCGTTTACTCCATTCGGGTTGTAAATATAAAAAACAATCCTGTCCAACTTTGGCGGCTTGTTCTTCAGCCCAAATAAAATCATGTTTATTAAATACAATAATTTTTAACTCATGAGCTACTGAATAATTCTCTTCTTTTGGCAACATTGTTTTTTTGGGAGATAAACAAATCCAATCCCAACTACCACTTAGTGGATATGCTCCAGAGGTTTCAATATAAGTTTTAATATTGTTTTGCTTTAAAAGATCAGTTAAGTAAACTAAATTATAGATTAATGGTTCACCGCCGGTAACTACTACTGCGGGAGTTTTGCTTTCTAACACATGTTCTAAAATAGTTGAGCTGGATGTTAAGGGATGTAAAGTAGCATCCCAACTTTCTTTTACATCGCACCAATGACAACCAACATCACATCCACCAATCCTTATAAAATAGGCAGCTTTTCCTGTATTAAATCCTTCACCTTGAATGGTATAGAATTCTTCCATTAAAGGCAATAACTTACCATCATTTAGTAGTTGTTGATGTTCAGGATTTAATCCGCTTAACTTATAATTCATTTACAATTAAGAATTAAGATTTAAGAAGTAAAGAATTGAAATCTTAAATCTCCCTTCTTAAATCTAATATTTAAAGACTCCAATAAGTCAAATTTTTGATTTTGTTTTTGTACATTCCTTTAATATCAACTAAAACCCCCTTAGTTGCTAAAATAGACTTGAAAAACTTTTCATCTAAAGTTTTGTATTCGTTATGATTAACAGCAACAATAACTCCATCGTATCCTTTTGCTAATTTATTTAAACCAAAACCATATTCGTGTTTTAATTCGGCACTATTTGCTTGCGGATCTACAATTTCAACTTTTACTCCAAATGATTTTAACTCTTTAACAATATCCGCCACCTTGCTATTTCTAATGTCGCTAACATCCTCTTTAAATGTAGCACCCATGATTAATACTTTTGATTTGGATATATTTTTTCCAGCAGCAATTATTTTTTTGACACAAGTTTTAGCAACATAAAAACCCATACTGTCATTTACATAGCGACCGCTATTAATAACGCGAGCATGGTAGCCCAATTCTTCGGCTTTATAAGTTAAGTAATAAGGGTCTACACCTATACAGTGACCTCCTACCAAGCCTGGAAAAAACCTCAAGAAATTCCATTTGGTTCCAGCAGCTTCCAATACATCATATGTATTAATTCCTAAACGAGAAAATATAATAGATAATTCATTCATTAACGCAATATTCACGTCACGTTGAGTATTTTCTATAATTTTTGCAGCTTCGGCAACTTTAATGCTTGGTGCACGGTGAGTTCCTGGTTCCACTATGATTTCGTAAGTCTTAGCAATCTCTTCTAAACTTTCGGTATCACATCCAGAAACTATTTTTAAAATTTTGGTAATGGTATGCTCTTTATCTCCTGGGTTAATACGCTCTGGCGAATAACCAACTTTAAAATCTTTTATGAATTTTAAACCAGATTCTTTTTCTAACACAGGAATACAATCTTCTTCTGTGCAACCAGGATATACTGTTGATTCATACACGACATAATCTCCTTTTTTTAGAACTTTACCCACAGTTGTAGATGCTCCTATTAAAGGTTTTAAATCTGGTAAATTGTGTTCATCTATGGGCGTAGGAACAGCTATTATAAAGAATTTAGCTTGCTTTAAATCTTCTAGATTATGAGTAAAAGTGATGTCGGAATTAGCAAAATCTTTTTTTGTTAATTCTTTACTTGGGTCAATCCCTTTATTCATCATTTCTACACGTTTCGCATTGATGTCAAACCCAATAACTTTTACTTTTTTAGCGAAAGCTAATGCAATTGGTAATCCAACATAACCTAATCCTATAACGGCAACGGAAGTTTTTTTATCAATAAGTTCTTTATAAATTCCCATAATTTTTAAAATTAAAATTGTCTTATTTATTTTTAATAACTGATTCAGGTCTTAATTCATAAATCCGTTCTATAATATCTACTACTTTGAGACCTTCTAAAGCATTAGTTGTAATTTTTGTTTTTCCGGTAATAGTATCTACCACATTTTCTATAACATTGTGGTGGTTGTTTGCCGAACCTTTGTAAGATCCGTAATCATTGGCAGGATTAGTTTCAGCTAGTATTGGCATTATATAATCTTTGATGTTACATACGTCTACTTGATCCATGTATTGACCACCAACTTTGATGCTACCTTTACTACCTATAATGGTTAATGAGGATTCAAGATTTTTGTCCCATACAGCAGTTGAATAATTGATACTACCCATTCCTCCGTTTATAAAGTCGAAGCTAACGAAACCACTGTCTTCAAAAGCCGTTGAGTTTTGATGATTAAAATCGGCGAATTTTGCCTGAATATTTTTAATATCTCCAAATAACCAATACATAATATCTATCCAGTGAGAGAATTGCGTAAATAATGTTCCTCCGTCTAAATCTTGCTTTCCTTTCCAACCTCCAGCTTTGTAATATCGTTCATCTCGATTCCAATAGCAATTTAATTGTACCATATAAATGTCTCCTAGTACTTTATTAGTTACTATATCTTTTAACCATACACTTGGAGGAGAATATCTATTTTGCATGACACAAAATACTGTTTTGCTATGCGAAAGAGCTGTATAAATAATTTTTTCGCAATCAGCTTTACTCAGAGCCATAGGTTTTTCAACTACAACGTGTTTGTTCGCTTCAAGGGCTTTTAATGAATGCTCTGCATGTAATCCATTTGGGGTACAAACATTAATCACTTGTATATCTGGATGATGCTGAATTAAATCATCTACAGAATTATAAAAGTTTTCTTTTAAATCAGATAGACCTAAATTTTCTTTAGCATCTATATCACAAACAGCAACTAATTCACAATTAGGATTACGTCTAATCATTTCGGCATGTCGTTTTCCAATGTGACCTTGACCGATGACGCCAAATTTTATTTTTGTCATGCTATGAAATTCTTTTTACAGTATTGTTTTCTAGTTTATAAACTTGTCCGCTTTCTTTACAAGTTGCTTTTCCAGTTGAATCAAATTCCAATCTATGCCCATACTCACTCATCCACCCAATTTGTCGAGATGGATTACCAACTACTAACGCGTAAGCCGGAATTGTTTTTGTAACAACCGTCCCTGCTCCAATAAAGGCAAATTCTCCAATGTTGTGTCCGCAAACTATTGTTGCATTGGCACCAATGCTAGCTCCTCTTCCAACATGTGTTTTGGAATATTCAGATTTTCGGTTAACGGCACTTCGAGGATTCATGACATTTGTAAAAACCATAGACGGCCCTAAAAATACATCATCATCGCAGGTTACACCTGTATAAATAGATACGTTATTTTGAACTTTAACATTTTTTCCCAGTATAACCTCTGGCGAAATAACCACGTTTTGTCCAATGTTACAGTTTTCTCCTAATTTACAATTTGGCATGATATGACTAAAATGCCATATTTTAGTACCCTTTTCAATAATGCATCCATCATCAATTACAGCTGTAGGGTGAGCATAAAATGGTTTTTCCATATTGATTCAAACTATCAAACTTAAGAAATTATGCTGAATTTGGATAATTTTTATGAATTTTTTCCATTAAAAAAATATAATATTGTTTTTCAATTTAACGACAGTGAGTTACAGAGCTAATATAAAATATTATCTAGTTCATCAATTTGGATTCTCAAACAAAGAAGCCATAAGGGCAATAGAACAAGGTAAATTAAAGGTAAATGGAAATCTGATATCAGAAAATATTGAATTTAATGAGACCTGGGAAATTTATTACGATAACAAATTATTAAAAGAACATACCCCTTTTATATACATAGCTTTTTACAAACCAAGAGGTATAGAAACTACCCATAATAAAAATATTAAGGATAATCTCAATACTGTATTTACGTTCGACAGACATATGGGGTTTGCTGGCAGATTAGATAAAGAATCTGAGGGATTATTACTTTTCTCAAATGATGGAAAATATATTCAAAGTTTGTCAGATCCTAAACGACAAAAAGAAAAAGAATATATAGTGACTGTCAACAAACCTATAACAAATGATTTTATCGAAAAAATGGGTAATGGTGTAGATATTGTAATTGCTGTAACTAAACCTTGCTTTATTGAAAAACTATCAGATTTCGAATTTAAAATTATCTTAACTGAAGGAAAAAATCGTCAAATACGAAGGATGTGCAAAGCGCTTGGTTACCTAGTTACTAAATTAATAAGAGTAAGAATTGATAATATTAATCTAGGTGATTTAAAGCCAGGAGACTATTATTCATACACCATTGATTAATTTGATAATCTTAATGATGAAAATAATCAATATTTTATTGTCTACCAGCTAATAAGAACATTACTGCCATTCTAACGGCTACTCCATTCTCAACTTGGTTTAAAATAATTGATTGATCGCTATCAGCTACTTCACTTGTAATTTCAACTCCTCTATTTATTGGACCTGGATGCATGATGATAATCTTTTTAGATAGTGAGTCTAATAAGGTTTTATCCAAGCCGTATAACATCGTGTATTCTCTAATTGATGGAAAGAATTTGATATCTTGCCTTTCTAATTGAATGCGAAGCATGTTAGCTACGTCACACCATTCTAATGTTTTACGCAAATTGGTTTCAACTTTTACGCCCAAACTTTCGATATATTTAGGAATCAATGTTTTGGGTCCGCACACTTTTACTTCAGCTCCCAATTTTTGTAAGCAAAATATGTTTGATAAAGCTACTCTAGAGTGTAATATGTCTCCAATGATAGCAATTTTTTTACCTTTTAAATCGCCCAATTTTTCTCGCATAGAAAAAGCATCTAATAGAGCCTGAGTGGGATGTTCGTGGGCTCCGTCACCGGCATTAACTATTTTAGCATTGACTTTTTTTGATAAAAATTCGGCGGCTCCAGCGCTTGAATGTCGCATCACCACCATGTCAACTTTCATAGCCAATATATTATTGACGGTATCAATTAATGTTTCTCCTTTTTTTACTGAAGATGAGGAGGCTGAAAAATTAACCACATCAGCACTTAAACGTTTTTGGGCTAATTCGAATGATAAACGGGTCCGAGTTGAATTTTCAAAAAACAAATTAGCAACAGTTAAGTCCCGCAGAGACGGTACTTTTTTTATCGGACGATTAATAACTTCCTTAAAATTTGTAGCGGTATCTAGTATTAAATCTATATCATGTTTAGTGATATATTTTATACCTAATAGATGATTGACGCTTAATTTACTCATAGTTATAAATATCTTTCTTTTATTGTATTAATGTGGTGTTGAGCATGTCCGCATATAAAATAGCCTACTGAAAGTACATTTACTTCTCCTGTCGACATTTTTCCTTTTAACAGAAGCTCTTTTTCAGATAATTGTTTAAATAATAAAATATTGGACAGCCTAACTGAATCAAACTCATCTGTTAATAGTTGAATATTCGTGTTTGTTAAGTTGGCATTTGCGGCATATAAATTTTCATCAAAAGACAAGTTCATTTGATTATCACCTCTAGCAAATCGTAATGCTCTATATCCAAGAATTCTCTCAGAATCAATGATATGATTAATAACTTGTTTTACCGTCCATTTATTTTCATCATAAAAATAGTTGAGTTTTTGACGAGGTATGGATTCAATAAAATCTAAAACACTTTGATGATTTGTTTTTAATGCGGTTATTACGTCGTTTTCAGAAATGAGATTAATATAATTTTCAAAATAAGGTAAATAATCTTTTTTCTGTGGGCGCATTTCTAAATTATTATGAGTGATTAGTTATATGAAGTAAGAATGTATTTCTGTGCTATTTGTCTATTAATGTTACTTTATCTTTTCCATCAGTTTCTTTCCAATCAACCTTTACATTTTGCGTCTCAATAGAATCTATTACCAAACCAGTATATTTTGCTTGAATTGGCACATGTCTACTGAATCTTCTATCTACTAATACTAATAATTCAACATCATTAGGTCTACCAAAAGCAAGCATAGCGTCTAATCCTGCCCTAATAGTTCTTCCTGTATATAAAACATCATCAACAAGAATAACATTTTTATCTTCTATAATAAAATCGATATTAGTGCGGTTAGGAATCAATTCTTTTTTACGAAAATCATCTCTGTAAAATGTAATATCTAAATCACCACATTTAATTTCTTTTTTAAGAATTCCTTCTAATAATTTTTGAATACGGTGTGCTAAGTAAATACCTCTTGGTTGTAATCCAATGATAACCGTATTGCTAAAATCATTGTGAACTTCTATCAGTTGATAGCAAAGACGCGTGAGCGTAATTTCTAGTTGTTTATTTTCCAATAAAACTCTTGGTTTCAAGGTAGTAATTGATTTGAGGTTAGTTATAATTGTAACAATTCATTCAATAATATTGAAATGCTTTATATTAAAAAATGAAACAGTTTTTAAAAGTTACATGAAGATAGTTTGAGTTCTATCTGGCCCAATGGAAACAATACTGATAGGAACTTCTACTAATTTTTCGATATATTTTACGTAGTCAATTAATTCTTTTGGTAAAGTCTCCTTATTGGTCATTTGTGTTAAATCAACATTCCAACCTTTTATTTCTTCATAAACAGGCATTACATCCTGTGGCTCAATACTATATGGTAGATAATCAATTTTTTCTCCTTTATATATGTAGTGAGTACAGATTTGCAACGTATCAAAATCAGATAAAACATCAGCCTTCATCATCATGAGTTCTGTAACTCCATTAATGGCAATAGCATATTTTAAAGCAGGAATATCTAACCATCCACAACGACGAGCTCGTCCGGTGGTTGCACCAAACTCACGCCCAATTTGACGTATTTTTTCGCCTATTTCATTATCTAATTCAGTAGGGAAAGGTCCGCTTCCAACTCTGGTACAATATGCTTTGAATATGCCAATTACATTGCCAATTCTATTGGGGGCAATGCCTAATCCATTACATGCACCAGCACAAATTGTGTTAGAAGATGTTACAAATGGATAAGAACCAAAATCTATATCTAATAATGAACCTTGAGCTCCTTCTGCCAATATTTTTTGGTCTTTTTTAATAGCGTCATTGATGAAATGTTCGCTATCTATAAAGGTTAATTTTTTTAATTCTTCAATGGCAGCAAACCAAGTAGGCTCTAGTTCAGATAAATTATATTCGTAATTATGGAATTCTAAAATTTGTTTATGCTTTTCAACTAATGCATTATACTTTTCTTTGAAATCAACACTTTCAATATCTCCAACACGTAATCCATTACGTCCGGTTTTATCCATGTAGGTCGGTCCTATTCCTTTTAGAGTTGAACCAATTTTGTTTTTACCCTTAGCCGCTTCACTCGCAGCGTCTATCAAACGATGCGTTGGTAATATTAGATGTGCTCTTTTACTGATAACTAATTTTTTATTAACATCAACTCCCATAGAAATTAAAGCATCTATTTCTTTTTTGAAAATGACGGGATCAATTACGACGCCGTTTCCAACTACATTTAAGGCTGTTGGATGAAATATACCACTTGGAATTGTATGTAATACATGTTTTATACCGTTGAATTCTAAAGTATGTCCAGCATTTGGACCACCTTGAAAACGAGCAATGATATCGTATTTTGGGGTTAAAACATCTACAATTTTACCTTTTCCTTCGTCGCCCCATTGTAGGCCTAATAATACATCTGCTTTAATCATAATTTTACACTTTTTTTGAAAGCCCCCAAATTTACAATTACGATAGAATTAACCATCAATAACAAATTAACAATTGATAGATTTTTGAACAATAATGACATAATTGTTGTATCGTAGGGCTAAAATGATTCGTTTTTTAGTTCAATATAAGTTTTATATTTTTAATTGCAATCCGTCGTATGCCAATTCTATAAAGTCTGGTAACTCTTTTGACACTTCATCGTGCAAGCCTAATTGGTGAGAAATATGAGTGAAATAAGCTTTTTCTGGCTGTAATTCAAGCATTAAATCAATGGCTTGTTGAAAAGTAAAATGAGAAACATGCTCTTGTTTTCGTAGAGAATTTATGACAATAATTTTAGAGCCTTTTATTTTATTTTTTTCTTGTTCCGAAATATAATTAGCGTCGGTAATGTAAGTAAAATCGTTGATACGGTAGCCTTTTATCGGTAATCTATAGTGAATCACGTCAATTGGAAGAAGTTCAATGTCTTTTATTTTAATAGGAGAATCTTCAACAGTATACAAATCAATTTCTGGGACTCCGGGATATTTGTCCTCTGTAAAAATATATGCAAATTCTCTTTTTAAAGCATCTTGTACCCTTGATGAAGCGTAAACAGGCATTCGCATCTGATTAAAAAAATTAAAAGCTTTAACTTCATCTAGCCCGGCAATGTGGTCCTTATGTTCATGAGTAAAAACAACAGCATCAAGACTTTTTAATCCTATTCTCAATAATTGCTGCCTAAAGTCAGGCCCTGAATCAATAATTATTTTGGTGGTATCACTTTCAATTAAAATAGAACTTCTTAGTCGGTTGTCTTTTGGATTAACGGAACGGCATACCTTGCACTCGCAACAAATGATTGGGACACCTTGGGATGTTCCCGTTCCTAAAAAAGTAACCTTCATATTAGTGATATTTTATGAGCTTAAAATAAACTTCTTGGTTTAATAAACCTAGAACCAAGGTAAATAAAATTCCGAAAATTGCTCCCCAAAAATGAGCTTCGTGCCCTATACTATCCACATTGTTGTTATCTTGTTTCCTTTTGCTTAAATAATAACTTATGCCAAGATATAAAATGCCAAATATCCATGCTGGCATAGGAATGAAAAAGAAACCTAATTGAGATAATGGAGAGCAAGTAATAAACGCGAAGATTAATGCGTTTACAGTACCGCTAGCTCCTAAAGAGGTGTAGTAAATCTTATTTTTATTTTTGAAATATTCTGATAAAGAAGAGGCGTAAATAGCGCCTGTGTATAACAAAATATAAAATACAGTTCCTGTTTTTTTATCAGGACTTCCATATTCTCCGAGTAATAATGGAAGTATTTGTTCCTCAACAATAGGTCCAAACATCCATAAAGCATACATGTTAAAGGCAAGATGTAAGTAGTCACCATGTAAAAAAGCATGAGATAAAAAACGATAGTGTTGATTATGTTTTTTTATGGAATATGGATGAAAAATGTATTTATATTTGATTTCTGCATCATTCATAGCATACACAGAAAATCCAACTGTTAAAACCAATATCGCAATAGTTATCATTGAGCTGTCATTTTTTCTAATTTACACAATTTATTTAACAGCTATGAAAAAGTTAAAGTCCTTTCATGCTCCATGCTTCAGCCTTTTGAGAAAAAAACAGTTTTGTCTGTCCCCAAATCTCTCTAAATTCTGATGATTGACGGTAAGATTCTAGGTTTTTTTTGTCATCCCAAATACTAAATGTGAAAAAAACGACAGGGTTATTTACATCTTGTAATAATTCTAAATGAGAGCATCCTTCAAAAGATGAAATCAGTTTTTTATGGGTATTAAATACACTTTTAAAATCTTCAATAGATTCGGGTTTAAAAGTCATTTTTACAAATCGCTTAATCATAAATATCTATTATTATTTTTTCAATTTTATATTTACTGAATACATTTCGTTTTATTACAATTTTTGAAGCAGCTTGCCCTACGCTTGCTATTTCGAGAAAATCCATTGAGTTAAAAAAACAAACCACATCTCCTATTTTTACGTCGTCGTAGGTTTGATGTATTTTGTCTATATTAACGGAAGGCAGGTTTATAGAAAATCGTTTATTACCTACATACTTTTCAAATTCCTGTTTGGTAATACTTGTTATTAAATTTCCAAAGTCATCCTCATATAAAACTTTTCCTTGTAAATTGCCAGGAGTGGCAAAACTTTCATGAGCAAACAAAACACAATAATTTTGTGTTTCAGAACAAAATTCTTCTAATGGAGTTTTTGACAGGAGTTTATCAACTATTTCGGTAAAAATATCTCTTAGGTAAAAAGAATGTTGTCTATTTGATTCGAAATATAATTGGTAAACCTTTTCGTTAAAACCTTTATCGATTAAAGTGTATAAACCATTATCAGGGCAAATAATATATTGACCTTTATATTTTGATAAAAGATATCTAGTATTGTCAACTTCCAAATTATTAATTGTATCAGATGAGTTTAAAAATTTGACAGCAAACAAGTGAATGGTTCCTTCGGGAAAATAAGGCAAGGTACTTTTCAAAGCAAAAGCAGCTTCATTGTGAGCATGTGAATTTACATCACACGCTACATCAACAATTTTAATTGTTGGGTGTTTAGAGTATATCAAACCTTTTACCATTGCTAGATAAGGATCTCTATAGCCCAAATCTGTAGTTATGGTTATTATTGACATTTTTGATTTTTTTTACTCTATTATCAAAAGTAAATAATATTTTAGGCTTACTTTTATGAAACAAAGTATTTGATTAACACGATTATTAACATAACAGACATAAATTGATAGAAAAAAATATAACCATCGAAAGTGTTGAACCTGTAGAAATATATGGGGTAAATGATGTGAAGCTTAATGTCATCAAAAAACACTTCCCAAAACTTAAAATTATTGCAAGAGGCTATTCTATAAAAGTTTTAGGTGATGAGCTAGAGATAGCTCATTTTGAGAAAAAACTAAATATGATGGTTGATTACTATCATAAGAATGGGTTATTGACCGACACCGTTATTGAGCGTTTGCTAGGACAAACAGGCGATAATTTATTACAAGCAAAAGAAGAAGCTACTGGTTCAGATATTATTGTATTCGGAAACAATGGGTTGGTAATTAAAGCAAGAACTGATAATCAAAGAAAAATGATGCAATCAGTGGCTAATAATGATATGTTGTTTGCCATTGGACCTGCCGGTACAGGAAAAACATATACTGCTGTAGCTTTAGCTGTAAGAGCTCTAAAAAACAAAGAAGTTAAGCGTATTATATTAACCCGCCCTGCAGTTGAGGCTGGTGAAAATTTAGGTTTTTTGCCTGGTGATTTAAAAGAAAAACTCGATCCATATATGCAACCTCTTTATGATGCATTATATGATATGGTTCCTTTAGATAAATTGAATCAGTTTATTGAGGCTAAAATTATTCAAATTGCCCCATTGGCTTTTATGAGAGGAAGAACTTTGGATAATGCCTTTGTAATATTAGACGAAGCACAAAATACGACAGAAAGTCAAATGAAAATGTTTTTGACACGTATGGGGGCTAATGCTAAATTTATTATTACTGGAGATATGACCCAAATTGATTTACCAAGAAATCAAACTTCAGGTTTGGCACAGGCAGTTCGTTTATTGAAAAAAACGGACGGTATAGATATTGTTGAATTAACAACTGTCGACGTTATTAGGCATCGTTTAGTAAAAGCTATTATTGAAAAATACGAAGCTGACACCATTAAGAGATGAGTTATTTGATTGAATTTACTGAAAGTCAATCTTGTAAACTTATTTGTCAAACAATTAAAAACAAATAACTAAGTTATACGGTATGCTTACAAGCCAGAAATGAAAAAGACAATTGTCATAATCTTAACAGTTTTAGCAATCTTCTTGAGTGGTCTTATCTTTCTGATTTATAATCATCATATTCAACTTTGGAATTTAAATAGAATTCAAGTTTCCGTGACAAACCTTTGGTAAGCGACAAAATAAAAATCGAGTACGGTGTATCTGCTAATCATTACAATCGTTTTATGATTGGAAGTATACCGAATCGTGATAAATATTATTTACTGTTGTTTGATGGAGAAGTTAAAAATGAAATCCCCTATGAATATGGTGAGAATGACTTTTTAATTACCTATGAAAACAAATATTATTTGACATTTAGGCATTTCAAAACAAATTGGAAACGACACCACGATTACAATTTTCGCTTTTATTTGAAGGAAAATAAAATATTTTTACAAGCTGACATCAAAGGTTTTTACAACGAAACTTTTGAAAAACCAATGTTAGAACTGAAAACCCAATAACCAAATTATGACGATAAAAGATTCTCAAAAACATGTTGATGATTGGATAAAGGAATATGGTGTTCGTTATTTTAATGAATTAACCAATATGGCTATGCTTACCGAAGAAGTTGGCGAGGTTGCTAGAATTATAGCTAGAAGATATGGGGAACAAAGCGAAAAAGAATCTGATAAAAATAAGGATTTAGGAGATGAATTGGCAGATGTGCTTTTTGTTTTAATTTGTTTGGCAAATCAAACAGGTGTAGATCTAGAAAAAGCTTTTAAAAAAAACATGGATAAAAAAACAAACCGCGACTCAGATAGGCACCATAATAATTTTAAATTGAAATGAATTTAAAATTACATTTTTGTAAATGGCCTACAAATCCATGCCTCATGACTATTAAAAACAAATATTATCTACATTTGAAAAATAGTTATCTTTGCACGCCTTTTTAATAATTTTTTAATTTTTTCTTTTATGAAGTTTTTACGCTTTTACATCTTATATAGATTACAGTTTATCATCATTTTATTTGGATTAGGAGTATTATCCCATTTTTATCTTGATCCGGTAACAGAGTGGATTTGTTATTCATTAGCAATCATTTCTCTTGTATTGTATTTTATGATGGGGACCATGCGTTTGGTTCAGGAAGCAGTAACAGATGGCGATGTAGATAAAGCAATGGAATACTTAAATAAAATTAAATTTCCTAGATTATTATTTAAACCCATACGTTCAGGTTACTACATGTTGCAAAGTAATTTATCAATGGCTTCAAACGATTTAGATAAGGCTGAATTGAGTATCAGAAAAAGCTTAAAAATAAAATCTAAAATTACGGGAGATATGGAGGGTGCTAATTTAATGCAATTAGGTTTTATTGAATTAAAAAAAGGTAATACTAAACAAGGCCGTGTACATTTGTTAGAAGCGGTTAAGGCTGGTATTCCTGATAAAGATAGTTTGGCTGCCACTTATTTACAGTTATGTTCCATTGAAGGACAAAGAATGCAATATAAAATGGCAAAACAATATTTCAAAAAAGCTAAAGATTTAAAGCCTAAAAATGATGAGATTGTATCTCAAATTAAAAGCCTTGAAAAACAGATTAATAGAATGCCAGGCTAAAAAACTGGTAATAATTAGTCTTCTATTACGATAGACACTTTGTCTACTGGTCCGTTCATAGGAGGCAAAATTTTGGTAACTTTGACTTTTGTTTCAATTAATTTAGGGAAAGCGTGAATGATTCGGTCATAGATTCTCTTTCCTAGGGTTTCAATTAATTTCGATGGGATAGCCATTTCCTCTTTACAAATGTTAAAAACAGAACAATAGTCAATAGTTAAGTGTAAATTGTCTTTTAGTGCCGCATCCGTGAAATCATAAACCATAAATACATCTACAATATATTCCCCACCTATTTTAGTTTCTTCTGGTAAACATCCGTGGTAGGCATACAGTCTTATTCCTTCTACATTAATTTGGGTTTTCATATATCTGATATTTAAATGTTAAGATTTCGATATTTCACCTCTCAAATTACTTTCAAGTAATTGTTTAGTTTTATTCAACGGTAATTTTTTTCCTAAAACGTACATTAGTTTTGTGACTGCACTTTCAAAAGTAATATCGTAGCCGCTTATTACCCCAATTTTTTTCAATAAACTACTCGTCTCATACATGCCTTGTATAACTTTTCCTTCTGCACATTGAGTAACGTTATAAATGATAATTCCTTGGCTAATAGCTTGTTTTAGAGCTTCTATAAACCAAGGTGATGTGAAGGCATTGCCTGCTCCAAAAGTTTCAATAATAACCCCTTTTAGATTAGGTATATTTAAAACAGAAAAAATAGTTTGTTGACTTAATCCCGGAAATAGTTTTAATACAGCGATTTCTTCGCTAAATTGATCGTGAACAGATAGCTTTTTGCGAGAAGGTTTAAATAAGGAAGTTAAATTGTATTGTATATCAACACCTGCCTCTGCTAAAGGAGGATAATTAGGGGATTTAAACGCATCAAAATGAGCTGAATTATATTTATAAGTTCTGTTACCACGATATAACTTATATTCAAAATAAATACAAACTTCCGAAATAATAGGCTTGTTATTTTTAGAGGCTGCAGCTATTTCAATGGCTGTAATTAAGTTTTCTTTTCCGTCAGTTCTAATAATTCCTATCGGTAGTTGAGACCCAGTTAATACAACCGGTTTTGATAAATTTTCAAACATAAAACTCAAAGCACTAGCCGTATATGCCATGGTATCTGATCCGTGTAAAATTACAAACCCATCATAATTTTCATAATTTTCCTTAACAATTGAGGCTAACTCTACCCAAACATCAGGAGTCATATTTGACGAATCTATGGGTGTAAGAAAAGAAATAGAAGACAATTGAATGTCAAATTTTTCGAGTTCCGGTATTTGTTTGGTTAATGACTTGAAGTTAAAAGGTTTTAATTCGCCACTTCGTGGGTCTTGTATCATTCCAATTGTGCCACCAGTATAAATTAAAAGAACCGAAGGTGTTTTCATTTAGTATTTTTTACGGATTGGTATACAAACAATAATTGAAGAAAATAATATTTGTATTTAAAGATGTAAAGCAATTTGGTTATAACATCAATGATTATTAGAAGAATGTTTAAACAGATTTTTTTTATAAATCTAAATAAACAAAAAACACAAGACTAAGGATTGAATTTACTTAATCTTGTGTTTTTATTATTTTTTAAGTTCTAGAAAGGTAAATCGTCATTATCGGCGATGCTACTGCTAAATGCTGGGGCAGAAATGCTTTCGGCAGGACTGCTATAACCTTGATTACTAGCCGATGAAGGTTGAGACGTACCAATTTTTTCAATTCTCCAAGCTTCTAAAGTATTAAAATACTTAATACCTTGAGGCCCATTCCATTCACGACCACGCAAATTAAATTGAACTTTTATTTCATCACCTTGGTTAAAAGTGTCAAGAGTTGAACATTTGTCTTGGGTTACTTGAAAACTTACATACTGAGGATACGGTGTATTTAAATCTGTAGCTAAAACAAAATCTCTTTTTTGAAATTTTTCACTTACTTTTTGCGTGTCATACTTTAACTTTAATTGTCCTGTTGCTTCCATATTTATTTTATTTTTACGTTATTTACTTTAGTTGAAAAGGTTAATTACAAATTTACAAAAGTTAAAGGTAATTTTAGAGGATTTTTATTGATAAAAAGTACTATTTAATTGTGTAAGCAATAATTAGTGTTTGTTAGATGTTTTTTCATTTTTTAAATCATTTATTATTGGATATCATTATCAACAGTTGATAAAATCATTTCTTTTACAGTGAAATATTGTTTCATTTTAAGGCTTTTTTCTCTTCTCCAGCCACTAGATATATTTATGTTAAATAAGTATGCAATATCCTTATAGTTCAAATTGTTTAAAAATGCTTTTACATAGGGGAAATCGTTTTTTCTCCAAGAATCTAGATAATCTTCATAAATCAAAAGAAGATTATTTAAGTTTAAGCTTACTTTTTCGTCATTAGTAGCAATTAAAAATCGACAATCTGTTTTTTTTATTAAATCTAATCGTTCTCGGGCGTTTATTAAACCGAATCCAAGTCTTTCATATGCGTTATGTTTACTCTGAAGGGATTCAATAGTATCATGATACAGAACGTGTTTTAGTTTAAAGTCTAAATCATTTTCAATGATACATTCTTCTATATCAAAGATAATTTCTAAACTTCCTTGCAAATTATTAGTAATCCCTTGAAATTCGTTTTGCATTACCATATCTAAATTAGTAATGAATCGATGTTTATGCATTTTATTAATGATTGCAAGTACTTTTTGCAAGTCTTCTTTATTTTTATTTAGGTTTTGAGTTCCTATAGTTCTCACAGATGACATTAATATAAAATGATCCATTATTTAATAATTAAGGTATTGCAATAAAAAATTAATTATTTTAGTTAACGCTTTAAAAATGTATAAAATATCAATCAATCAATTTTTTATTTTGCGCTATTTGTGCAAAAATATAAAAATGTGTTTAAAAAGTATCATTTCAATTTGTAAGCCAAAGAAAAAAGATTTACTTTTGGCACCTATTAATTAAACAGTTAAAAAAAATAAAGTGGACGCATTAAGTTATAAAACAAAATTTGTCAACAAAGCTACCGCAGAAAAAGAGTGGTTATTGGTTGATGCAGAAAATGAAGTTGTAGGTCGTTTGGCCTCTAAATTGGCGTATTTAATTCGTGGAAAACATAAAACAAGTTTCACACCTCATACAGATTGTGGTGCTAATATTGTTGTTATAAATGCGGATAAAGTTCGTTTTACCGGTGCTAAAATGGATGATAAGCAATATGTTCGTTACACTGGTCATCCAGGAGGTCAACGTTTTGCTACTCCAAAAGAAATGTTAGCTAAAAAGCCTGAAGAAGTAATTAAACATGCTGTGCATGGAATGTTGCCTAAAGGTCGTTTAGGAAGAGCAATAAATACAAATTTATTTGTATTCGCAGGTGCAGAGCATGATCATGCAGCACAACAACCAAAAAAAGTAGATTTATCAACTATTATTGCATAATTTAAATGGAAGTAATTAACACATCAGGTCGCAGAAAATGTTCGGTAGCTCGCGCTTATGTATCTAAAGGTACAGGAGTAATCACTATCAACAAAAGAGATTATAAAGAATATTTTAAAACTCCAACTTTACAATATTATGTATTACAATCATTAAACAACGCAAAAGCAGTTGGTGAATATGATGTAAAAGTAAATGTAAATGGTGGTGGAACTACTGGTCAAGCTCAAGCGGTTCGTTTAGCAATTGCAAAAGCTTTAGTAGAAATCAATCCTGAATTGAAAAAAGAATTACGTGCAGAAGGTTTAATTACTCGTGATCCACGTATGGTAGAGCGTAAAAAATTCGGTCAGAAAAAAGCTCGTGCTCGTTTCCAATTCAGCAAACGTTAATATTTATTTTAGATTATACAAATATGTCAAATACATTCAACGAATTATTAGAAGCAGGTGCACATTTTGGTCACTTGAAAAGAAAATGGAATCCTGCAATGGCTCCATATATTTATGCTGAAAAAAACGGTATTCATATCATAGATTTAAATAAAACAGTAGCTAAAATTGATGAAGCTGCTGCTGCTTTAAAGCAAATTGCACGTTCTGGAAAAAAAGTATTATTTGTTGCCACAAAGAAACAAGCAAAAGATATTGTTGCTGAAAAGGTAAAATCAATTAATATGCCTTATGTAACTGAACGTTGGCCAGGTGGTATGTTGACAAATTTTGCAACTATTCGTAAAGCAGTTCGCAAGATGTCTCAAATTGATAAAATGGCAACAGACGGAACATTTGATAATATTTCTAAAAAAGAAAAATTACAAATATCTCGTGAGCGTGCCAAATTAGAAACTAACTTAGGTTCAGTTGCAGATTTAACTCGTTTACCTTCTGCATTATTTATTGTAGATATTTCGAAAGAACATATTGCAGTAGCGGAAGCAAAACGTTTAAATATCCCAACTTTTGCGATTGTTGATACAAATTCAAATCCAAATTTTGTTGATTTTGCGATCCCTGCTAATGATGATGCATCTACTTCTGTTGCCTACATTATTGAGTTAATGTGTAAAGCTATAAACGAAGGATTGAGCGAGCGCAAAATGGATAAAGAGGCTATTGCTGCTGATGAAAAAGAAGCTAAATCTTCTGGTGATGATTTTGAAGATTTGGAAAATGGATCTAAAGTAAAAGGTTCTAAATCTGAAGAAGACGAAGCTAATCGTAAAGCATCGGCTCGTAAAAGAACAACAGCGAAAAAATAAATTTTCACTATTATAATTTTAACGGCCGTTCCTTAAATGGGAGGCCGTTTTTTTTAAAATAATAAATAACTAAAAATAAATAAAAACAAAATGGCAATTACAGCACAAGAAGTAAACAAATTACGTCAACAAACCGGAGCCGGAATGATGGATTGTAAAAAAGCATTAGAAGAAAATAATGGAGATTTTGAACAAGCAATTGATTATCTTCGTAAAAAAGGCGCTAAAGTTGCGGCTAATCGTGGAGATAGAGATTCAAAAGAAGGAGTTGTTTTAGCTAAAACATCTGCTGATGGTAAAAGAGGAATTTTAATTTGGGTTAACTGCGAAACTGATTTCGTAGCCATTAATGCTGATTTTATTGCATTTGCTGATTCTATTGCAGCTATTGCTTTAGAAAAAGGAGCAACAACTAAAGAAGAAATCATGAATTTACCTTACAATAATGATATTAAAGTAAGTGATAAATTTATGGAACAAGTTGGTAAAATAGGAGAAAAAATTGAAATAGGATATTTCGAGGCAATTACTGGTGAAAAAGTATCAGCATATATTCATCCTGGAAATCGTGTTTCTGTTGTTGTTGGTTTTAATAAAGATGTGGCAGATGAGGTTGGACGTAATGTAGCTATGCAAGCCGCAGCAATGGCTCCAGTTGCATTAGATAAAGAAGGCGTTACCCCTGAAATGTTAGAAAGAGAGTTGGAAATTGCTCGCGAACAAATTAGAGCAGAAGGTAAACCAGAAGATATGGTTGAGAAAATTGCTCAAGGTAAAATTGCTAAATTCTATAAAGAATCTACTTTATTGAACCAAGAATATATTAAAGACAGTAAACTAAGTGTGTTACAATATTTACAAAGTGTAGATAAAGGTTTAACAGCTACTGTATTTAAACGTTACGCATTATCTTAATTTTTAAAATCCCGATTACAAATCGGGATTTTTTTTGTTATTTATTTAAATTAAATTGTGTTTTTAGCAATTTATTTTGTTCAAGAATTTATTTGAAAAAAAAGTCTTTTTGTTTACATTCGGACTTCTTGTTACCATGAATATAAAATAATGATTTTGATTTGTGTAATTTTTAAACCAAGAAAATACACTAAATTATATAATATAAGGTCTATAAATATCCTTTACAAAACTATAACTATAGTATAATGTATATAAAATATATAAAAATAATAACTATCTACTATGAAATATAAACGCATACTTTTAAAATTATCTGGAGAGGCTTTAATGGGAAATAAAGGATTTGGTATTGATCAAGTTCGGTTAATCGAGTATGCCAAAGAAATTAAAGCGACTTGTGATGCAGGTTGTCAAGTTGCTGTTGTAATTGGAGGCGGTAATATTTTTAGAGGTATTCAAGCTGAACAAGGTGGCATGGATCGTGTTCATGGAGATTATATGGGAATGTTGGCTACCGTTATTAATTCTATGGCCATACAAGCTGCTTTGGAAGGTTTAGGAGTTCAAACTCGGTTACAAAGTGCTATTAAAATGGAACAAATTTGCGAACCTTTTATTCGTCGAAAAGCTGTAAGGCATTTAGAGAAAGGAAGAGTTGTGATTTTTGGAGCAGGGACAGGTAATCCATATTTTACAACGGACTCAGCAGCTGCATTAAGAGCAATTGAGATAGAAGCTGATGTTATATTAAAAGGAACACGTGTAGATGGTATCTATACTTCAGATCCTGAAAAAGATCCTACAGCTACTAAGTATGAAAATGTATCTTTTGATGAAGTTTATAGTAATGGACTTGAAGTGATGGATTTAACGGCATTCACATTATGTAAGGAAAATAATTTACCAATTATCGTTTTTGATATGAATAAGTCTGGGAATTTACAAAGACTTATAAACGGAGATAAAGTTGGCACCTTAGTTGAAATTTAATTATTTGTAACTATAATGATATTTTACATTATAAGATGAACAAAAATGAAATTCAAAAAACACTTAATTATAGTTACAATAAGCATTTTACTTGCAGCTTTAAGCAATTCATGTACAACCCACAAAGATTGCAAAGGGAGAAAAAAAACTGCAAAAACTGCTATGGGTGGTTGGTTATAAAATTTAAAAAACTCAGTCAAAATTGATTGAGTTTTTTTATGTTCCAAATTATATAGACACGAATATTTTATGCTCTAATAATAATTACTAATTTTAACGATTATAAATACAAACCAATAATTCTATGTCAAAAGTTCATAATTTCAGTGCCGGCCCAGGCATTTTACCAATAGAAGTTTTAAAACAATCAGCAGAATCTTGTATTAACTTTGATAATTTAAATTTATCATTATTAGAAATATCGCATAGAAGTAAAAGTTATGATGCGGTGATGGATGAGGCTCGTTTTTTAATCAAAGAATTATTTGGAGTAGGTGATGAATACGAAGTTTTATACCTTGGTGGTGGTGCTAGTATGCAGTTTGCGATGGTCCCTTATAATTTATTAACTGAAAATGGTTATGCCGCTTATGTAAATACTGGTGTTTGGTCAACTAAGGCAATAAAAGAATCTAAAATTATAGGGAATACAAAGGTAATCGCTTCATCAGAAGACAAAAAATTTAGCTATATACCCAAAGGATTTGAAGTACCTAAAGACGCTGATTATTTGCATATTACATCTAATAATACCATATATGGAACACAATATAAAGAGTTTCCTAAAAGTGATATCCCTTTAGTTTGCGATATGAGTTCTGATATTTTTAGTAGAACTGTTAACGCCCAAGATTTTGCTTTAATTTATGCCGGAGCACAAAAAAATATAGGTCCTGCTGGAAGCACTATGGTTATGATAAAAAAAGATATTTTAGGAAAAACAGGACGTAAGATGCTTTCGATGTTAGATTATCAAATTCACATCAAAGGTGGTTCTATGTACAACACACCACCTGTATTTCCTGTTTATGTTACTTTATTAACTCTTCGTTGGTTAAAACAGCATGGAGGCGTTAGTTGGATCGAAAAAATTAATCAACAAAAAGCAGATTTACTTTATAATGAAATTGATAAAAATTCATTATTCGTAGGGACTGCAGCAAAAGAAGATAGAAGCAACATGAATGCATGTTTCTTATTAAGTAAACCTGAATTAGAAGCTGAATTTGATAAATTAGCAAAAGAAGCCAGAATAGATGGGATTAAAGGTCATAGAGATGTGGGTGGATATAGAGCTTCAATGTACAATGCTTTACCTTTGGAAAGCGTTCAATTATTAGTTGACGTGATGAAAGCTTTTGAGGCCAAATACGCTTAAATTTTTGTGATTTATAGTTTAATGATTTTTAGCCGCTGAATTTTATCTAAAATTTAGCGGCTTTTTTTTGAATAATAATCAGCTAAATTAATAGCTCTCTTAATAATAATTTATTTATCAATAAATGCTACAAATTATAGCAACAATATGCTAGCTTTTTAATTTAGATTTGTACGAAATTTGGGATTGTTATTAACTACTTTTAGAATCTCAAAATTAAAAACGTAACTTAAATTTTTAAATCATATTATGGCAAAGAAAATAGAAGATTCAATAGATACTATTGATAAAAAGACAATCGGGAGTGAAAAACTAAAGGCATTACAATTAACCTTAGATAAGTTAGAAAAAACTTACGGTAAAGGTACAATAATGAAGTTAGGTGATAATGCTGTTGAACCTATGGATTCGATATCTACCGGTTCTTTAGGATTAAATATAGCTTTAGGAATAGGAGGGATACCTAGAGGAAGAATTGTTGAAATTTATGGTCCTGAATCATCTGGTAAAACTACTTTGGCCATTCATGCTATTGCTAGCGTTCAGCGTTCTGGTGGTATTGCTGCTATTATTGATGCAGAACATGCATTTGATCGATTTTATGCTGAAAAATTAGGTGTTGATACGAAAAGTTTACTAATTTCTCAACCAGATAATGGGGAGCAGGCATTAGAAATTGCGGACAATTTGATTCGTTCAGGTGCAGTAGATTTAGTTGTAATTGATTCAGTTGCAGCATTAACACCAAAGGCTGAGATAGAGGGCGAAATGGGAGATAGTCGGATGGGATTGCAAGCAAGATTGATGAGTCAGGCACTTCGTAAATTAACTGGAACGATTAATAAAACAGGTTGTTGTTGTATTTTTATTAATCAGTTGCGTGAAAAAATAGGTGTTATGTTTGGAAATCCTGAAACAACAACAGGAGGAAATGCACTTAAATTTTATGCTTCGGTTAGGCTAGATATTAGAAGAGTAAGTCAATTAAAAGATGGAGATGTTGTGACAGGTAATCGGACACGTGTCAAAGTTATTAAAAATAAATTAGCTCCTCCTTTTCGTATGGCAGAATTTGATATTGTATTTGGTGAGGGGATTAGTAAAATTGGAGAAATTATAGATATTGGAGTCGAAAAAAATATCATTAAAAAAAGTGGTTCATGGTTCAGTTATGAAGAAACTAAATTAGGACAAGGTAGGGATGCAGTAAAAACACTTTTTAATGAAAATCCAGATTTAGCTCAAGAAATAGAAAACAAAATTATTGATGTTTTGAAAGAAGAAGCAGCTAATATTTAAAATATAGTTGATATTTTTGTCAAAAAGAGAGGGCTGATTTTTTAAATCAGCCCTCTCTTTTTTAGTTAATAAATCTTTATCTGAAAAGTAATACCACGCTATGATGGTATTGAATTAGTTAATCAAATATTTATTTCTTTTTTAGGTTAATATTTTCCAAACTAGTTAGTATTTTCTTAAATATATCAAAATATAATAGAATTATTAATGTAAGGCTCATTAACCAAATTACACCCATATTAAACCAATATGTTGGAATTAATTTCCCTAAAAACAATTTGTTTGGAGCATAAAAATGGGCAGAACCAAGGTTTGATTCTGTAGGATCTAAAAATATAGGATCGGCCCTTTGAATTAGGTTATCACCATTATCTAAACAATTATTTCCGAATCCACTATTTTTCATTAATTGGTCTAAACTTTCGTTGGTGTAATTTAGTTTTAGTTGAACTAAACCGTCATTTCCAATTTCAGTTTGCATTTTTTTGGTATACTCACCTTCTTTATTCGACGCGTTATTATAATAATCGATATAATATTCATTAATTTGATTCAGATAATCTTTTAATGATTGCGAGATAGTAGAATTATACTGATCAATATTTAATTTATCGATATTCTTGAATAAAAATTTGTTTTTCAAAAATTCTTGTTCTTTTAAAACTTCATGCTTAATTAGACCTAAAGCTTGTTTTAATTCTTCTTTCTTTGATATGTCGGATAATTCTCTATCAATTTTAGATATTTTATTATCTAGCTTTTGTTTCCAATAATCTTTCTTATACACAGCTATGCTTTTAGCTTTATCGTATTTGTAAAAATTTAATTCGTACTCATTGTTTTTGAATTGATTGACTGCCAAAGCTTCAAATGCCCAACGGCTAGCCATTGCTTCTCCAACTAATGGAACTCCGCCTTGTTTGGCTAACACTGGGTTTAGTTTATCAAATTTTACTACAACACCAGCTAACAATAATTGAGGAATAATTAAAAAAGGGATAAGAATATAGATAGTTACTGCACTATTAAATGCACTGGATATATTTAATCCTAGCATATTTGCAAAACAAGAAGTGCTAAATAATACAAACCAATAATCTGTTAACATATCTTTGACTCCTAGAACAGAATTACCAATAAGTACAAACATCAAAGTTTGTATCGCAGACAAAAAAAACATAATAATAATTTTACTCCACAAATAGCTTCCCTTACTTAAATTGAGAAAAGATTCACGTTTTCGGATTTTTCTATCTCTTATTATTTCTTCTGCAGCCACCGTTAATCCTAAAAATAAGGCAACAACAACAGACATAAACATATAGGCGGTTAAGTTTTCATTTTCATAAAATACATATCCTTTTTTATTTTCTGTATCCGTATTAAAATAACGTACTAAAAAAGCTAAAATAAATGCTAGGGCAGGTGCTTCGATTAAGTTAATCAATAGGTATTGAGTATTAGTTAGTTTACTTAATACATCCCTTGTGATAAATACTTTAAATTGAGTAAAAGGATTAGGAATTTTAAAAATGGCATCAGGAATCGTTTGATGATGTTTGATTTCACCAATGGTTGATTCTATTTTTTCGACATAACTTTTGTTCCACTCACTCGGAGATATTTTACGATTGTGAGTTAAATTCCCATATTCATCTAATACTTTACTTTCGATGATATTAAAAATTAATTCCGGATTTACATTGCCGCAATTCCAGCATTCGCTTTCTTCAGCGTTAACATGTTGTACTAATTTTTTAAAGTAAGAAACGGCATCCACAGGATTCCCATAATAAATCGGATATCCCCCAACATCAAGGATTTGGAGTTTATCGAACATTTTAAAAATGTCTGATGATGGCTGATGGATTACTACAAAAATCAACTTTCCTTTTAAAGACAATTCCTTTAAAAGATCCATGATGTTTTCAGAATCTCGAGAAGATAGTCCGGAAGTAGGTTCATCAACATATAAAACAGATGGTTCGCGGATTAATTCCAAACCTATATTTAAACGTTTACGTTGTCCTCCTGAAATGGTTTTTTCTAAAGGTGAACCCACTTTCAAATCTTTGGTTTCTGATAGCCCCAAGTCTGCTAACAACGAATGACATTTTTCAGCTATTTTATCGTCTGATAAATTACCAAAACATAATTTCGCGTTGTAAAATAAATTTTGATAAACAGTTAATTCTTCAATTAACAAATCATCTTGAGTAACATGGCCTATGACGCCTTCTACAGATTTTTTATCTAAATGTATATTTTTACCATTTATTAAAACTTGACCAGAGCTAGGAACTTCAACACCATTCAATACATTAAGTAAGGTCGATTTTCCGGCACCGGAACCACCCATAATTCCAATTAATTTGCCGCTTTCCTCTCGAATATTAATATTTCTTAGGCCTAATTTTCCACCTTTAAATTTATATTCAATGTTTTTGGCTTCAAATGTGATTTTTGCTTTTGAATTATCGGCTAAAAAACGACCTATAATATCACTGTAATAAATTGGTGTAACTTTCGAATTTCTTAATGATGAACCTGGGGTTAGGATATGAACTCTTTTTTTTGATATGGTTTGCCCATTCAACAATAATTCGATGTTGCCGTAAAGTCTCAAGGCATACATCCCAACGCTTGAAATTTGAATTACTCGAACATCAGATTTTAAGCTTTCGCAATAAATATGCTTGCACGCATTGTTATAGCCATATTCTTTGTTATTGATGACCAAAATTTTCGGAGAATCTGGAATCTTTTCTTCTTTATCCTCCACAAAATCTTTTAACTGATTAAACTCATATAAGCCTATATTAAAAGTTTCTGCTACAGTAGTAACAAATTCAAATTCTTGTTCAGAAATTTCATCTGAGGAATGAATAAATTCCAAAAGACGAATTAATACAATGATTTTTTGTGTTTGTTCAAGTTCTTGATTTATTTGAGTACAAATTTTTAAAACTTTTACAGAGTTGAGCGAAGTCCTTTTAGCGCTTCCATCCTTTTTTTTAGAGCTAGCGTGTTGGGCTTCAATAAATTCGTCAAAAATGATAAGGTATTTTTCTACTTCCTCCTTGTTTAATTGTTGTTTTAAAAATGATTCAACAATATATCTTCCGTTATTTGTTATTCCGTCAACTTTAGCAATAATCGCAAACATTTGCATTAACGCCCGAAGAATTCTTTCACTCATAGTTTTTAATAGGATTTTCTTTGATAAGTCTTAAAATTACTAATTATTGAAGGTTTAACAAATTTTAATATTTGGTTTAACAAAAGAATTAAATTTGTTTTACATCATTGACGTATGAATAATTATATCGGCCCAGCTGAGTTAGCAGCAAAGTGCATCAATCAAACTCATAAATCAGTTTTTTTGACTGGAAAAGCAGGAACGGGAAAAACCACTTTTTTAAGAACCATTATAGAACATACACATAAGAATGCCATTATTGTGGCTCCCACGGGCATTGCTGCTATTAATGCCGGAGGTGTTACCATTCATTCTCAATTTCAATTACCGTTTGGCATGTATGTTCCAAATAATGATGTGTTGGGTTCAAATAATAACCAATTGAAAATTAATACGCCGTATTCTATTGTTAAGAATATGCAAATTAGTGAACGTAAAAGGGCTTTGTTAAGAGAAGTAGAATTATTAATTATTGATGAGGTTAGTATGCTCCGTGCAGATTTGTTGGATGGGATTGATATGATTTTGAGGTATGTTAGAAGACAAAATAGCAAGCCTTTTGGTGGAGTTCAGATTTTGTTTATCGGTGATTTAATGCAGCTTCCTCCGGTGGTTAAAGAAGAGGAGTGGAACGTATTGCGTAATTATTATAATAGCATTTATTTTTTTGACGCTCACGCACTACGCCACGAAAAACCTGTTTATATAGAGCTAGATAAAATATATCGTCAATCAGATTCAACATTTATAGATTTATTAAATAATCTTAGAAATAATAAGGTATCTCAAGAAGATATTGATTTATTAAATTCATTTTATACCCCAAACTTTGAAGTTAATCCTAAATTAAATATTATCACCTTAACCACCCACAATCAAAAGGCTGATATGTTAAACCGGTCAGCTTTAAACAAACTTAAAGACAGATCTTACTTCTTTAAAGCAAAAGCAGAGGGAATATTTAATGAAAATGCGTACCCGGTAGAATCTGTTATGGAACTGAAACTGGGAGCTCAAGTGATGTTTATAAAAAATGACCCTAGTGGGAAACAACAATTTTTTAATGGAAAAATAGGCGTTATATCCTCTTTAAATGAAAAGGATGAAATTGAGGTTGATTTTAGGGATGGGACAAAAACGATGGTATTAGAGAAATATGAATGGAAAAATATTCAATATGAATTAAATCAAGCAACTAACGAAATTGAAGAAAAGGAAATTGGAACTTTTACACAGTATCCTATTAAATTAGCTTGGGCAATTACTGTTCACAAGAGTCAAGGATTAACTTTTGAAAAAGCAATTTTAGATATAAATGATGCTTTTGCTCCTGGTCAGGTTTATGTTGCATTATCTCGTTTAAAATCATTACAAGGTTTGGTATTAACTTCCCCAATACAATTTAATGTCATTTCGCAAGACAAAACTTTGGTAAGTTATGCTGATAATAAACCTCAAACTGACGAGGTAAATGATTTGATTCAAAAAGAAACGGCATTCTTTTTAAAATCGTTTGTTTTGAGCACGTATAATTTTAGCTGGCTATATACTTGTTTCAAAAAACACATCGAAAGTTATTCTATGTCCGAAAACAAATCAAATAAGCAAAAACATCAAACATGGGCACAAGAATTATTTGAGAAATTTGAACCAGTAAAATCGAATGTCGATAAATTTAATAATCAATTAGAAAGAATTTTTGAGAGTTATTCTGAAGATTATTTACATATAATTCAATCTAGACATATAGCGGCTAAAAATTATTTTTATCCTGTCTTCAAAGATATATCAAAATCCATATTAGTTCACATTGGACTGCTAAAAGACGAAAAACAAATTAAAACGTATTTAGAGGAGTTATTAGAACTAGAGGGATTGATATATAAACATATTCGACAATTTGGTAAACTGTCCGTTTTGCTCGATAATATTATTAATAATAAGGAGTTTAATAAACAACAATTACAAGACAAAGAAAATCAGCAAGAACGTTTCGAATTGGCTAAGCAAGCAATTAATTTGACCGAAAAAAAATCTTTTGAGGATCGAAAAACTAAAAAAATAACAAAATCCTCTACCTCGTCAAAACAAAAAGAAGAAAAGGTATTGTCACCTAAAAAACCAAATACTAAAGAACTGAGTTTTGTTTTGTTTAAAGAAGGGAAAAACGTATCTGAGATTGCTGAGGAAAGAGGCTTTTCTATTGGCACCATTGAGGGTCATTTAGCACATTACGTTAGTCTTGGAATGATTCCTGTGACAGAGTTTGTGGCAAAAGAAAAATTCGAAATAATAATTGATATTTTAAGTAAAGTAAACGGTGATAATGTATTGGCCGCAGTTAAACAGGTTTTAGGAGATAATTATTCGTATTCAGAGATTAAGTTTTCTTTAGCAACTCAAAAACATACCCGTAAAGCCTAAAAATAACGAAATCGATTATTTTAGCATAGAACTTCTTTTGGCTAAGTAAGTTTGAAGTACCACATCAAATCCTTCGTTGATATTTGCTTCAACAAAATCTATTTTATATTGCCCACATTTTAATTTAAGTGATTCAGTGTAAGAGTTTATTTGTTTTAAATATTCATCTCTGATTTGAGTTGGATTTAATTTGATTTCCTCATTGGTTTCGATATCAATAAATTGGTATGGCCTATTTTCAAATTCAAAATCTAATTCTTGTTTTTTATCTGTTACATGAAACACAACTACATCATGCTTTTTATATTTCAGATGTTGTAAAGCTGCAAAAAGACTTTCTAAATGTGTTTTGTCTTCAAATAAATCGCTAAAAATTATAACTAATGATTTATTAGGAAGAATTTCGGCAATTTGGTCTAAAACTTTGGCTGTTTCTGTAGAGGTGTTTTGAAAGTTTGTGGAGGATGATAATAGTGTTTCTAATTCGTGATAGATTGCTTTTTGATGAGCCGGAGACATTTTAGCCGGGAGGTGTTTTTTGATTTCTGAGTCAAAACAAGTTAATCCAACGGCATCTCTTTGATTTTTCAATAAAAGAATTAAGGCCGCCGCTGCATAAACAGAAAAAGACAATTTGTTGAAAGGTTTTTCAATTCCATTATTAAAAGGGAATAGCATGGATTTGGAAATGTCTAAAATGATTTGGCAACGTAAATTGGTTTCTTCTTCGTAGCGTTTAATGAATAATTTATCTGTTTTGCCAAATAATTTCCAGTCAATGTGTTTGGTACTTTCTCCTGAATTATAAATTCTGTGCTCTGCAAACTCAACAGAAAAACCATGAAAAGGACTCTTATGTAAGCCAGTTATAAATCCTTCTACGACTTGCTTCGCCAATAATTCTAGTTTTGAAAACGGTTCAATTTTTTGCCTCTCAATCATTGTATAAAAGTAACTATATTAACTAAGTTTTTTGTAAACGAGTTTCAATACATGGCGTAATATTTTATTGAATGACTAATTTTTTTGTCATAGATTTTATATGTGATTCTTGTCTTTGTTCTAGTTTTAGGAAATACATTCCCTTTTTCCAAGACGAAACGTCTATTTTAAATTGTTTGTTAAAACTAACATATTTTAATAATTCATGTCCAAGCATGTCCAAGCATGTTACAGTAGTTTCTGAGTAAGAAGAGTTATCGTTGATGAATATATTGATATAATCAGAGGACGGATTCGGGTAAATTGATATATTCTCAGACTGAAATAATTCATTTAATCCCACATTGCTCGAATTTTTTGAATTAAAAAAAGCTAATCCTCCGGCATGATTACCTAAAAATAAATCACGTTTGCCATCATTTGTAATATCCTCAAAAAATGGAGCACATCGAGGACCTTCATTAATTTGGTAGAGACTTGTATCAACCCTATTAAATGTTCCTGATAAATTTCCGTCAATTTTGTCGTATAAATATATGTTGCCAATTTCACTACCCACCAATAGTTTTGTAATTCCTCCGTCTCTAAACATAAAAGGTGCACTGTATCCAGTAATTGAACCAATTCCCGTTTGCCGAACATCCACTTTACCAAAATTAGAACTTTGAAGATTAAATATTGGAGTAGAGGTAGAGCCGATGTTAGAATAGTGATGTATTTTTCCATTTAATGACCCTATCACTAAATCTAATGTCCCATTTTGATTGACATCAAATAGCTGCGGGTAGGCGATACTTCCAATATCTATAGATTGATAGTTGCTAATATGTTTGGTAAATTGAGCCGGAAAACCTTTAGTTGCAGTATTTTCAAAATAATGTAATTGGCCATTGTAGTCGCCAACAATTAAATCATTATCGCCATCATTGTCTAAATCCCCAAAAGTAGGTGTCATCGAGGCTATGTTATAAATAGAAAGTGACATATAATCTCGGGTAATCAATGAAAATGAGGGGCTAGATGAAGTACCTATATTTTTATAATAAGCTAATTTTGATTTATTAGTGTTTCTTTCATAATAGCCTAAATTTCCAATAATTAAATCTTTTTTACCATCCGAATCGGCATCAAATAATGCTGGGTATGCACCTTCGCCTAAATCTATCATGTCTTCTTGTAAAAAATTTTTCTTTTGAAAAATAAAATTTACCGTAGAAGTGGAACTCGCATTTTTATAATACCAAACACTTTCAAAATTTTCAGATCCAGCAATGGCATTTGGGCTCGCTATTAAATCTTTGAATCCATCATTATCAACATCCAAATGGTAGGTACAAGGAAATGAATTCATTTTAATAACAGTTGAGCTACCCTTATCAGGATAATTGGGATATAAGGAAGTTGTATCAAGCATTTGCGCATTACTTGAATTACCGCCATTTTCTGTAAAAAAAACTTGGCTACATGAAATATCTCCCATAATCAATTCTTTATCTCCATCACCATTTCTGTCAAAACACATAATGCAAGAACCTGAATGAGCAATTTTATTTAGATCATTGATACTATTGCTATATATTCTCATAAAAGGACATTGATTTAAATCAACTTGGCAATTATTTTCTTTTATATCTCCCCAACAATCGTCAACCATATTAAAAACTAAGCTATCAGAGTGACCATATAACTCCTGACTCATATTTTTATGATATTCTAGTTTAACACCAAATACAGAAAAACTTAAAATATCTAAGTCTCCATCATTATCTATGTCTGAAATTCCGGGTAAGGCCACCGAATTACAGTACAAATTTGACATAATTGGATTCCCATTTGGATTATAATTGCTGAATAGCAAGGGTTTAACTAAAGTAAATTCCAAATCATTGTTGATAGTGGTATTTTTAAAAACCTTTATGCCTCCCGAGGTGTAAGTAAACATATCAGCTTTGCCATCGCTATTGTAGTCGTAAAACAATGCCCATTCCTGAATTTCTGGAAATTGATTTTGGTAATTAAAACCATGTTTATATTTAATTTCTCCTAGCGAACCTTTATTCACGAATGTTCTTAATTTACCACCAGAACCACAAATTTTATCATAGGCAACAATATCGGGCTTCTCGTCTCCATTTAAATCCATTTGGGTAAAAGAACTAAAATTGATGCCTCCAGCCCAAGGCATCAATAATTTTGAATTTGACTGAAAAACTGAAATAGTGTCTCTATAAATAACGGTTTGAGCGGTTAATAACCCTGAAAAACACAGTAAAAAGTACAGTAAATTGATATGTCTCATTGTAAGATAAAAATACAAATTAAAACCTAATAAAAATGCTAACTGCTTAATTTTCAGCATCAAATTAATTTGCTTTATATATATCATAAAACTATATTTGCAACCTTAATTTTTATATAGAAATAAAAACAATTTATGCAAAACAAAGGTGCCATTAAAATTTTCGCTATACTTTTAGCGCTTGCCTGTATTTTTTATTTATCATTTACATGGGTAACCCGTGGAGTAGAGACTGATGCAAAAGAATATGCAGAAAGCATTGTTGGTTCGGCTTCGGTTCAAGCGAATGCGAAAAAGTATGCAAACGGAGATGCAACAAAACAGCTTTTTTATGTTGATTCTCTAAAAGAAAAGTTGGCGGATAAATATTTAGATTCCTTAAAAAATCAACCTGTTTATGATTTATTAGTAGCTAGTTATAGTTATGAGGAGTGTAAAAAACGTGAAATCAATTTAGGTCTTGATTTACGTGGAGGAATGAATGTGACTTTAGAAATTTCAGTTGCTGATATCGTTAAAAATCTATCTAACAATAACACAGATGCTGTTTTCAATCAATCCATTAAAGAAGCTCAAGCAAGTATGGGAGTTGGAAACAATGATGATTTCTTAACTTTATTTGAGAAAAAATATAAAGCAAATGCTCCTACAGGTAGATTGGCGCCTTTATTTCAAACTATTGAATTAAAAGGAAAAATTGCTTATAATGCTTCTAACGATGAGGTTATTAAATATATCCGTACCAAAGTAGATGAATCAATTTCTAACTCTGAAAAAACATTTCGTTCTCGTATAGATCGTTTTGGAGTAGCTCAACCTAATATTCAAAAATTAGGAAACAGTGGTCGTATTTTAGTAGAGTTACCAGGGGTAAAAGATAAAGAACGCGTTCGTGAATTATTGCAAGGAACAGCAAATCTTGAATTTTGGGAAACTTACGATAACACCGAATTAGGGAATTTATTAATTGGGGCTAATGATAAATTGTCTAAAAATTTATATCCAAATTTTAACTTAAAAAACGATACAACTAGTTCTAAGTCAGATACTACGAAAACGAAGTCGGTTGCCAGTGTTAAACAAGATTCTTTAAAAGTTGATTCTGCGGCTATTTCAGCAAAAACATCTACTGTTATTCCTACTTCATTAGATTCATTTTTGATGCGTTTCCCTCTAATATATGTTGGAAATGTGCCAAGCCCTCTAAAAGCAAATGTTTCGTTTAATCAACAAACTCAACAGCCTGAGCAATTTTTGCCTGGACCGGTTATTGCTCGAGCCTACAGTAAAGCTGATACAGCAAAAGCGAATGAGTTATTGAAAAATCCTGCCTTAAAATCTTATTTACCTAATAAGTTAAAATTTATGTGGGGAGCAAAACCTGAGGAAGTTAAAAATGAATCAGGTGAAATTATTGGAGAGTATTTTGAGTTATATGCTATCAAAGTGACAGATAGAAGCGGTAAAGCTGCTATGTATGGTGATATTATTACCGATGCAAGAACTGATTTTGATGCGCAAAGTGGAGGTCATCCATACATTAGCATGAGTATGACAGGTGAGGCTGCTACGAAATGGGCAAAATTAACAAGAGACAATGCTCCTCAGGGAGATAAAAAAGGACGTTCTATTGCTGTTGTGATGGATAATATGGTGTACTCAGCTCCAACTGTAAATGGCGAAATCAAAGGAGGTCAGTCTCAAATTACAGGCAACTTTACAGTAGAAGAAGCTAATACTTTAGCAGCCGTATTGAGTGCTGGTAAATTACCGGCTCCGGCTCGTATTGTTGAGGAGAGTGTTGTTGGTCCTACTTTAGGTCAGGAAGCCATCGATTCAGGTTTGATGTCTACGGTTATTGCTTTATTAGTTATTTTGTTATTCATGTATATGTATTATAACAAAGCAGGTATGGTTGCTAATATTGCTTTGGTTGCTAACATGTTTTTTATTATGGGTATCTTGGCATCGATGAATGCGGTGTTGACATTGCCAGGTATAGCAGGTATCGTATTAACTATCGGTTTAGCAGTAGATGCAAACATTTTGATTTTTGAGCGTATCAGGGAAGAATTAGCATTGGGTAAAAATATATCTAATGCAATTAAAGAAGGCTTTAAGCACGCAATGAGCTCAATTATTGACTCAAACGTAACATTAGCCATCTTAGCGATTATTTTAATGGTGTTTGGTTCTGGACCAGTTCAAGGTTTTGCGACAACACTTTTAATTGGTATTGGAGCTTCTTTGTTTTCAGCAATATTAATTACTCGTTTGATATTTGATTGGATGTTGGTTCGTAAAATGGAAATTCCATTTGATAATTCAACGACAAGAAACTCATTCAAAAATGTTGCTTTTGATTTTGTTGGACGTAGAAAAATTTATTATGCCATTTCATCTGTTATCATCGTGTTGGGTATGGTTATGTATTTTGTTCATGGTGGCTTGAAATTAGGAGTAGATTTTAGAGGTGGTAGAACATATCAAGTACGTTTTGATAAAGAAATGAATACGGAAGAAGTTAAGCAATCTTTAAAGGATGCATTTAAAGATGCCTCTTTAGAAGTGAAAACAGTTGGAGGCAATAATCAGATGAAAATAACGACTTCTTATAGAGTTTCTGATAATTCGGCTACTGTTGATTCTGAAGTTGAAGAATCCTTAAATCAAGGATTGGCTAAATTAAATGCTAAACATGAATTAGTGAGTCAACAAAAAGTGGGACCTACCATTGCTACCGATATTTTATACGGTGCATACGCAGCTATTTTATTCTCTTGTTTGGTAATGTTTGTGTATATCGTTGTTCGATTTAAAAAATGGCAATATGGTTTAGGAGCAGTTGTCGCATTATTTCACGACGTATTAATGGTATTGTCTTTTTACACAATATTGGATGGTATTGTTCCTTTCTCTTTAGAAATTGGACAAGATTTCATTGCGGCTATTTTAACAGTTATGGGTTATACAATGACAGAAACTGTAGTTGTATTTGACCGTATCCGTGAACGTTTAGCAGAAAAAGCGAACGCAGATTCAACTGGAGAAGAGCGTAACACTCTTATTAATTACGCTTTGAATAGTACTTTAAGTCGTACAATATTAACTTCATTAACAGTATTTTTCGTGTTATTAGTTATATTCATATTTGGTGGAGAAAGTATAAGAGGCTTTATTTTCGCCTTGTTGATTGGACGTATTATCGGTACCTACTCATCATTGTGTATCTCAACTCCAGTTGTAGTAGATTTTGATAAAAAATCGGAATAATATGATATAATAAGTTTAAGAAGCCGTCTCAAAAAGACGGCTTTTTTGTTTTAGTACCGGCCTCACACCCGACCCCTCTCGGAAGGAGAGGGGGGAATAGCCCCTCCCGACCTCCCCAAAGGGGGAGGAGAAAATTAAGGATGACATCTCCGGAGAGTAGAATTTTTTTTAAATAAAAGTTTTCAGTTTGAGCACCGATTCCATACATCTTTCTCCTAAGTAGAGGGAAGTGTACTTTTTTTGTTCAACTGTTGGTTAGAGTAGAAAATTCTGCTTTTTTGAATTTTCGTATCGAGAATTTTTTTACGGCCTTTCGATATAATTTTTTGCAAGAACGAAGGCAAAAAATAACTCAAGGCGACAACTGGTGGTTTGACTTTAGTTGTAACCTAATTTTTTTTTGTTTTTACGTTTTTGTTTTTTTGCCGCTTTTAACTGACGTTTTTGTTCACGTATATTTTCTTTGGCTAATTCAGAACTTGGTTTATTTTTTTTACTTAAATAAGGATTAAAAGCATCTCTATTTTTGTGCTTTCTAGCTGATTTTCTCCACATTTTTTTTCTTTCCTTACTTTCAGAAAATTGTGCATTTGTTTGAAAATAGCTAAAACTAAAGAATAATAAAAAAAAGACAATTGTTTTTTTCATGCAACAAATTACGTTCATTAATCCACTTCTAAGCATACCTGAAAAAATAAATTACGAACATCTTGTTATGAAATAACCATGTGTTGCGCGCACAAAGACAAATGAAGATGCATGGTTTTACCGCCCTTCGATAAACTCAGGGCAAGAATGGCAAATAAAAAACAAACAATTTAAATAGGTGAAAGAAATATCGTTTTGTGATTTGTGGCTTTTATACTACATTTGGTTTGATATTTAAAAAATAGAATGGCAACAAAAGATTGGACAAAAGACGAAATTTTAAACGTGTATAACACACCTTTAATGGAATTAATATACAGAGCTGCTGAGGTTCATAAACAACATCATACCGTTGGTGAAGTTCAGGTTAGTTCATTATTATCTATCAAAACTGGAGGTTGCCCTGAGGATTGTTCATACTGTCCTCAAGCTGCACGTTATCATACAGAGGTTAAAGTTCATAAATTGATGAGTGTACCTGAAGTTGAGGAGGCTGCCAATAATGCTAAAGCCGGTGGTGCAAGTCGTATGTGTTTAGGAGCTGCATGGAGAGAGGTACGTGATAATAGAGATTTCGATACGGTGCTTGATATGGTTAAAACCATAAATGATAAAGGCTTAGAGGTATGTGCTACCCTTGGTATGGTAACTGAAGATCAGGCGAAACGTTTAGCAGATGCTGGGTTATATGCTTATAATCATAATATTGATACTAGCGAAGATAATTATGAAAATATCATTTCTACACGCAAATTTGATGATCGATTAAATACGATTAATAATGTTCGTAAAGCAGGATTAACGGTTTGTTCAGGTGGAATTATAGGAATGGGAGAAAAGGTAGAAGATAGAGTAGGGATGTTATATACCTTAAGTTTATTAAAGCCTCAGCCTGAATCGGTTCCTATTAACGCTTTAGTGGCTGTTGAAGGTACACCATTAGAAAATCAACCACCTGTTCCAATTTGGGATATGGTTAGAATGATTGCGACTGCACGTATTGTTTTGCCAAGAACAGCGGTTCGTTTATCAGCAGGCCGTTTAAACATGAGTATGGAAGGGCAGGCTTTATGTTTTATGGCGGGTGCTAATTCTATTTTTGCTGGCGAAAAATTATTAACGACTCCAAATCCATTGTATAACCAAGATATGGAAATGTTTAAAATTTTAGGGTTAAATACTAAGCAAGCATTTGTAGATAAGTTAAAACATGAGGAGATAAATTAATGATGTTTTTTTAAATGTTGCCCTAAATGAAAAATACAATTATTCATTTAGGGCATTTTTATTAATTGAAATTTAATAGGTTATGTTTCCTCAACAATTGCAAAATAGACTTAACCAAGTGAAGGAGAATGATTTATTTCGTTCTTTAAAAATTAGTTATCCTCAAATTGATTTTTCAAGTAATGATTATCTAGGATTTTCATCAAGAGGGTTGCTATTTGAAGAAATTAATAAGTTAGTTGGTTCTTCAAAAATAGGTTCTACAGGCTCGAGACTAATTAGTGGTAATTCCTTGTTGTTTCAGGACATAGAACAAACTATTGCTCAGTTTCATAAAGCAGATTCTGCACTAATTTATAATTCGGGTTACGATGCTAACATAGGATTTTTATCATCGGTACCTCAAAAGAGGGATTTGATTTTGAGCGATGAATTGATCCACGCATCTTTAATTGATGGAATCAGATTAAGTTTTGCAACTCATTATAAATTCAGGCATAATGACAGTAGTTCATTAAGAGATTTATTGAATAGGTATCATCATTCATTTAACAGTATTTATATTTTAGTAGAAAGTGTTTATTCAATGGACGGTGATTCTTCACCATTACTCGAAATAGTTACATTATGTAAAGAATATGAAAATGTCTACTTAATAGTTGATGAAGCTCACGCAGTGGGAGTATTTGGTAAAAATGGCCAGGGAATGTGTCAAGAATTGAATATTGAAAATGATTGTTTTGCAAGAATTTACACATATGGTAAAGCCATGGGCTGTCATGGTGCGGCCATTGTTGGGAACCATCTATTAAAGGATTATTTAATAAATTTTTCTCGTTCTTTTATTTATACAACGGCTATGTCCGAACATAGCTTGTTATCAATTAAAGCAGCCTATCAATTATTACACACTACTAAAGAAATAGAGAAACTTAAAAATAATATTCTTTATTTTAATGATCATCTCAAGAAACAAAAGGCATTTATCCCAAGTAATAGCGCTATTCATTGTAAAATAGCTTCAGGCAATACTCAGGTGCAGGAATTAGAAAACACATTAGCAAAATCAAACTTTTTTGTAAAATCTATTAAAAGTCCTACGGTTAAGAAAGATCAAGAACGTTTGAGGGTTTGCATTCATTCTTTTAATACGCAAGATGATATCAATGAGTTATTGAATGCATTATGTGAACGTTAATGATGATGAAAAAAACGTTGAAAATTAGTTTTTAAAAATATCCAAATTAAATGGCATGAGTTTTTTTGAACGTATGAAATAATAAATACACACAAGAAGCAAATAGAAAAAATGCACCAGTTTGGTGTAATACTCCTAGAACAACAGGCACTTGATATATTAGTGTAAATACTCCAAGGATAAATTGTATTGTTACCCCATAAATTAAAAATGTGATTGCTTTATACTGAGAAGTGGTTAAATTGAGTTTGGTTGATTTATTCCATATTACACAAAGTAAAACCACAACAAGAATGGCTAATATTCGGTGTATAAATTGTATTCCGGCTGCATTTTCAAGAAAGTTACTGTATAGGTCTGATTTCATTGTAACCTGTTCAGGCATCCAATCATTTCCCATTTTAGGCCATGTATTAAATATTTGACCAGGCCTTATTTTAGCAGCATCACCTTCAACATAACCAGCAGTGAATGCACCATAAATAATTTGTATAATTAATACGATAAAAAAAGATAATGACCACCATTTCAAACGATTGCCGTTATTTTCTGTTATAGTTTTTTCCTTATTAATTAATTTTAGAGCAAACCAAAAAGTAAAAGCAAATAATGTAAAGGCACTCATGAGATGTGTAGCTAATCTGAAGTGACTTACAGCAGGTTTTTTCTGTAATCCGCTGTACACCATCCACCAACCAATCACAGCTTGCATTGCACCCATAAAAAACAATAAAAGTAGGGATGGTAGCATGTTTCTATTTATTTTCTTTTTAATTATTAAAAAGATTAAGCCTATTGAAAAAACATACATCATTATTCTTCCAATCATTCTGTGAATGTATTCCCAAAAAAAGATATGTTTAAATTCAGACAAACTCATCGTATAATTCACTTTTATAAATTCAGGACTTTCTTGGTATTTTGCAAAACGTTCTAACCAAGCTTTTTTAGTTAGCGGCGGCATCGAACCCATAAAACTCCAATCTGTTATTGATAATCCAGAATGAGTTAGCCTAGTGATGCATCCAACAATAACCATGATATAAATTAAGGCACAACCGGATAATAACCAATAAATAACTGATTTGTGAGAGTTTTGAGCGAGCATGAACTATGATTTTAGGATGTAAACTTAATAAGCATTTGCTTAATATTTAAATAAAAACAACATTAAAAACTAATTGTTTTAAAATAAAAATCCTATTTTTAAGACCAATAAATATAACTTTTAGTTATTTAATTTTAGTGTTTAAGCGAAAACTTAGATAAAGAGTAATTGAATTAAAATATAAAACCCATATATACTTTACAAATGAAAGGAATAATTTTGGCAGGAGGTTCAGGAACAAGGTTGCATCCATTAACATTGGCGATGAGCAAACAAATGATGCCAATATATGATAAACCCATGATTTATTATCCATTGTCTGTTTTGATGATGGCTGGAATTAGTGAAATATTAATAATCTCTACCCCACATGATTTACCTAATTTTGAGCGGTTGTTAGGAAATGGAGAACAACTGGGATGTAAATTTTCTTACGCTGTGCAGGAGGTTCCAAATGGATTAGCTCAAGCATTTGTAATTGGTGAAAAATTTATCGGTAACGATAAAGTAGCTTTGATTTTAGGAGATAATATTTTTTATGGAGTAGGTTTGGGAAGGATGTTGCAAAAAATTAATAATCCTGAAGGAGGAGTAGTGTTTGCTTATCATGTCAGTGATCCTGAACGCTATGGAGTGGTTGATTTTGATGAGCATCACAATGTGTTATCAATTGAAGAGAAACCAACTCATCCAAAATCAAATTATGCTGTACCGGGTTTGTATTTTTACGATAATTCGGTTGTTGAAATAGCCAAAACATTAAAGCCGTCTGCTCGTGGAGAGTATGAAATTACGGATGTTAATAAGGAGTATTTAATCCGAAATCAATTAAAAGTTTCAATTTTAGATAGAGGAACAGCTTGGTTAGATACAGGAACTTTTCCTTCTTTGATGCAAGCAGGTCAATTTGTTCAAGTTATAGAGGAAAGACAAGGATTAAAAATTGGTTGTATCGAAGAGGTGGCTTATAATATGGGATTTATTGATAAAGAACAATTAATTAAAGTTGCTACTCCATTAACAAAAAGTGGTTATGGAACGTATTTGTTAAAAATGGCAGAAACCAAATAAAATTAATTAACGTGCAAGCTTACTCTTCGTTATTTCAACGTTTAAATCATGCCATTCAAGAGCAACAAAACAAATTAAGAGAATTATCTCCCAAAGAAATGTATAATCCTATGGATTATATTATTGGATTGGGAGGTAAACGTGTTAGGCCTTTAATGACATTAGTTGGTTGTGATTTATTCGATGAAAATCCTGATGAAGCCATACCGGCAGCATTGGCAGTTGAGTTATTTCATAATTTTTCGTTAATACATGATGATATTTTAGATAACGCTCCTTTACGCAGAGGAAGTGTAACTGTGCACGAAAAATGGGGTCACGGGATTGGATTACTTAGTGGGGATGGAATGCTGGTAAAAGCTTATGATGTTTTATCAAAATCTAAATCGAATTACATTCCTGATTTATTGAGAATTTTTACAAAAACAGGGTTGGAAGTATGTGAAGGACAGCAAATGGACATGAATTTTGAAACCACAGAATATGTTTCAGTAGCTGATTATATAGAAATGATAACCAAAAAAACAGCCGTATTATTAGGCTGCAGTTTACAAATGGGCGCTATTTGCGCGAATGCATCTGTTGATAATCAAAATCATTTATATGAATTTGGGAAGCATATAGGCATTGCATTTCAAATTTTGGATGATTTATTGGATGTGTATGCCGAAGATGAGAAATTTGGTAAACAATTGGGCGGAGACATTATTTCCAATAAAAAAACGTTTTTATTACTTAGTGCAATTCAATTAGCAAATGAATCTCAAAAAAAGAGATTTGAACAATTGTTGTCAACCAAAGATATTTCAAATCTGGATAAGATTACAGAAGTTAAGCAACTTTATGATGCATTAGCCGTTAGAGCTTTGGCTGTTAAAGAAGCTAATAAACATACAGAATTAGCGTTTGAACATTTGAATGAACTTAGTGCGAATAAAGAAAAATTAAATAATCTAAAAGAATTTGCTCGCCATTTATTAAATCGTGAAGTATAGTTTATGAATTTAAATGAGTTATTAGCTGGTTATCATCATAAAATTAATATTCAAATTCGTTTTAAAGATATAGATAAGCAGGGGCATGTGAATAATGCCAATCATATTACATATTTTGAAGTAGCCCGTGTGAAATATTTTAAAGATGTTTTTAGGAATAATATTGATTGGATAAAAACAGGTATGATATTGGGTCATACCGATATAACTTACAAAAGGCCAATATTATTGGAGGATGAAGTATATTGTTATACTAAGATTTCAAAATTTGGAACAAAAAGTTTTGAAATTGATAACGTACTCACTGTTGAAAATGGTCATGATACATTTCTTTGCGCGCATGGTAAAAGTACATTAGTTTGCATGAATTATGACACTAAACTAACTATTGAGGTACCTAAACCATGGATAGAAGCGGTTAATCAATATGAAAATGCTATTAGATAGATTATTAAACCTATTAAATGACTTTGTTTGCAATATTTTATTATTTTTACTAGCTAATTAATTATGAAGAATTTAGTAGAAGGGTTTACAAAGCAGTTGCAGCAAGCTTATGATATTGCAAGCATTGCTCAGTTGACTAAAAAAAACAATATTCAAAATGTTGTTGTTACAGGTTTAGGTGGATCAGGAATAGGGGGTACTATTTTATCTGAATTGGTACAATCAGAGTGTCCTGTTCCTATTATTGTTAATAAGGATTATTTCTTACCGGCATTTGTTAATTCATCTTCTTTAGTCATTATATCTTCATATAGTGGAAATACAGAAGAAACTATCTGTGCCATGCAGCAAGCTATATCTCAAAAGGCTCAAATTGTTTGTGTTACTAGTGGTGGAAAGGTTTATGAGTTGGCTAAAGAGCATGGGTTTGATGTTATTCTTATTCCAGGAGGACACCCTCCGCGTTCTTGTATTGGGTATTCATTAGTTCAATTATTCAAAATTATGGAATTTAATGAGCTTGTGAAATCTGATTTATTAAATCAGGTTTTGTCAAGTATTAAATTATTAGATTCAGAAAACACATATATTCATAAAGAAGCGTTGAGTGTTGCTAATATCTTAATTGATAAAATTCCAGTCATATACTCATTAGGTACTTGCGAGGGGGCCGTTGTTAGATTTAGGCAACAAATTAATGAAAATAGTAAAATGTTGTCTTGGCATCATACATTGCCAGAAATGAATCATAATGAATTAGTAGGGTGGACAGAAAAAAATGATCATTTGGCAGTTATTACTTTCAGAACTTCTTTTGACTATACAAGAACTATAAAACGCTATGAGATTTGTAAAAACATTTTCTCTAAGTATAGTCACTCTGTAACCGATATTACAGCAAAAGGAAATTCTAAACTTGAACAATTTTTTTATTTAATTCATATTGGAGATTGGATTTCTTGTTATTTGGCTGATTTGAAAAATATAGATGCTGTTGAAGTCAATGTCATAAACCAATTGAAAGACGAGTTATCAAAAATTAACTGATAAATTAACTTATATATATTGAAAAAGCACGTGTTTTTTGAAGATCTTGGATTGATGGATTATAAAACATGTTGGGATTATCAAGAAAATATATTTAACAATACAATAGCACAAAAAATTACGAATCGTAATTTGGAAGCTACTGAACAGATTGAAACAACCAATCATTTATTATTTGTTGAGCACCCTCATGTTTATACACTAGGAAAAAGTGGTGATGCCTCTCATTTGTTAATCAATAGTAAGGAGTTAGAGAATAAGCAAGCGACTTATTATAAAATTAATCGTGGAGGAGACATTACGTATCACGGACCTGGACAATTGGTTGCTTATCCTATTTTAGATTTAGATCATTTTTTTACGGATATTCATAAATATCTTCGATTGTTAGAAGAAACCATTATCCTGACCTTAGATGAATATGGCATTAAAGCAGGAAGAAGTCATGGAGAAACCGGTGTATGGTTAGATGCTGATAATGTTTTTAAAGCTCGAAAAATTTGTGCTATGGGAGTTCGTTGCAGTCGATGGGTAACAATGCATGGTTGGGGATTTAACGTAAATGCTAACCTAGATTATTTTTCAAATATTATCCCTTGTGGTATACAAGATAAATCTGTTACGAGTTTGAATAAAGAATTAGGAGAGGATGTTGATATGAATCAAATCAAGGAAAAGTTAAAAAAGCATTTCAGTTCGCTTTTTAATTGCCAGTTAGTTTCAAAAGACATTTTATAAAATAGCGTTTATATCGCTATATTTTATCAGTTTCTAGTTCATTTTCCTAGATATATTTTACCTTGCCTCCACGAATCCACTGCTTGATACCAGGGTTCTTTTAGAGTTTCATTTCGTTGTAAATAGTAATCATTGTCCGTAAAAGGATTAATTACTTTTACAAAATAAAAAATAATCGAATTACTATTGTCTATTTCACCATAAGTCCAAATCTCTTCATTTTTTGTTTTAGAAACTTTATTTGGAGGACCAAATATAATGTATATCATACCTCGGTCGGTTTTCCAGCCTTCTTTAAAACTTGTAAATAATATATTTGCTTCTTGTACCCTTCCATAATATTTTTTAATGAGTTCTTTGGCTTTGTCTGTATTACCTCCAATATCCAACCAAAATTTATCGATACATTCTTTTTTATTATTTGAGGCCATGCATCCGTCAAATTCTTTTTTAGCCATAACATACCTTGTTGCTAAAATCATTTTCTCTGTATTTTTCAGTTTAGGAAACACCGAATCAAATACAAAAAAAGTAACTCCATCTTTTGTTGTATGATTTGTTTTTAGATGGTAAAACCCTTTTTTAGATAATAAAATTTCTAATTTTTGATTATTTGTACTTAGTAGATAGCTAGAATCTGGCTTATAACTGAAATGGGGCATTGGTTCAGAAGAAAATGGAGGGGATGCTAAATTAAAATTAGAATTAAAACAGTCTATTTGATACGATGTATCTTTATTTATATTAGTATGTACGACAACCTTTTCGTTTGGTTTGTAATGGGAAGAAAAAAAAATATCTCCGTTATTATTTGATATTAAAAAATTTTGTCTCAAAAAACGAGTTGTCTTATCTGAAAATACAGTAGACGTATAATTAACCTTTTTATTAATATCTCTAATGTCTATATCAATGTAATAACTAGTCCCTTTTTTTAGTTTAAATAAGAGGCTGCCAGATAGTTGTTTGGATAAATTATGGTCTTGTTTATCATATATAATTAGTGAGGAAGTATCTTTAACAAGATTCAAGTCATCTACAGATTTAATTTTTAAGAATACTTTTATGTTACTGTAATAATGAGCGTTTGTATCTGCCTTTTTATAAAGGAAACGTTCATTAGAAAAGTCGAAAAACAGTTTACTAACACTATCATTGAGGTGATAAATTATGAACTTATCATTAAAATCATGCTGACCTTTTTTGTAAAGATTACTAAATGTAGATTGATTGATTTTTTTTGGTGCACAACTAAACAATGCTAAAACAAGAAAAGCAAGCATTGCTTTATAAATTGTCCACTGTTTAATAATTATTACATACATTTTTTATTTTAAATCAGTTGGTTTACGATCGTATTGACAACACTCTACTAGATTGGAATATGTTGTATTATCTCCAATAAAACCATCGTTATCGTAACCAGATTTGGCAATTAACTTTTGAATGGCATGTAATTTAATTTTGGCAGTATCGAATGTAATGGTCATGATTTTAGAATCAACATTCCAATCTTTTTGAACAACTCCATTTACATTACAAGAAGATTCTATGGTGCTTTTGCATTGCTCACAATTTCCCCAAACTTTAAATGATGAGGTGGTTTCTGTAGAGGTGTTTTTACAAGCAATGATGGTTGCAAGTAATAGAATTAATAAGTAATTAAGATTTTTTGTTTTCAAAGCAAATCAAATTTATAATTTAAGTTTAAAAAATGTTCAATAAAGAGGGGTAAGGTATATTTTAAATTATGTTCAGCTTTTAAATTATCATGAAAAACAACAATAGAGCCGTTTCTTGAATAGTGAATGCAATTTTTCAAACATTCTTCTGGTGACGTAAATGAATCATAATCATAACTTAATACATCCCAAAATACGACTTTAAAATGACGAACTAAGATTTTGTGCTGACTTTTTGAAATTTTCCCATAAGGTGGTCTGAATAAATTTGATGTAATGGCGGTTTGACATTTCATTACATTTTCAATGTAAGAATTGGTGGTAACGTTCCAGCCTTTTAGATGATTGTATGTATGGTTTCCAACTTGATGGCCATCTTTGATAATATGATTGAAAATATCTGGATATTTATCAATGTTTTCTCCAACACAAAAAAAAGTCGCCTTTATCTGATATTTTTTTAATAAATCTAATATCCAAGGTGTTAGTTCTGGAATTGGTCCATCATCAAAAGTAAGGAAAATTTTAGGCTCATGTTTATTCATTCGCCATAAGGCATCTTTATAAAAATGTCTAATTATTTGAGGAGGCCTAATGAACAATTTCACTTCTTTTGATTTTTCATGGTTGGGGATATGATGAAACAATTATACGGCATGCCAATTTTTTACACAGTATAACAGAAACATAAAAGACTGCCCTTTTGAGACAGCCTCCTCTGTTAAAACTGGGCGAATTTTATATAGAAATTTTATGAACCCTATTAATAGGAATGACAACACCTTGTTTTAAGATGACTCTTTTATCGGTAACACCCCAAACAGTTGTTTCAACTAATTTTCGAGATTTATCGTCTTCAAAATAAATTTTTATTTTGGTGTGTTCTAAATTGCCTAAAGATAAAGCTCTTTTAAGCTCTAAATTTCTTTCAGTTATCAATTCAGCATCGGATAAAACTTCATCATGAGGAAATTTTAATGTCCCAATTATTTCCTTTTCTATCACTTCAAATGTATTACTCATATCTATCAATTATTAAGAGGTTAATGACTACAATTAAATTTCTATTATTATTAAACTTATATTTTCTAAAATAGTTACATCAATTTTCTATAAAATTAACTATTTATTTTTTAATCAAAAGCACTACATTTTCAACATGCGCGGTTTGTGGAAACATGTCTACAGGTCTTATTTCTTTTATAACATAATCATTAACCATCATAGATAAATCTCTGGCTTGTGTTGAGGCATTGCAACTCACATACACTATTTTTTGAGGAGCAGCTTTCAAAATAACGCTCACAACATCTTCATGCATACCAGCCCTTGGAGGGTCTGTGATTATAACATCAGGTTTACCGTGTTTTGCAATAAAATCTGTATTCAAAACATCTTTCATGTCTCCAGAATAAAATTGAGTGTTTGTAATTTCATTCAACTCAGAATTGTTTCTGGCATCAATTACAGCATCTTCTATATATTCAACCCCTATTACCTTTTTTGTATTTCTTGCCACAAAGTTTGCAATGGTACCGGTTCCTGTATATAAATCATAAACGATTTCATTACCTGTTAATTCGCATAAATCACGGGTGATTTTATATAATTCATAAGCTTGTTGCGAATTAGTTTGATAAAAAGATTTGGCGCTAATTTTAAATTTGAGCCCTTCCATTTCTTCAAAAATATAATCACGCCCACTAAATGTGATAATCTCTAAATCTTGAAGTGTGTCATTTCCTTTTTGGTTAATTACATATTGGAGGGAGGTAATTTGAGGGAATGTAATTTTTAAATGGTTTAATAACAACAGTATGTTGTCCGGCTCATTTTCGTAAAACTGAATCAATACCATTAGTTCGCCATTACTTGATGTCCGAATCATCAATGTTCGTAGTAAACCTGCCTTGTTTCGGATGTTAAAAAATGATAGGTTGTTTTTATTGGCGAAATGCCTAATCTCATTTCTTATAGAGTTTGATGGTTCGGGTTGTAAATAACAGTTTTTAATGTCTAAAATTTTATCAAACATTTTTGGGATGTGAAAACCTAATGCGTTACGATTATCAATAGTTTCACCGCTTTTTATTTCTTCATTCGTAAGCCATTTTTTATCAGAAAATGAAAATTCGAGTTTATTTCTGTAAAAATAGTTATCAGTGTTTGGTACAATAGGTTTCATTGTTGAAACATCTAACTTACCTATACGAGTCAATGCATCTGCTACAGTTTTTTGCTTAAACAATAACTGTGTTTGGTAATCCATATTTTGCCATTTACAGCCACCGCAATGGCCAAAATGTTCGCATTTAGATTCCAAACGGTTAGGAGAAGTAGATTTTAAAGTAACTATGTAACCTTCGGCATAATTGTTTTTTTTTCGGGTTATCATGACGTCAGCTATATCTCCCGGCACACCTCCATCCACAAAAATAACCATTCCATCTACTTTTGCTACCGATTTTCCTTCTGATGAAATATCTACAATTTCTGCATTTTCAATAAAAATGTTTTTCTTTATTTTACTCATAAGGCGGCAAAGATAAAATAATTCGGAAAAACATCTAACTTAGTTTTTACATAATGATTTTAGTTTATTTACAGTGGGTTTAAAAGATATTTATTGTCTAACCATAACATGTGTAATGGTTGTGGATGCTGTGCCTCCAATACTTTGCAAAAGCCCAATACGTGCTTCTTTTTTTATTTGGTTTTCTGATGCTTGGCCGGTGAGCTGTAAATAGGCTTCAACAGCTTGATATACGCCCGAAGCTCCAATGGCATGCCCCCTTGCTTTTAATCCTCCAAATGTTGAAATAGGAATTTTTCCATTTAAAAAAATTTCCCCATCTTCTGCTAGTTTCCATCCTTCACCGGGCTCTGCAAATCCCATCGCTTCGAGTGATAGTGTCGAGATAATTGAATAAGCATCATGGCACTCAAAAAAATCAACGTCTTTAGCCGTTATTCCCGCCATTTTATATGCTTTTTCGCCCGAACGCTTAACGCCTTCTGCACTAAGAGGCGAACTTCTGTCATTGATGCCTACAAATTCGGTAGAACAAGCTGATGCTGTTATTTTCACTTGTATGTCTTTTTCTGGCGCCGGATATTTGGACAAGACGACAGCAGCAGCCCCATCACATATAGGAGAAGCATCGTATAAACGAACATTACCTGAAATGAATTTTGAGTTTAAATAATCATTCGTGCTTATTTTTTTGTTGAATAAAGCATTGGAATTGGTAAACCCATTATTGTGCGCATTTATAGCAAACATACCAAATGAGTTTGGGCAAATATTGTATTTTTTGATATACATATCCATTAACTTAGAATTGAGGGTCACAAATGTTTCTCCATTGCCTCCTTCTGTTTCCCAATCGGATGCAGTAGCAATAGAGCGACTGATAAAATCTTTATCTAAGTGCGACATTTTTTCCAAACCGCAAACTACCACGTTTTCGCACAAGCCACTCATAATTGCTAAAAATCCAGCTCTGAGTGCTGCTCCTCCAGAACCACAGGCTGCTTCTAAGGTTACAGACTCAACACCTTTAAGACCTGCTTGACAAGCTACTAAAGGGCCAAGGTGTTGTTGATTAGAAATCATACCCGAAAGCATGTTACCCAAATAAATCGCATCTATTGTTTCAACATTTGCATCTTTCATGGCATTTTTTATCGCCATTGCGCCCATTTCTCTTATACTCAGGTCAGAATGTTTTTCAACTTTAAGTTGACCAATTCCCCTGATATAAACCCCAAGTTGATTTTTGTTTTTCATGACAGTAATATTAAATTGTAAGTTATCTATTTATTGACTTTTATCTTCGCGCGAAAATATGATTTATACGGACAATCAACTATGATACCTCTCCTTGGCTGACATGATTTAACGCAATAATAAAATTGCATTAACCTGAAAAACCAACACCAAACCACATCTATTTATTGGGCTGAGTTCGGAATTTTAAAAGACGAAATCTTTAATAAAATAATAAACAAGGATAAGAACCCGAATTGAATTATAACAATCTTCTTATTTATTTTACGAGAAATAACAAGAAATTGTTACATGTTTTTTAATCTGTTTGAATCAATTTTGATTTAAACAGATTAAGAAGTTAGTAGTTAAAAATGAATTTAACTCAAATCATTAAGTAGGATAGTGTTCAAAGAAGAGATTAAATTAACTCTTCTTTGAAACTGTTTTTTTTACAGCCACTTTTTTAGGTGCTGTTTTAGCAGAGGCTGCTTTTGAGGTTGATATTTTTTTTGTTGGTTCTTTTGGTAATTTTACCACTTTCGATTTTCCTGAAGATGTGGTTGATTTTTTGGATGATTTTTTATCAAATGCGCTAGGCACTTGAGCTATTATCATTTTTTTTACATCTTCTAATGATACTGTAATCAATTCTTCAGGAGTATATTTTCCACCACCATTTTTGATTAGTTTTAACATTAATTTCCCGAACTTAATGAATGGTCCCCATCGACCATTTTCAATAGCAATTTTTTCTTCGGGCCATTGTTGTATAAATCGGTTTGCTTCTTTATCTAATTTTTTCTCTATAAGTTCTTCAATATCTTTTTGAGATAAATGGTCGAAATTATATGCTTTTGGAACATTGATAAATAAACCATCATACTTAATAAATGGACCAAAACGACCTTTACCCTTGGTTACGCCTTTTTCCTGGTAATGTGCAATTGGTGCATCTGCCTCTTCCTTTTCTTTAATAATTTCAATCGCTTTTTCCATATCAAGCGTTAAAGGATCTATACTTTTGGGAATAGATATAAAGGCATCGTCTAATTTGATATATGGACCAAATCTTCCAACTGAAACAACTACTTCTTTACCATCATAATGACCTAGCGTCATTGGAAGTTTAAATAAGTCTAAAGCCTCTTCTAGTGTAATAGTTTCAATGCTTTGATTTTTTCTTAGGCTGGCAAATTTAGGTTTTTCATCAGAGCCTTCAAAACTTTCACCAATTTGTGCTAAGGGTCCAAAGCGACCTACACGAACGCTTACGGGTTTACCGCTTTCAGGATCTATTCCTAGTTGGCGTTCTCCACTTGCGCGTTCACTATTTTCAGTGGTTGATTCTACCGTTTCGTGAAATGGCGTGTAAAAGTCTTTTAACATGCTTTGCCAGTCAAGATGCCCCTCTGCAATTTCATCAAATTCTTCTTCAACTTTAGCAGTGAAGTTAAAATCTAAAATAGTTGGGAAATACTTAAGTAAAAAATCATTTACAACCATTCCAATATCAGTCGGAAATAATTTGGCTTTTTCAGCACCTGTATTTTCTATTTTTGTCTCTCTGGTAATATTCTTTTTGGTCAAACTTAAACTCACATATTGTCTTGACCAGCCTTCTTTATCTGTTTTTTCAACATAATTACGTTTTTGAACCGTACTAATAGTCGGGGCATAAGTTGACGGACGACCTATTCCTAGTTCTTCTAATTTTTTTACTAAACTAGCCTCAGAATATCTTGCCGGATGGTGAGTAAAGCGTTGAGTTGCCGAAATGAATTGACTTTCTACGAGTTCTCCAATTTTCATTGGAGGTAGCATAGAGGAATTTTCATCATCCGTATTTTCATCATCAGTTCCTTCCATGTAAACTTTTAAGAAACCATCAAATTTTAAAACTTCGCCCTGAGCAATAAATAATTCTGTAGCCCCACTTACATTGACTTTTGCGGTTGTTTTCTCCAATTCAGCATCACTCATTTGTGAAGCAATGGTTCTTTTCCAAATCAAATCGTACAACCGTTGCTCATTTCGTTCACCATCAACAGATGTCCTGTCTATATAGGTTGGTCTGATGGCTTCGTGAGCTTCTTGAGCACCTTTGTTTTTGTTTTTGTATTTGCGAGGATGATGGTATTTAGCACCATAATTTTCGTTAATAGCTTGTTTAGCTTGTCCCAAAGCGGTATCAGATAAATTAACCGAGTCTGTTCTCATGTAGGTAATTTTACCTGCCTCATATAAGCGCTGAGCTATCTGCATGGTTTGAGCTACAGAAAAACCTAATTTGCGAGCTGCTTCTTGTTGTAAAGTAGATGTGGTAAATGGAGCAGCTGGAGAACGTTTTGCCGGTTTTGTTTCAAGGCTTTCGATAGTAAAAGAGGCATTTTTGCATTTTTCTAGAAATGCCATTGCATCGGATTCTTTAGCATAGCGCTTATCAAGCTCCGCTTTTAATATGCCAGACCCTACCTTAAATAAGGCAGAAACTTTATAAGCAGAAGTAGATTCAAATTTTTGTATTTCTCGCTCTCTTTCCACAATTAATCGAACAGCAACTGATTGTACTCGTCCGGCAGATAAACTTGGCCTAACTTTGCGCCATAAAATTGGAGAAAGTTCAAAACCAACTAATCTGTCTAACACACGACGAGCTTGTTGGGCATTCACTAAATTAATGTCAATTTCTCTAGGATTTTCAATAGCTTTTAAAATGGCCGGTTTAGTGATTTCATGAAATACGATACGTTTTGTGTTTTTTTTGGATAATTCTAACGTTTCGTACAAATGCCAGCTAATAGCTTCTCCCTCTCGATCCTCATCGGATGCCAACCAAACCATATCGGCTCCTTCAGTGAGTTTTTTCAGCTCTGCAATTACTTTTTGTTTATCGGGTTGTACTTCGTAAGTAGGGGTGAAGTTGTTTTCTATATCAACACCAAATCCTTTCTTAACCAAATCTCTAATGTGGCCAAAACTAGATTTAACAGTAAAATTCTTTCCTAAAAAACCTTCAATAGTTTTAGCTTTAGCCGGAGATTCCACAATAACTAAATTTTTTCCCATACCTATTATATATTGTATTCTATTATTTTAAATTTTCAATTTTACGGCTTTTTTTAATATAAAAGTGATGATTTTAATCGCTAAAAATATGTTCTAAGCACAAAAAAAAGTTTGCAAAGGAAAAAAATTAAAATTGAATAAACCTAATTTTTATTGTATTTAACTTTCATGGTATTTAAATAATGGTATCAATTTGTTTTTTAAACAACTGATAATCAATTTTTTGTGTTGATATAGGTGTTTGATAAATTAAAAATGTGAAAAATGGTTAATGTGTCAAAATGTCAGAACAAAGCTTTATCTTTGCACACTTATTGTAAAACATGGAGAACAAAATAATAGATGAATCTAAGCAAGGTGAAGCTCTCGAAATAAAAAGCTCAGAAACTTTGCCTTCGAATGGAAAAAAGTTGTTTTTGGAAAGTTATGGGTGTCAGATGAATTTTGCTGACAGTGAGATTGTGGCTTCCATTCTAATTGATAAAGGCTACACGACCACAACTGACTATAAAGAAGCGGATTTAATTTTTGTAAATACTTGTGCTATACGAGAAAATGCCGAATCTCGTGTACGTCAGCGATTATATGATTACAAAAAAGTTAAGAGAAAAAATAAGGATGTGTTGATTGGCGTTCTTGGTTGTATGGCAGAAAGATTGAAACATCAATTTTTGGAACAGGAAAAATTAGTTGATATGGTTGTGGGGCCTGATGCTTATAGAGATTTGCCTAATTTAATTGCTGTGGCAGAAGATGGCCAACAAGCTATTAATGTTATTTTAAGCAAAGAGGAAACATATGCAGATATTTCTCCGGTTAGGTTAGACCATAATGGCGTAAGCGCATTTGTTAGTATCATGCGAGGGTGTGATAATATGTGCAGCTTTTGTGTGGTTCCATTTACTAGAGGGAGAGAAAGAAGTAGGGAGCCCGAAACGATTGTTCGTGAGTGCAGAGAGGCATTTGATAAAGGGTATAGAGAAGTGACTTTATTAGGTCAAAATGTGAATTCGTATTTGTGGAGTGGCGGCGGTTTGAAAAAGGAAAATTTAACGGATGAACAAAGAGCCATTTCTACCACCTTTGCTCAATTGTTGGAGATGGTAGCGCTCATTAATCCGGATTTAAGAGTTCGTTATTCCACCTCTCATCCAAAAGATATGGGAGATGATGTATTGTACACAATGGCTAAATATGACAATATTTGCAAATGCATTCATTTACCTGTACAGAGTGGTAATAGCGATGTATTAGAAAAAATGAATCGTGGTTACACGAGAGAGTGGTATTTGGATAGGATAGCAGCCATTCGACGGATTTTGCCTGATGCTTCTATCAGTACTGATATTATTACTGGTTTTTGTGGTGAAACAGAGGCGCAACATCAGGATACTTTATCGTTGATGGAAGAAGTTAAATACGAATTTGCATATATGTTTTCTTATAGCGAACGCCCTAAAACATTGGCCGAACGTAAATATGAAGATGATGTGCCGAGTGAAATAAAAAGCAGACGATTGACTGAAATTGTTGATTTACAGAGGAAACATAGCGAAATTAGAACGAAAGAAGGATTGGGTAAGGTTTTTAGGGTACTAGTTGAAAATGTCTCTAAAAAATCAATAGAGATGATGAGCGGTCGAAATTCGCAAAATACGATTGTCGTTTTTCCTAAAGGCAATTTAAAAAAAGGTGATTATGTTAATGTTTTAGTAACTAGCTGTACAAGCGGAACTTTGATAGGGGAGTGTGTTTAGTGACAGAAAGACCTACATGGATTAAAATTGACTGAAGAGATTAAATGGACATAAGGGATTTCAGGGACTGGAGGAATTAAATAACATGGTTAAAAAGTAGCTCATAAACTCATTAATTATTGGTTAAAAAAATGAAATGAGATTGAAATGATTAAACATAATTTTAAAAAGTTGACTATTTGGACGGACGCAATGAATTTGTGTGATATTGTTTATAAATACACTGAAACATTACCTGATAAAGAAAAATATAATTTAGTTAATCAGCTCGAAAAATGTGCAGTATCTATCCCATCAAATATATCAGAAGGATCAGGCAAAAGAACTAATGTCCATTTTGCTGAATTTTTAACTACAGCTTTAACGTCATCTTATGAAATGGAAACTCAGTTATTGATATGTGAGAGAAGAAAATATGGGAATGAAATAGAATTACAGAATATTTTAAATAAAGTTGAAGTATTACAAAAACAAATCTCAAATTTTAGAGATATAATATTAACAAAAAAATAATCACATACAATAGAGCCATTTTAAGTCTTTAAATGTATATAAAGTCTCTTTAATCTCTTAATCCCTTAAATCAAATTGTTTATTATGACCCTACAAGATATTAAACTACGATTTGGAATAATAGGAAATAATCCGTTGCTCGAAAGATCTATTGAAATTGCGAGACAGGTTGCTCCTACTGATTTGAATGTTTTGATCAATGGAGAAAGTGGTACTGGTAAAGAAGTTTTTCCACAAATTATTCATCAAAACAGTTCTCGTAAGCACGGCCAATACATTGCTGTTAACTGTGGAGCTATTCCGGAAGGAACCATAGATAGTGAATTGTTTGGTCATGAAAAAGGATCGTTTACCGGTGCGCATGAAGCTCGTAAAGGCTATTTTGAGGTAGCAGACGGAGGAACTATTTTTTTGGATGAAGTGGGTGAATTACCGCTAACAACTCAAGCTCGTTTGCTCAGAGTATTAGAATCAGGCGAGTACATTAGAGTAGGGAGTAGTAAGGTTCAGAAAACAAATGTAAGGGTTGTAGCAGCTACTAATATTAATTTTAATTTAGCTATTGAAAAAGGAAAATTTCGAGAAGATTTATATTACCGATTAAACACAGTTCCTATTAATTTACCACCTCTGCGCGAGCGCAAAGATGACATCTATTTGTTGTTTAGAAAATTTTCTAGCGATTTTGCTACTAAATATAGAATGCCGGCTGTTAAATTATCTCCAGAGGCCGAACAGGCGCTGATTAATTACTACTGGCCTGGAAATATTCGACAGTTAAAAAACATTACCGAACAGATTTCGATTATCGAAAAAGAAAGAGAAATCACATTAAATAGTTTACTTCAATATTTGCCTAATTATCATACTAATACACTTCCTGCTATAACCACCAATTTGTCTGGACAGTCAGGTGCTGCAAACGAAATGAACGAGCGTGATTTGTTATACAAAGTGTTGTTCGATATGAAAAAGGATTTAAATGATTTGAAAAAGGTAGTACATGATATTGTTAAAGTCGGTGGAAATACACTCGGTAATTTACCTTCTGATGATTTACAAACTATCGACAGACTTTATAATACCGAACACCATTTTCCTGTAGTAGCATCCTCTGGCGAAATTCAGATTCATAATCCCATTATTGTTAAAGAAACACAAGATGGATTTACTCAGCCAATTGTTTTAGAAGAGTCTTTATCACTTCAGGATAAAGAAATCGACATGATAAAAAAAGCATTGAAAAAACATAAAGGAAAACGTAAATATGCTTCTCAAGAATTAGGTATTAGTGAAAGAACACTGTACAGAAAAATTAATGAATACAAGATTGTCGATTAAATGAATTAATTACTTTAGCTATTTTATTGATTATTAAAATTATTACTTATGAATTTTTTTAGACTTACATCTCTCTCGATAGCAGTTTGCATGATGGTTTCTTGCCACACAACTAAAAAAACAGAAACCACCTCAAAGGTAACTATTTCAAAACCCGAAGTTATAGAGGAGATACCGGTAAGCGAAGCCGTTAAATCAAAAAACGGAGTTTTTGCTCCAGGTCAAGAACAAGCAACTGCCGTTAAAGAAAAATATCCTGATGCGACTCTGCAACAATTAACAGAGGGGTATGGCATATATACTGGAACATGCACAAATTGTCATGGAACTAAAAGCATTTATAGAATTTCTGAAGTAAACTGGCCATATATTATAGATGATATGTCTATGAGATCTAGACTCACAGCTTCTCAAAAAGAGGCTTTAACCAAATATATTTTTGCCATTAAAGCAACTCAGCCTGTGGGTAAATAGTCTATTAAAATATGAATGAGACACTTCTTCATGTTATTTGGAAAAACAAACTATTAGGACAAACCCGTTTTAAAGGTTCCCAATCAGAGGATATTGAAATAGTTTCTGTAGGAGAACACAATCAGGATTCCGGCCCTGATTTTTTTAATTCAAAAGTAAGAATCAATGATATTCTTTTAGCGGGTAATGTAGAATTACATGTTAAAACATCTGATTGGTTAAAACATAGTCATCAAAACAATAAGGCTTACGATAATCTTATTTTACATGTTGTTTATGAAAATGATGTGGAATTATTTCAAAATCAGCAGTTTAATGTGAGCGTTTTAGAATTGAAAAATTACCTTAATCCGTCTTTAATACATACTTATAAGTCTCTTGAATCATCTAGGTATTCTGTTCCTTGCGGAAAAGCAATTTCTTCAGTACCGGATATCTTATGGAAATCCTGGATGGATCGTATGGCAATCAGCCGGCTTGAGCAAAAGACAAATTACATAGAACATTTGTATCTCTATTGTCAGCAAAGTTACGAAGACGCGCTTTATTTATTGTTATGTAGAAATTTTGGATTTAAAATCAATCACGATGCATTTGAAATGTTGGGTAAATCTCTGCCATATTCAGTTCTGAAAAAATATGCCGATAATTCGATTCAGGTCGAAGCTTTATTATTTGGTGTAGCTGGTTTTTTGGATGAATTATTTGAAGATAGCTATCCGAAAAAATTGCAAAATGAATTTGAATTTTTGAAGCACAAGCATCAGCTGATTCCTTTAAAAAAAGAAATTTGGAAATTTTCAAAAACGCGTCCTAGTAATTTTCCGACTATTCGTATAGCTCAGTTAGCCTCTTTAATCGTTAAACAACAATCTTTGTATCACTTATTGGAGCAACAGCCCAAATTGCAATCGATTGAAGATTTTTTTAATGTTGAAATAAACTCTTATTGGAGAGAACATTATCTGTTTGATAAAACATCAGGGCACAGTCATAAGCATCTCGGAAAAACTGCTAGTCATTTGATTATCATCAACACCATCATACCTTATCTTTTTTTTATGAGTCAGCATTATTCTAATGAGCATTTTATTGATTATGCTTTGGATTTATTGGCTCAATTACCGCCTGAAGTCAATTCTAAAACCAAAGAATTTTCCTCATTAGGTATTAAAACCGAAAATGCACTCGAAAGTCAGGCTCAAATTCATTTATTTGACCATTTATGCTCGAATAAAGCTTGTCTTAAATGTCATGTAGGAGAGTTTTTATTAAAAAGCTCATGTTAATCCAAAATACAATCAGGTATTTTTTATCTTTGTGTAAATGATAGATAAAATTAAATATTGGTTTGAACAACAAGCTTTTGGTGTTTGCGAATGGTGGGGCAAAAAGCTAGGCATCAAAACCACGCATATTCGTATGTATTTTATTTATTTATCTTTTTTTACTTTCGGTTCTCCTATTATTGTCTATTTTATGATGGCTTTTATCCTCGAGCATAAGGAAAGTTTTAAACCTAAACATTTCCGTCGTAAAAGTGTGTGGGACTTGTAAGAATCTCTTAATTCCCTGAAAGTCACTAAATTTAGAAGATTTGAAAGTTGGCTAGTCTAGAAAATAAGTTAATTTATTTATTAAAGTTTAGTATAATCTCCTCCCCTTCCGGGAGACCGGGAGGGATTCCTTATCCTCCCTCAAATGAGCGAATACTTATCATCAATTATTAAAAAACTGTGAAAAAAAGTTTTATAGGTATAAATTTACCGGGTATTTTAATTTAACGAAAATTATGCATTCTCTATATAAATCTATTTTTAAGTCTATGAAATTAAAGCCATTATTTTTATTGTTGATATTTCTCTTTTTTGCTCAGAAAGTGTCATTTGCTCAGAACTACAAGGATGTTTCGTTAATTGATCCAGTGTCAAGTACTTGTCCACCTACAAATGGATTTGCTGCACAGTTCCTTATACATCCTAATTCAGGGACTAGTGGAAAAGGAATAGGGTGGGGAGCTAATTTGTACTTAGCCTCTGAGGCAGGTGGGGCTAATACTATTTATGATTTAACTTGGATAATTGGAACAAACACAACTTATGCTGGATATACTTATTATTTTAATAATGTAGATATTTGGATGTATGAATATACTGGTAGCCAATTTCCTAATGACAATCGCCCAGCGGTAGAAACTTGGACTGCTTCAGCCTCAACACCTACAGATGTTACAAATGTTGTGAAGGTTATTTCTAATGGAACATTAACTGTTAAAGATCCAGGAAGTGGTGAATGTATAGCGTCTACATTAAATAATTTAGATATTCCTTATAATTATTCGGGAAATAATAGCTTGATTATTTATATTCAAAGAAAAACTAATGCTACAAATTCGGCTGGAAGTAATTTAGCTTATCCTGTTTTTAAACATAATACATTATCCAATACTTCTACTAGAAGAAGAATTTGTAATTGGGAAGGTACTTTAGCAAGTCCTTTACCTCCAACATCAAACACCACTGCTAACTATAAATTTGCAAGAGTTGTTTTTAATCGTGTTTTAACTAATTCTTTCGTAAAGGCAACCTGTTCAGCTGGTAACATTACATCTTGTCTTCCTTCCTGTGTAACGGCCGGTCCAAGTACTACTGTTACAATATGTGGCCCAACGACTTATAGTTTAGTCAATAGTGTTACTTCAAATACAACTGCTACTTGGGTTGCTGCCGCAGGTTCCCCAACTCTAACGGGAGGTTATAGGGGAGTATTTACAACTACCAATACAGGTGCTTATTCTTATACATATAATATACCAGCCAGTGGAGCCTGCCCAACATCTTCTGCGGTAGTCACTGTATCGGTTTTACCAAAACCAGCAGGCACTGGCACCAATGTATCTATATGCGCAGGTTCTACTTATAGTTTATTTCCATTACTCAATGCGGGGTCTACTTCAGGTACTTGGTCACCAACTGTTGGTTTAAGTGGGGGATATATGGGAGTTATTACTCCAACGGCTAGTGGTTCTTATACTTATAAAGTAAGTAATTCAGCTTGTAATACATTTACATCTGCGGTTGTAACCGTTTCTCTACCTCCCAATCCGGCGGGTACAAATGCCACTTATACCCTATGCAGTGCGGCTTCTACTCCAACCTTATATAATGTATTAAATGCTAAAGATCCATCTGGAACTTGGACACCTCCCAATCCGTCCCTATCTAGCGGCTATTTAGGTGTGTTTAGTCATTCGGTTGAAGGTGTTTATACTTATACGTACACTGTTCTTACGCCAAGCGTTTGTCCACTTATGCCGTCTTCTTCGGCAGTAGCTACTGTTAGTGTTTTTCCTAATCCATCGGCTATTTTAACAGCCACTAACCCAGCTTGTGGTAAAACCAATGGAGTTTTATCTATCAGTAACACTTCAGGTTTGGGACAAACGGTCACTAATTTTGCTTCTAGTTCGGGAACTTTAACTGGTCAAATTGTTACAGGTTTGGGTCCTGGCACCTTTACAGTAACATTGACGAATAATTTTGGCTGTAAGTTTACCGCAGTTGAAACATTAACCAATTCATCTGGTCCAACCGATTTTTCATTAACTCCTACGCATGCCACGTGTACAAATGATAATGGAGAATTAGCGTTTTCAAGTCCGGTAGGTGGCACAGCACCTTATACATATTCTGTTAATGGAATAGCCAAAACATCTCCAAATTCTTTATTATCGGCGGGAACCTATACCGTAAAATTAGAGGACGCATCTGGGTGTACATTTACCAAAACAACCACGTTATTTAACAGAAAACCTACAGCCATTGCCGGAACTACTTCTTCCGCTAGCTGCGCTAGCCCTGATGGTTCTTACACCATAACGAGTGTTACCGATAATGGTTTGTCAGTATCCAATTATTCATTTACTATGGATGGAGGAACTGCTACAACCAACACGGTGTTTACCAATTTAGCTTCAGGCATACATACACTTAGTGTTATTAATGCCTCTGCTACAGCTTGTCCATATACCACGACGATTAGCATAGGTACAAGAAACACGATGACTGTAACTACGATTAATGTAAAAGATGCTGCTTGTGGATTATCAAATGGTTCGGCAACTGTTGCGGCAGTGAGTGGAGGAGTTGCACCTTATCAATATTCATATAATGGAGGAAATTACTATACCACAACCGCAGATACAGCAAAATTACCGGTTGGTAACTACACCGTATTTGTAAAAGATAATAATGCATGTGCCTCAACAGGAACCTTTACCATTAAAAATACCGGAACATTTACGGCAAATATTGTCAGTACATCAAGTGTCACCTGTCATGGTGGAGCTAATGGCTCATTTACGCTTAATTCATCATCATCCGCAGGTGCCGGAACAATCACTTATTCGATGGTCATCGGTGGTGTCGCCAATACTCGAACCGCTACGGTAGGGTCTGCCGTATCTTTCACTAATGTTTCGGCAGGAACGTATAATGTATTTGTAATAGAAGACCAATCAGGATGTTCTGTTCCTTTAAGCGTATCGGTTTCTCAACCAACAGCCGCACTTTCAGTATTGGGAATAGGAGGAGATACGTTTACTACGACTTGTCATCCGGACAATGTAGGGAGTAATGCTAATTTGATACTCACCACTTTTTCGGTAACAGGTTCTGGGGCTAACACTTATTCTTATAATATCAATGGAGGTACTATAGCGGGTGTTTCAGGCGGAACCTTGCAAATTAACTCTGGACAGTTTCAAACATCAAATGTGTTTTCAGGAGTACCTGTAGGAGATTATGTTTTACGAGTGGATGGATTAGGTTGTTTAACAACAGCCACTACCATGATTCATGTTGTTTCACCGCCGACAATTGCATTAAGTTCGAGTACGCTTACTGCCAAGTGTACACCGTCAGCCAGTGGAGGGGCAACTATAACAGCAACAGGAGGAAATGGAGGTTATACGTATGCTTGGACACCAAGTGGTCAAACGTCATCTGTATTGTCAAATGTTGCCGCAGGAACCTATACTGTTTTAGTAAAAGATTCTAAATCTTGTGAGCAAAATAGAATAGTTAGTATTAATAGCCACTCAACAGGAGTAGCTGTCATTACTTCTTCTACAGCTGTTACTTGTAAGGGTTCAAGCACAGGTAAATTATCGGCTGATATGCAAGCAAACTCAGGAGGAACAGCACCATTTACTTATTTATGGTCACCTGGCGGACAAACCATTAAAGATGCCGTTAATTTATCGGCAGGAAATTATACGTGTACCATTACAGATTTTAATGGTTGCCCTGCTGTAGTGACAACTACATTATCAGAAGCGACCGCTTCATTAACAGTTCCAGCTGCTAATGCCGGTTCAAATCCGGTGAAGTGTCATGGAGGCAATGGCGGTACTATATTCGCCATAGCCGATGGCGGAGTTAAAAAACAAGTTCCTCCGTTTTATGATTATCAATGGACAACTACCAGAAATGGAGCAGTTGTTAACTTAGGAACCGTAGCTACTATTTCAAATACTAATATCATAGCAGGAACTTATACTTGCACAATTACTGATTCTACAAAATGTACGTTTACCCAAACTATTTCAGTATCGGAACCGTTGCCTATTGCCTTAACATCGTCTGTAACACCAGCTGGTTGTAACCAAGCAGATGGAGTGGTTTCTTATACCGCATCAGGCGGAACACCAAATTATTATTATTCATTCGAAGGTGCTGCATTTTCATCCTCTATCACTTCAACACAGAGCTTAACAGTGGGCTCTTACAGTATCACTGTTAAAGATGACAATGCTTGTGAAGAAACATTTAAGGTGACAGTCGGAAATCCTAATTCGCCGGTATTGAGTGTAGCTTCTCAATCCAATATCAGTTGTTTTGGTAAAAATGATGGTGTTATTTCATTAAGTGTAGCTCCAACTACTAATACCTATAGTTATGCTTGGAGCGCAAGTTCCACTCAATCTACTTCTATAGGAACGAATTTGCCTGGAGGAATTATTACAGTGACGGTAACTGATGTGGCTTCTACCTGTAAAAGTGTGGGTACTTATACTATCAATGAGCCCGCCAAATTAGAAGTGATGATAACAGGAACAGTGAATCCAAAGTGTTATGGAGATAAAAATGGATTTGGATACGCCTCCGCACAAGGTGGTACTCCAAGTTATACGTACGCTTGGACTACGAACACTCTAACGGTAGTGAATGCAGGTAATATACCAGTAAGTAGCGGAACAGTTGGAGCCGGCATTCATTATGTAACCGTAACAGATGCTCATCAATGTGTGACAACCCAATCGATGGAATTAATCAATCCTGATCCTGTATCAGTAAGCATCACTACTCAAAGCGTGACTTGTTATGGCTTGGCCACTGCTTCTGCTGTTGCCACAGCTACCAATGGAACAACACCTTACACTTACAGTTGGATTAGTGGATTACTGCCAAGCGCAGTTAATTCGGCGACTCTAAGTAATGTAAAAGCCGGAACGTATACAATTACAGCGACGGATAAAAATGGATGTATTGGTCAAAATCAATCTATCATTTTAGAACCGGTTAAATTAACAGGAACAATAGCCTCTACAGGAAGTGTAACTTGTAATGCTGGTAATAATGGATATATTGATGTAACTCCAGGTGGAGGAACCGGGGCCTATACCTATACATGGTTGCCAAATGGTGGCAATAGTCCTATTGCTCAAAACTTAACAGCTGGTAATTATACTTTAACCATAGGAGATGCTAATGGTTGTAAAGAGAAAGTTACAGCGAATGTGGCTCAGCCTGCAGCATTGACAACATCTGTATCTATCGTATCAAATGTGAAATGTAAAGGAGATTGTGATGCGATTGCCAATATTGCTTATTCGGGTGGAACAGGCACGCCTCAGTTTACTTGGTTACCAGGATTACAGACAGGCAATTTTGTCAATAATTTATGTGCCGGAGTTCATACAGTGATGATTTCTACTAACACTGGTAGTTGTTCAAGTTATATTACTATAAATATTACTGATCCACCGGCAGTTTTAACCTTAACAACTAATGTGTCAAATGCCAATTGTCAGCAAGCAGACGGTTCGGCTAGTGTGTTAACTGGTGGTGGAGTTGCACCCTATACATACTTATGGAGTAATGGTTCAACTACTGCTAATATGAATAATGTAAAAGCTAATACCTACACCGTCGCTGTTACCGATGCCAGAGGTTGTACAAAAGTTGTTCCAGCTTCAATCAATGATATTCAAGGACCTAAAATAGTAGTTGTGGATACAATACATGTGACTTGTTTTGGGAAAAATGACGGTGCGGCTACAGTAACCGTAACACCGGGAGCATCACCTCCACCATTTAACATTTCATGGTCTGATGGTCATAGAACATTAAATGTAACTGATTTTACATCAGGATTAAAAATTTTAACCTTAGTTGACCAAGTTGGTTGTAAAGCTACTGCAGCAGTTGATATTAGAGAACCGAAAAAATTAATATCAACTATCCTTACACCTACAAATGTGACTTGCTTTGGAGGAAGTGATGGTGCTGCCGAGGTTTTAGTGGCAGATGGAACAGCGCCTTATACTTTTTCTTGGACTCCTTCAGGGCAAGTATCTCAGTTAGCTATCAATATACCTGCTGATACACATACTGCGATTGTGAAGGATAAAAATGGATGTATATCATCGACAACCATTAAAATCAATCAACCAACAGAATTAAGATTGATTTCACCAATTATATCAAACATAACTTGTTTTGGAAAAGATGATGGATTTATAGTTGCTCCTTTCCAAGGAGGGAATCAGCCTTATACCTATAATTGGTCGCCTGGTACTTTTGTCAATGCTAATACCATTTCAGGTTTACCTCCTTCTACTTATTCATTAAACTTGGTGGATTCTAAGAACTGTCACAAGGATACTACCTTCCTGATAATAGAACCATCCCTATTAACTTCTACTTATGTTTCCAAACCGGCGACTTGTGGATTAGCTAATGGTTCGGCAACCATTAATATTAGTGGCGGTACTCCTACATTTAGCGTGTATTGGAATTTGCCGGGTTTACCAACAGGAAGTGTGGCAATTAATATGCCTCCAGGGAATAATTGGACTGCAAATATTCGTGATTCAAAAGGATGTTTAGCGACTCAAACACTTAATATAGCAAAACCACCAGTGCCTATTATATTAAGCACTAGCGCTACCGATCCTACTTGTTTTGGTGGAGCAGACGGAACTATGTCAGTTACTTTTGGTTCGGGAACAGCCCCATATTCAGTTATTTGGCCAAGCCCATTATCACAAACGGTTACGCCAAATACCTTTACTGAACAGGTGAGTGGAGTTGTAGCTGGTACTCATAATGTAACTGTCCAAGATGTATATGGTTGCCAAGCTGTTAAACCAATTTTGGTTTCTCAACCATCTGAAGTTACACTTATTGTCACTCAGGATACGAAGATTTGTTATGGAAGAAGCATTCAAATTAGCGCCAATGCATCAGGAGGATCAACACCTTATACTTATATTTGGAATCCTAACACATATACTGGAACAGGACCACATTCGGTAAGTCCCAAAACTGTAGCTAGTTATTCAGTTATGGCTATGGATTCAAAAGGATGTACATCTACTTCAGCTCAGAAAGTAATAACCATTGATGTGTCTGCACCTTTGGAGGCTTTAGGAAATTCAGTGACTATTTGCCATGCAAAATCAGCAATATTAACGCCAAGTATTTCAAGTTTAGGAAATGGAGGCCCTTACACTTATGTAGGTTATCCATCCGGCGTTATCACTTACACAGGTACGGCATTAATCGCACAAACTACCAATACATTAGGTGTTACGGTTACAGACGGTTGTACGATACCAAACTCAATGGCTATTTTCACTATTGTAACTAATCCTTTGCCTACAGCTAATTTTGTGGCAAACAAGTTAGAGGCATGTGTACCTTCTGCGATTGATTTTTCTGTTACATCTACTTCCGCAGGAGCCTTTACATATACTTGGACAACAGATAATAATGAGTTGATGGGCAATACGAGTTCTACTACGTATACATTCACATCACCGGGTTCTTATTTAGTTAATTTGGGTTTAACCAACTCAGTTACCGGTTGTTTGAACAATATAACCAAATCTAATTATATTTTAATTAACGATAAACCGAAGGCTTTATTTACTGCTAATCCTGAAGAAACTAGTGTTTTAGATCCAATTGTCAATTTTATTAACAAATCGCAAGATGCCGTTAGTTATTATTGGGATTTTGGAGATGGTTTTGCAATACCTTCAACTAACACGTCTACATTAACTAATAGTACCCATGTGTATAGCGAAGTGGGTGAATATAAAGTACATTTAGTGGCAACTTCTGCTAAGGGATGTAAGGACACTGCTAATTTTGTACTTGAAATTAAACCTGATTTTGTCATCTATATCCCGAATAGTTTTACACCTGATGGTAATGGATTAAATGAAACCTTTCAACCTGTAGGTATTGGTATAGATGAGGAAAATTACAGAATGGATATTTTTGACAGATGGGGTGAAAATATTTTCTCTAGTGTCAAATTTAGAGAAGGATGGGATGGAAAAGTAAAAGGAGGTAAAATTGCCCCACAAGGCACTTACATTTATAAAATTTTAGTAGTTGATTATAAAGGAAATAAACATCCTTATATAGGCCACATCAATGTGATGTCTGAGAATTAGCATATAAAAGACTGTCGCAAAAGGACAGTCTTTTTTTTTTGATTTTTGGCGTTTGAGTGGAATTAGAACGTTTTAATAAATATAAATTTTGTTCTTGACGGCAATTGCACGAATAATCAAAATTTACTTTTTACATAGCTAATACTTACTAAAATAAGTTTTTGTTGATTGTCCGATTAAGATTAATAAAAGACTAAGAAAAATGAAATTAAAAGAAAATTATTATTGGTTACTTTCTATTGTACCAATTTTATTTATTGTGTGGTATGTTTTTAATAAACAAGAAAAGCAGCCTATACGAATGCTACCTTACTATGGAAAAAAACTACATAATAAAGAAAAGGATACCATTTACCATTTAGTTAAATCATTCTCTTTTATCAATCAGTATAATGAAACAGTAACGGATGAAACAGTGAAAAATAAAATTTATGTTACCGATTTCTTTTTTACAACATGTCAATCAATTTGTCCAATTATGAGTTCTCAATTAGAACGTGTTTATGATGAGTTTAATAATGCCGAAGAGATTATGATTTTATCTCATACTGTTTCTCCGGAAGAAGATTCTGTAAATGTATTAATGAATTATGCTAAATTACACGGTATAAAAGATAGAAAATGGTTGTTTTTAACAGGTGACAAAAAGCAATTGTATGATATGGCCCGCAAGAGTTATTTACTAAATATGGAAGAGGGAAATGGGGATGAGAATGACTTTATACATACGCAGAATTTTGCATTAATAGATAAGGAAAAACATTTGAGAGGTTTTTATGATGGAACAGATAGTTTGGATGTTACCCGATTGATTGCTGATATAAAGCTTTTGCAAGAAGAATATGCGTATAAGAAATAATAATTCCTGTATCATTTTTTATTTGTTATTTTTTGCTTCGTTTTGTTTGAAGGCACAAACAGTTACAGTTTATAAAATCAATGATTTATTAAATAGATTTCATAATAAATCAGATACCATTTATGTTGTTAATTTTTGGGCAACTTGGTGTAAACCTTGTATAGCTGAGTTACCTGAGTTTGAAAAATTACATCAGGATACGACACTTGGAAAAGTGAAGGTATTATTGGTAAGCATGGATTTTAAAGAAGAACTTCATAAAAAACTAAAATTGTTTTTAGAAAAACATCCTTATTCAAGTGAAGTGATTCTTCTGGATGAAATAAATGGGAATGATTTTATAAATAAAATATCTGAGAAGTGGAGTGGAGCTATACCTGCGACTTTGATAACAAAGAAAGATAAAACACTTCATCAATTATTTGAACAAAAAGTGACATACGAATTTTTGATTGATAAATTGAAATAACCTTATATTAAAGTTGAATAATTTGGTTGTAAAATGTAAAATTTGGTAATTGCTTTTTGGTTTACTTAGTTTTGAACTTGATGGTTAAATATTTATAAAATTAAATTACATTATCATTTTCAAAAACTCATCTTCATTAATTATTTTAATTCCTAAAGACTCCGCTTTTTTTAATTTTTCAGGCCCCATATTATCTCCGGCAAGCACATAACTGGTTTTTTTAGAGATAGAACCTGTGTGTTTTCCGCCATTTAGTTCTATGAGTTCTTTGTATTGGTCTCTGCTATGCTTGGTAAATACCCCGCTTATTACAAATATATGATTAGTTAATTTATCAGTTGCCTGTTGTAATTGCTCTTCGCTTAACTCAAATTGTAGTCCGGCCATTTTTAATCGGGATATGATTTCTTTGTTGTTCTCTTGCTTAAAAAACTTAGCAATACTGTCGGCAATGATGTCCCCAACTTCTTCTATTTCTAATAATTCTTCTTTCGAAGCATGCATTAATACATCTAAGGATTTGGATTTTTTTGCTATTTTTTTAGCCGTTGTTTCACCTACATGCCTAATACCAATGGCGTATAACACCCTTTCAAAAGGAATGTTTTTACTTGCCTCTATACCTGATAATAAATTATTAGCCGATTTTTCCGCCATTCTATCAAGCGTTAATAATTGCTCTTTTTTCACATCGTACAAGTCAGCAATATTTTTTATCAGTTTAGCTTTAAATAACTGAATAATTGTTTCGCTTCCCAAACTGTCTATATTCATCGCTTTTCTAGAAACAAAATGTTCCATTTTTCCTACGACTTGAGGAGGGCATTGATTTTCATTTGGACAAAAGTGATTAGCTTCCCCCTCCACGCGGATTAATGGAGTGTGGCATTCCGGGCAAAGAGAGATATATTCGGTTTTTTGAGCGCTCTGTGACCGTTTGGATAAATCAACGCCAATAATTTTAGGAATGATTTCACCACCTTTTTCAACGAATACAAAATCTCCAACTCTTACATCTAGTTTTTCAATAATATCGGCATTGTGTAAAGAGGCTCTTTTAACAATGGTACCTCCTAATAACACTGGCTTCAAATTAGCTACGGGCGTTATAGCGCCCGTTCTACCAACCTGATAGTCGATGCTCATTAATTCGGTACTCACTTGTTCAGCTTTAAATTTGTAGGCAATAGCCCAACGTGGCGATTTAGCTGTGAATCCTAAGTTTTTTTGTTCTTTATAATCGTTTACTTTAATAACAATTCCATCTATATCGAACGGTAACTCGTATCGTTTTTTGTCCCAATAATTTATATAAGCTATGACATCATCTATATCCTTACATAATTTGGCATGTTCAGATATCTTAAATCCCCATGATTTAGCTGCAAGCATATTTTCGAAATGAGACTGATAAGGTAAATCATTGCCTAGGGCGTAATATAAAAAACAGTCAAGTTTACGTTTGGCAACTAGAGAAGAGTCTTGCATTTTCATAGTGCCAGATGCCGCATTTCTAGGATTTGCGAGTGGAGAATCTCCTATTTCTTCGCGTTCTTTATTAATGCTTTCAAATATGGGGCGTGGCATAAAAATTTCGCCACGTATTTCAAATTTATCAGGATAATGTCCGTTTAATTTTAGAGGTATTGATTTAATTGTTTTAGCATTAATGGTTACGTCATCTCCCTGAACTCCATCGCCACGGGTAATGGCTTGTTTAAGTTCTCCGTTTTCGTAAATTAAACTTATGGATAATCCATCGAATTTTAATTCGCAAACATAACTAATGTCTTCCTGAAATAAACCAGATGTTCCAAATCCTAATCCTTCTTTTACTCTTCTATCGAAGTCAATCATATCCTCTATACTATAGCTATTACTTAGAGATAGCATAGCATATTGATGTTTGACAGATTTGAATTCTTTGGTAATTTGTCCTCCAACTCGTTGACTAGGAGAATTACTTGATTGCCATTCCGGAAATTGAGTTTCTAGGGAAATTAATTCCTCTAATAATTTATCAAATTCATAATCGCTAATAATAGGTTTATCTAACACATAATAGTTGTGATTATGTATTTCAATTTCTGCTGAAAGTTTTTCAATTTTATGTTTAGCTTCGGTTGGAGACATATGTTTGTTGGTTACACAAATGAATTACAGTGAAATTACCTTTTCTTAGTATGATTAAAATTTGGACAAGTATTGCATTTATTTTTGTCTTTGAGCAAATAACAACTTGATAAGAATAATGAACTGATGAATAAAAGTAATATAACAGATCGTTTGTTTTTTTTCATAAGGATGTGTGTTATTTGTTTTTTATCTCTATTGCTATGGGTAGTTGCATGTCATATGTTAATGAGAGCATCAACATTCTTGGTATTTAGGTAACATGAATAGTTCAAGTTTTTAAACATGAAAATTATTTACCTGTCCCTATAAACACGTAACTGATAATGTTGGCACCCATTTTTAAAGCTTTTTCTCTGGCTTCTTGGCTATCTTTATGAACATCAAAATTTTCCCACCCATCTCCTAAGTCGCACTCCACATCATAAAAACAAATTAATCTACCGTTAAAAATTAAACCTAATCCTTTTGGTGCTTTATTATCATGTTCATGTATTTTAGGTAATCCTTTTTCAAAATGATACGATTGGTGGTAAATTGGGTGATTGAATGGCAATTCAACTAAACTTAAATCCGGAAAAACTTTTTTTAGTTCGTTTCTAACAAATTGATCCATGCCATAATTATCTGAAATATGTAAAAAACCTCCCCCTGATAGATAATTACGTAAATTTTCAACCTCTTGTGTTGAGAAAACAACGTTTCCATGTCCGGTCATGTGAATGAAAGGATAATTGAAGATTTCAGAACTGCCTACTTCAACAATTCCTTGTTCGGGGTGAATGTTTGTTTTAAGGTTGGTATTACAAAATTTAATTAAATTAGGTAAAGATGTTTCTAAATTAGCATACCAATCTCCACCTCCGTTATATTTTAGTAACCCAATTTGATAAGATTGAGCATTAACAACCGAAAATAATGTTGAACATATGATGAATAGCAAGCGAAAAACGAGTGAATACATTTAAAATTTTTTTATCATATTATCTCGAGTCAATCTGTATTCTTTGTTTTCTTCTCCAAGTTGTAATCCTAAGTCAGAAACAGATATTTTATCGTTTAGATCTGTAAAACCGGGGGATGATATAGTTATAAGATAAGTGCCTGCAGGCAGAGCCATCACAAACTTACCAGTTTTGGAATTTGGTACAAAGGTGAATTTCTCGGTATTTGTTGTGCTTGTAGCTAAAATAGAGACATTGATTTTTTTAGGACGATTTAATGAATCGTCTAAGATAACCTTTCCGTAATATAAGGTCATTTTCTGCTTTAAATCCATGAATTTTACTCTATAAATATCTAAATCGCCTTGGCCACCAGGTCTAATGGCGCTAATATATGCCGCTCTATTATCCGAGGTCAAACAGATACTTCGGTCATCGTCAGTTGTATTAAGAGGATAGCCTAAATTGACTGCTTTCGAAAATGTATTTTGTTTAGCGTTCCAACTGCTTTTAAATAAATCAAAGCCTCCCATTGTATTGTGTCCTTTAGAGGCAAAATAAAGTGTTTTTCCATCTATAGATAAATAAGGGAAGTCTTCATCATAGGCGGTATTGACTTCAGGACCTAATTTTTGTGGTTCACTCCATTCTTTATTTGGTAAGCTTTTACAAACATAAATATCAGTTTGTTCATCTTTTTTGTCGCTTCTCACGAAAAACATCGTTTTTCCATCGGCACTTATACAAGCGGAGTGCTCAATTTTTTTATTGATGTTTTCAGGAAATGATAGGTATTTGGCATAACCTTCCTTTTTTTTAGATGAGGTGTAGATATCACCATATTTATCTATATGGTCTATATAAATTAGCATTTCAGAGCCATCTGCTCTAAGTCCAACAACCTGTTCATCCAAATTAGTATTAAAATTTGGCCCCATGTTTTCAGCTTTAAGCCAATTTCCTTTTTGAACACGAGATTTATAAATATCAGAACCATAGTACCCATCAACTTCCACGCGATTAGACATGACACTTTTCCTACGCGATGTGAAGACCATGAAACTTTCATCTTGCGAAATCCAAGGGTAATAGTCTGCAAATTCTGAATTGATTTCTTTACCTAAATTAGTAAAAACAACATTTACTGGATTTTGAATTAAGGTTTTGGCATTTTTACAAATTTCTATTTCGCGATCTGTTTCCTTCTTCTTTTTTTGCTCTAATTGTTTGTATGTTTCAAAAGCTTTTATAGCCTCATCAATTTTATTTGCAAGTCGGTAAGCTTCTCCCAATCTAAGCCAAACAGCCGATTTCACTTTTGGGTCTTTCACACAAAATTCGAGGTATTTAATGGCTTCTGCCTTATTAATATGTGTATTTAAATAACATTCTGCAATTTTGTAATGAATGGTTGTATTGGTATTATCTTGATTTAAAAGCTCCTTATAGATAGGAAGAGCCATCAAATAATTTTTGTGATTATAATGCTCATTGGCATCATCTATGTCATACACCACTTTGGCCTTTTGTGAATAGGCAGAGGAGTATGATAAGACACAGATGAAAACAAGATATTTGAACATATTGTGGAATCTGAATATACGATTTTATTCAATTATTTTATCTACTTTTCCTTAGAAAGTTTGAACAATAATTCTTTTTCTTCTTTGCTAAGGTTTTCATAACCATTTTTAGAAATTTTGTCTAATAAATGGTCGATAGTTTGTTGTGTAGAACTATTTTTTGAAGGCATTTTAGCAGATTTATTTGTATGAACAATTTTAAGAGGTTGTTTTTTTTGTATTTTAAATAAATTGGTTATGAAAATATCTTGGCCACTTTTTAACAAATAACCATATAATAAACCAAAAAAAGCACCTCCAAAGTGAGATATTTTTCCACCGGTATTGATGTTGAAATCAATAATAGTTGATAAGCCAAAAATCAACAAAGCATAAAATTTATACCTCATGTTTATAATACCGAATAAACTGATAGATAAGTTTGGAATATATACGGCCAAACAAGTTACTAAGCCCATAACTGCAGCTGATGCACCAAATAAAATAGAATGATTAAACATCGGAGGAAATAAGGCCGATAAAATAAGTAATAAAATACCACCAGATAATCCACTCCATATATATCCATATACTAGTTTTTTTTCATCAAGAAAATTCATGAATGTTTGTGCTGTAAAATAGAGGAGTAACATGTTATAAAAAATATGACCTAAATCCTTTTGGGAGAACATATAAGTAAAAAGTGTCCAGAATTTAAAAACAAATTCACTTAAATTTAATGGTAATGCCAAATTCACAGCAATAAAATCGGAATTAAAAATACCAGAGCTGATATTAATAAGAAAGAAGATGGCAATATTTATAACTAATAATATGGTTAGTTTATTATGCCTGTTTAATTCATATTTTAAATCTTCAAAAAACGACATATGACGATTAATAAAAAAAAGTTTTATTACGTTTCCAAATTAACATGATGATAATACCAACAGCTAAACCACCTAAATGAGCGAAATGGGCTACATTGTCAAAAGAGAAAAATCCACTATATAATTCAAAAAGGGCGTATCCAATCACAAGGTATTTCGCTTTTATGGGAATTAAAAAGTAGAGTTGAAGTTCTGTATTGGGAAACATCATAGCGAAAGCAACTAATAATCCAAAAACGGCACCAGAAGCCCCGAGTAAAATGGTGTATTGGTTATTAAACGAACTGATAGCTAATTGAAGCGAAGCAGCTCCTAATCCACAAAGCAAATAAAAATTTAGAAATCGTTTTGGGCCCCAAATATTTTCAAGAATAGAGCCAAACATATAAACTCCCAGCATATTTAAAAAAATATGTGATAAATCTGCATGCATAAACATATAAGTGATGAATTGGTGAGGCTTAAATTCATCGGTGCCAATAGGAAATAAATCTAAATATCGATCTAAATCGATTTTATCAGATAATAAATACCTGGCTATAAATAATACAACATTTATGATTAAGATATTTTTTACTACAACGGGTAGCTCTTGAAAATGTCTTGGTCTCAATTCTTGATAACTCATAGTGTGTTGATTCTATTTTTTGAAAAAGGCATCTAAATCTAATTTGCTCATTTCCATTATAATAGGTTTTCCATTTGGGCTATACATTGGATTTTCACAGTTAAATAAATGTTCGAGCATTAAGGCAATTTCATCATCTTCTAATTTTTTACCATACTTTATTCCGGCTTGTTTAGCCATGCTTTTACACATGTTTTCAAAAGGATCAAGTTTCGTATCAAAGGTATTTAATTTGTATGTTTCCAATATGCCTTCAATCATCTCCTGAGTGTTAAATTCTCCTAATTCGGCAGGAGTACCGCGGATTACAACAGTATTTTTGCCAAAAGGTTCAATTTCAAAACCTAATGTTTTAAAGTGAAAAGATAGGCTTTCGAGAAGTATAAAGTCATTGGCGGTTAATTCAAATGTTACCGGGAACAAAATCTGTTGTGAACCATTTGCTAGATTTCTGTTTTTTGTAGAAACGTAATGTTCATACAAAATACGTTCATGGGCTCGTTGTTGGTCTATAATTAATAAGCCTTGTTCGTATGAAGAAATAATATATTTGTTATACAACTGAAATCCTTTACGAACGTCAGTTCCGTAGTCTAATTTTTCTTGCTCAGCTTGGGTATCGAGTTTTAAATGCTCTATTTCAGCTTTATAGTCAGTTTGATTATAATTCTGGTATAGATTTTCCCAATTCTCTTGATTATGGCGTTGTAAGTCTGTTTGAGAAGTTTTTTTGTGAGAATAGGAGTTTGAAAGCTGAGTAGAAGAACTTTCTGTATTAAAAGGATTGTAATCGAGATTAACTTGAACAGTGGGTTGAGATACGGATTTGGTATAATCAATATCAAAACTCATTTCACTGTTAAAATCAAGACTTGGAGCAAGATTCGCTTTCCCCAAGGATCGTTTGACGGCACTGTGAAGCAAGGCATAAATGATTTTTTCATCCTGAAATTTAATTTCAGTTTTGGTAGGATGAATGTTAATATCGACGGTAGCAGGATTAACTTCTAAGAATAAATAATAAATTGGATGATGATCGTTTGCAATTAATTCTCTATATGCTTCGGCAACAGCATGATGCAAATAGGGGCTTTTTATAAAACGATTATTCACGAAAAAATATTGATCGCCACGGCGTTTTTTTGAACTCTCAGGTTTACCAATGTAGCCTGACATAGAAACAACATCTGTTGTTTCGTTAATATGAACTAATTTACTTTGCAATGTTTTGCTGAATAAACCGGATATTCGTTCAATAAGGTTTGATGCGGGTAAATTATAAATTTCGTTACCGTTACTGTAAAACTGAAAATGAATGTTTGAATGAGGTAATGATACGCGTTCAAATTCATCATGAATGTGTTTTAATTCTATATGATCGTCCTTTAAAAAATTACGTCGAGCCGGAATATTAAAAAATAAATTTTTAACACTAAAAGAGGAGCCAGTTTGAGTTTGACATTCTTCTTGCTTAATGAATTTATTTCCTTCAATTTCAATTAGTTGACCAACAATATCTGATTCTCTTTTAGTTTTTAGTTCAACTTGTGCAACAGCAGCAATACTCGCTAAAGCTTCTCCTCTAAATCCTTTGGTATGCAAATCAAAAAGATCATCTGCCTTTTTTATTTTGGATGTGGCATGACGTTCGAATGCCATACGTGCATCAACAGCATTCATCCCAATTCCATTGTCAATGACTTGAATGAGCGTTTTTCCAGCGTCTTTAACAATTAATTTAACGAAGGTTGCTTTTGCATCAATGGCATTCTCAAGTAATTCTTTAACAATAGACGCAGGTCGCTGAACGACTTCTCCCGCTGCTATTTGATTAGCTACACTTTCAGGTAAAAGGGTAATGACATTTTGCATATCTGCAAAGGTAATTTTTTACATGATTTTCCCTAAAAAACGGTGCTTTTTAGCACAAATAAAAAAAAGCAATTTTTTTTTAATATCTCATTTTATTTCTTATATTTCACAAAAATTATATTCGGTTATGTTGTCAAAAACTAAGACTTCCGCTAAAAACAAAAAAGTAGTTGTTAAAAAGGTTACAAAAAAACCATCTAGCGTCGACGTGTCTATCGTTAATAAGGCAGTTTCAAATCAAAAAAGTGCGAAGTCTAAAAACGAAATCAAAGAAAAGACATCCAAAAAAGACGTAGTTAATAAAAAAGCGGTTTCTAAAAAAGTTGCAACCGTCAAAGCCGAAGCTAAGAAAGTATTGAAAAAATCATCTAATACAGTTACACCGAGTTTAAAAGAGAATGTGAAGAAAAAAATGGAAAACAAAGTGACTGTTAAAAAAGTGGAGGCCTCTGCGGATAAAAAAGGGTTAAAAACTGAAAAAACAACAAAGCCAAATTTGTTAGTTAACACTTCAAAACCGACCCCTTCTCCTAAAAAAGAAAAACCATCTGTATCAAAAAAAACTATTGTAGCTCCTACAACATATAGCTCCACAAATTCTAATCAAGCGTCAAAAGTATCTAAAGAACCTGCCGGAAAATTTGAAATGGAGTTTGTCATAAAGGCTTCAGAAGATATGGTTTTTGAATTTGTAAGCACAGAAAGCGGGCTTTCGGAGTGGTTTTGTGATGACGTGAATATTAAAAATAATATTTTTACGTTCAATTGGGATGGTCAAATTCAACAAGCTAGATTAGTTAAAGAAGTTCCTCCAGCATTTATAAGGTATCAATGGTTAGACAAGGAGGATGGAAGTTACTTTGAGTTTAGAATTGAAAAAGACGAATTAACAAATGATATTTCTTTAATTATCACTGATTTTGCCTCTGATAAAAATGATGAAATATCTTCTAAATTATTGTGGCATAGTCAAGTAGACAAATTACTTCATGTATTAGGCTCATTTTTTTAGTCATAAGTTTTTTAACTAAATAATGCTTATTAATTGAAAATTATTATATTCGTAATCTATTTATTAATCTTTTAAATTCTCTTTATCGCATATACATCTACCTAATTTAATTTTATTAAATCTTTTACAGAGTAGTATGATGTGTATGAATTCATTTTCTGATAATGAGCTTGTAAAGCTTTACATAGAAGGTAACGAAGAATCCCTTTCCGTTTTAATCAAACGACATAAAAGACGTATTTATTCTTATATCTATTTAGTTATTCGAAATAGAGAATTAGCGGAAGATATGTTTCAGGAAACTTTTTTTAAAGTTATCCAAACTCTTAAAAGACAACAGTATAATGAGGAAGGGAAATTTTTGCCATGGGTGTTGCGAATAGCTAAAAATTTAATGATAGATCATTTTAGGAAAGTTAAAAAGATGCCTTCGATTTCAGTTGTTCTAAATGATGAAGGAGAAGAAACGAATATTTTTGATATCATACCAAATGATATGGAAAATAAAAAAAATGATCAAGAAACAAAGCAAATCAAAAATACAATTAGATCTATAGTTAATAACCTTCCGCAGGATCAAAAAGAAGTGGTTATTATGCGTACCTACTATGACATGAGTTTTAAGGAAATAGCTGATTTAACCAATGTTTCAATTAATACCTCCCTAGGTAGAATGAGGTATGCTTTAATTAACATGAAAAAAATGTTAGATGAAAGAAAAGAAGCAGTCTTAATTTGAAAGAAATAACCCAATAGATAAGGCGATGATTATTTATTTAAGTTAATTAAAGGTTAAATCAAAGTAAAAAACTAAATAACTTACTTGATGGTTTTGAAGTGTAATGTAAGTCAGTTACATTTGTCTTCATGGAAAATAAATACCAAAACTTAATTGAACAAACTTTCGACTTTCCGCAAGAATCGTTTGAGGTAATTGATAACGAATTGTATTTTAATGATATTCCGTTGATGGATATTATAAAACAATATGGTACTCCTTTGAAAATTACTTATTTACCTAAAATAACCTCACAAATATTAAAAGCCAAGCGAATGTTCAATGTTGCGATGGCAAAGTCAGATTATAAAGGTAAATATGTGTATTGTTATTGCACAAAAAGTTCACATTTTAGTTTTGTTTTGGACGAAGTCATGAAAAATGATGTTCATATTGAGACATCATCGGCTTATGATATAGCCATTTTAAAAGAACAATTTAAAAAGAAAAAATTAACAAAGGATACTTTTATTATTTGTAATGGTTATAAGAAAACCAATTATAAACAATATATATCGGATATGTTGAATGAAGGCTTTAATGTTATCCCGGTATTGGATCATTTAGATGAATTTGACTTCTATAAAAAAAATGTAAAAGTTTCAAAATGTCAACTCGGTATACGAATTAGTACAGAAGAAGAGCCGTCTTTTGCATTTTATTCCTCCCGTTTAGGTGTTAGATATACGGATATTTTAAGCCTGTACAAAGAAAAAATTCAAAACAATCCTAAATTCGAATTGAAATTGTTGCATTTTTTCATTAACAATGGCATTAAGGACACGATTTATTATTGGACTGAATTAAATAAGTGTTTGAACATTTACAAAGAATTAAAAAAGATTTGTCCGACTTTAGATTCATTGAATATTGGCGGAGGAATGCCAATTAGAACTTCTCTAAGTTTTGATTATAATTACGAGTATATGATTGAGGAAATTGTATCTCAAATAAAAACATTTTGTGTTCAACATGAAATAGATGAGCCTAATATATTTACAGAATTTGGTTCATTTACAGTTGCAGAAAGCGGGGCCACATTATACTCAATTATAGATCAAAAACAACAAAATGATAGGGAGCAATGGTATATGATTGATAGTTCGTTTATTACAACTTTACCAGATACATGGGGAATTAATCAACGTTTTATTTTGTTGGCTGTCAATAATTGGGATAAGCCTTATGTTCCGGTTAATTTAGGTGGTTTAACTTGCGACAGTATGGATTATTATAATAGTGAAGCTCATACTAACCAAGTGTTTTTGCCAAAAGTTTCTAAAACAGATAAGCAGCCATTGTATGTTGGTTTTTTTCATACTGGAGCATATCAAGAAGCGTTAAGTGGTTATGGAGGCACTCAGCATTGTTTGGTTCCAGCGCCAAAACATGTGTTAATTGATAAAGACGAGGATGGTAAAATAAGTACCAAGTTGTTTGCGAAAGAACAAAGCTATAAATCAATGTTGAAAATTTTAGGCTATTAATTTGTTAGATTAATTCAAATAACTAACTTTCTACTTTTAAAAGTTTAATTTGAATTATTTGAAATCTATATTATTTGCAGCCGGTTTTGCTTTCATTTGGCTTTTATCATCATGCAGTACTAGCCAAACCACAAAAAGTTCTCTTTTAGAAGGTTCAATTGATTATGCCGTAGAGGTAATCAATTTGGATCATCCTATAGCTGGTATGGCACCTGGTTCTGCAACAGTTAAATTCAAGAATAACAAGTTGCAGGTAGAAATGAGTGCTATGGGAATTTTCACTACAGTATTTATTAGTGATCCTGATCGTCATACATTAACTCAAATGGTGAGTTTTATGGACATTAAAAATGCTTGTATTGAGAATGAAAAAGATTTGAATGAAGAATTCAAAAGCTATGAGTTGAATATTGAGGAAACAGATGAAACCAAGGAAATAGCCGGATATAAATGCAAGAAATCATTAGCGAGTCTTAAAGGTAATCCAAAGGATGTTTTTGAAATATATTACACGGAAGAGTTAGGATTAGAGTCGTTAAATCATATAGGCCCATATCATAAAATTAACGGCATGTTGATGGAGTATAGAATTAAAAAATTTGGTTTGGAGTTGCGTCTAAAAGCAACCTCTGTAAAAAAAGAGATAGTAAAAGATGAGATTTTCGAGGTCCCCTCTCATTATAAAATCGTTACTCCTACAGAGATGCAAGTGTTATTTGAGGATTTACAAAAATAATCAACTTAATTTTTGACTTGTTTTATCTCATTACGTAAAAAGTTTAGAGAAACAACTTTCACTAAACTTTCTTCTAAGCTTTATCTACCAAGGGATTCGGGACATTTTACCAATTATTTTTCAGTATTATGTCTTATTATAAAAGTATCGATTTTTTATTTTCGGCACATGTAAAGCAATTCACCTTTTGGTAGGCGATACCTTTCTACTAATTCTGGGGCTATTTCTTTGGTATAATCTTCAACTACAACTTTAAATCCTGCTGCTTTTAATTTTTCTTTATAATCTAAACCAAATAAACGGACATGGTCTTTTTGCCAAAAATGTAATTCTCTCTCAGATTCGCTAGTAATGGATTTATCTTCGTATGTTTCGTAACGATTGATATCTTGCGGAATCTGAAAAATACCAAATCCACCAGGTTTCATCATACGGTATAATTCTCGCATACATTGGTCTGCATCATCCACATGTTCTAACACATGATTGCAAAATATAACATCAAAGGAATTATCTGAAAATGGCGCATGATGTAAATCGAAGTGATGGTCGGCAATAGGTGAATTGTAGTCTCCGGTTACATATTCAATGTTAGGCATCGCTTTGAATAATTTATAAAAGCATTGTTCAGGTGCAATATGTAATAATTTATGTTTGGTTGAAAAGAAATTAGTTTTGTTTTTTAAATATAACCATAATAGCCGGTGTCTTTCTAAAGATAAACTTCCGGGACATAAGACATTGTTTCGTTTAGCTCTTCCTCCATAACCGTAAGGTAAAAATTTTCGGTATGTTTTACCGCTAATTGGGTCCTCAAAGGATTTTCCGTAATATAAATATGGTGCTATTTTACTAAAAATTAAACTAAGCTTAATTAATATTGGTCGGGGAATAGTTTTGAGGATAAAATGAAACATTATACTTATGTTATAAACGTTTTTAATCGGTGAAATTAACAAAATATATCCTATAAAACCCTATTAAATATAGATTTCTAGCGTAATTAATTTGTTACTTTTGCCTTTTGAGTTATTTGTATTATGTCTAAATCAACCACATCTAAACATTCTTTTTCAGGAAAAGTAAACCACCAAACCTTGTTTGATAAAATAGAATTATGGGCTGGGAGTAAAAATAATAGGTTACTTATAGTTTTTTTAGGTCTATCACTTTTCTTTTCATTCATGTTGTTTAATGCACGTATTAGTGAAGCGCACGATGATGCTTTGTATTTAGAAGGAGGGTGGCGTTATGTGAATGAATTTCCCAATTATTTCTATACACAAAATGCACCTTTATATGTTTTGTTTTTAGGATTACTGACTAAACTATTCGGCTTTAAGTTATTGGTATTTAAGCTATTTAATGTTGTTTTTAATTTATTTGCTGTTTATTTTTTTTATAAAGCATTTTACAAAAGGATACCTTTTTTGGTATTTATACCGGTAATGATTTTTGTAAGTTGTAATCATTTAATTCAGTATTATGCTAGTATGACTTTTACAGAAGCATTTTATCTGTTTTTACAAGCTCTATTGTTTTTTTGGTTTTTTAAATTATATGATGTAACAAAAAACGATGAAAGCGTAAAACTAAATGTCATTACAATAAAAAAAATATTCAATATTTTAATTTTAATTTCATTCATTATCGCACTAATAGTAATATTCAAATCAATAAACAATACATATACTAAACTAGGTTGGATAAATGGCACCATTATTATAGGGGAAATATTCGGTGGAATGATTATTCCTTTGTCGTTATTTTTATTAAAATTACTACTAAAATATTTATTAAAACACAGAAATTCCAAAAACGCTTACGTTAATTTTAGTGAAAATCAACCTAAAAAAAATACAAAACTACCATATAAACTTTGGATAATGTTAGGCTTATTTACTTTTTTAATTGCCACTTGTAAAAGTGTTGCTATTGTGGCTGTTCCTGTTTTGATGTTATTTTTCTTATTCGAAAAACAATGGCAAAATGCCTGCTTTGCATTAGGAGCATATTTGATTTTTAAAATACCATATGAACTCATTGTAAAATTAATTTGGGGAGCACAAAATCAATTTAGTGGGCAAAGCAAAATTTTGTTGCAAAAAGATCCCTATGATAAATCGTTAGGAAATGATGATTTATCGGGTTTTATCGGACGTTTTTTTGACAATTGTAGTTTGTATTTAGGAAAACGTTTTTACGAATTGTTGGGTTTGCGAGAAGAACATTTAAAATCAATAGAATCGCAATTGGAGGCAGATAAACTAAATCGAGAACATAATTATTTAGCCTTTTTTGTAGTAGTAGTTTTATTGATGGCTTTATACAAAATCATTAAAGAAAAAAACAAACCTTTATTGTTTTTTTCTTTGTTTACGGGTGCAGAATTATTATTGTCGTTTCTGATTTTACAGGCTCGTTGGGATCAACCTCGTATTGTTTTGATTTGTATGCCGGTGATGCTCATTTTGATGTTCTATTTACTTTTTGATTTTGTTAAAAAATCAGGAATGGGACAAGGTATATATTTAGTACTTGTTGGAATGATATGTCTGTCTGTTTTGATATCCTCATTTAAAAGAGGAACAGTCAATTTGCCAATTGTAAAGAAAAATTTAGCGGGAAATGTGTATTTTGGATATACCCCAGATTGGCAAAATTTTTTGAGATGCAGTGAATGGTGTGCAGACAGTTTACCAAAAAATACCTTAGTGGCAAGTCGTAAAGCACCAATGAGTTTTGTGTATGGAAAAGGTAAAAAGTTTTTTCCGATATATAGTGTTATTAAAAAAGACTCATTGACTCAACAGTCTCATCCAGACAGCGCCTTGGCATTTTTTTCAGAAAAAGGAGTTACACATATTATGGTCGGGAGTTTACGAATTAATCCCAAAGAAAATTCTGGACAAGTTATTAATACAGTTCATAATATAATACAACCCATTATGGAAAAATATCCCAATAGATTAAAACTGATTCATACAGAGGGGGTATCGGAGCAAGCATATATCTTTGAGATTACTAAATAGAAAGCAATATTTTAGCTTAAGTTAATTTTTTTAAACAAAATGGCATCATCTTTTAGCATAGCACTTGGGAATTTTTTATATAAAAATTGTTTTCCTATTTACAAGGTAACATATAAATCATTTAAGGAAAAGCAAGATGCTTTCGAAATTTCTTTGATGAAAAAATATATTCAAAGTGGCGATAAGGTTTTGGATATTGGTGCTAATATTGGTTTTTATGCCGAAATATTATCAACCTTGGTTGGTACAAAAGGTAAAGTACATTGTTTTGAGCCTGACGGAATTAATTTTGGGCATTTAAAAAAACGTTGTGAAAATTTATTAAACGTTTCAATTAATCAAAAGGCTGTTGCAGATAAAACTCAAAAAATAAAAATATATACTTCTAAGCAATTAAATGTTGATCATCGAACGTATAAACCAGATGAGTATGATCAGGAAATTGATATTGATGCTATATCAATAGATGATTATTTGAGCTTAAATTCACAAGACTCTGAGATGAATTTTATCAAAATGGATATACAGGGGTTTGAAATGAGTGCCGTTAAAGGAATGGAGAAAACTCTTTTAAAATCTGATATAAAAATGTTATCTGAATTTTGGCCATTTGGTATGCGAAAAGCAGGAACCAGTGTTTTAGAATATTACCGTTTTTTGAGACAATATAATTTTTATGTTTACTTAATTGAAAACCAACAATTAATAGAATTGTCGGAGGATAAGGTAATCACATTTTTAGATTTACCTGAAACAACTTATATGAATATTTTTGCAAGTAAAAGTCGTGTTTAAAAAATATACCATACCGTTTAATTTAGATGATCCAAGGGCTACTTTAGCTCATAGAGAAATTATTTTACAAAAACCTTTTTTAAAAAAGTTATATCAGGATTGGTATGAAATTTTTATTAATAAGTGTCGGGAAGTGGGGCGGGGAGGTTATTTGGAAATTGGCTCGGGCGGTGGCTTTTTAAAAGATGAATTTCCGCAAGTTATTACTTCTGATATTTTAGAATTGCCTTTAGTTGATAAAGTATTTAGCGCAGAGCATTTACCTTATAATGACAATGAATTGGGTTGTATTATGATGTTGAATGTATTTCATCATATTCCTAGGCCTTATTTATTTTTAAAAGAAGCTGAACGCACTTTGATGAAAGGAGGAAAGATCATTATGATTGAGCCTGCTAATTCTTTGTTCGCAAGATTTATTTACAAACGATTCCATCATGAACCATTTGATGAAAAAGGACCAAGAGAAATTAAACCAGGTAATCCTTTAAGTAACTCTAATCAGGCGTTGCCGTATATTTATTTTGAGAGGGATTTGCAATTATTTAATAATGATTATCCAAACCTGAAAATTAAACGTATTATCTATCATTCTCCTTTTAGTTATATTTTTAGCGGGGGAGTATCACGAAGCGCATTATTACCATATTTTATGTATCCTATTGTTAAAACCTTAGAGATGTTTTGCAAACCATTTAGTAGACAATTAGGATTATTTTGTACGGTTGAAATTGAAAAAATATGACCTAATGAATTTGGAAAAGTGATATAAACATTTATTCCATATCCTCTGATAATAGCACGTTGGTGTATAAATATTTAGCTTGTTGATTGTAATATTTAATCGTTTTTTGGGCATGGTTGATGACCCTAAAATCATATTGATTATAAAGAATATCTGTTCCTTCCCAATAGAAAGGGTCTACATTTTCAACTCTTTCATGAGTAATTGGATCTTTCTCTTCAGAAAGCTTTAAGCTAGCAACTTCCTTACATAGATGGTTGTAAATAATAGCTTGCGAATTCAAATTATCTTGTAATACGAAAAAATTAACCCCTGAACCTTTAACTTCGGTTTGATTGTTTAGTCTCTTCATTCGAGATAATTCTTCTTCGTTACCATAAATAATAATGATATTACCTTCTTCAATTACATCAATAGTGCCTTCAAATGTTGCAGGATTTTTATGAGGAGATATTTTTTCCTCTTTTTTTTCCTCTTTATATTCTGCATCAAGTTCTTCGTCTTCTTGGGCAGGAAGAATTATTGAAGCTAATATACACATCAAGAGGATGATTTTTTTACTCATAAGGAATAAAGGCTAAAGCAGTTTTTATTATAATGAAAAAATTAAGACAATTTTACAAAATGTTTTCGCTAGATAAGGGTGAAGTTGATTTTTTGACAACTAGTAAACCCAATATGGTAATTCCTGCATTTATAATAATTAATTCATTCCCAATTTCGTAATGAGTCATTGGTTTTATAATATAATTTGCAAGTATGTATGTAAATATAGGAGCAATTACACAAATAATAGGCACAAGTTGGTCTTTAAGAGTAAGTGTTGTAAATAAGCCTATAATAAAAAGTCCCAATAATGGACCATAAGTATAACCAGCTAGTAATAAAATGGTATCAATGATTGCTCTTTGATTTAAAATATCGAATATAATAATGACCAACCATAATATAATGGCAAATCCTATGTGAATATATGTTCTTCGTTTTGATTTTTCAGACTCACTCATAGTAGAATTTTTATCGTATTCTAGAATATCCACATAGGTTGAAGTTGTGAGTGTCGTTAGTACACTATCAGCACTGCTGAAAGTGGCCGCCGTTAGGCCTATAATAAAAATGAGTCCGGCAAACATTCCTAGGTGATTTAATGCCAGATTAGGAAATACTTTATCTGTTAGCACCTTGCTAGTTTCTGTGTTTATAGGCAAATCAATCAATGAATGAGCGTAATATTGATATAATAAGACCCCAAGTGATAAAAAGAAAATATTGACTACTACCATCACTATACTAAACCAAAAAATGTTTTTTTGAGCCTCTCCTAATGATTTACAGCTCAAGTTTTTTTGCATCATGTTTTGATCTAGGCCTGTCATAGCAACAGCTATGAAAATTCCGCCAATAAATTCTTTGATGAAAAAATTGGATTTATGCCAATCCCAAAAAAATGTTTTAGAATACGCAGAATTTGCAATATTAGATACGGCTTGCCCAAACCCAATATCCATTTTATCGATAATAATAGCAATAGAAACAATAACACCGAGCACTAAAAACATTGACTGAAAGGTATCCGTCCAAACTAAAGTTTTAATTCCTCCTTTGTAGGTATATAATAGCATTAAGATCAAAATAATAGAAACGCTTAACCAAAAAGGAATGTGAACAGATCTTATTTGATCAAAAACAAAAAATTGAATCACTCCAGCTGCCAAATATAATCTTCCGGAGGCACCCAAAATACGAGATAAAATGAAAAAGAAAGCTCCTGTTTTTTGAGTTTTTTTTCCAAATCGTGTTTCTAAGTAGGTATAAATGGAAATCAAATTCATTTTATAATAGATGGGTAATAATACTTTGGATATGATAAAATATCCTACAAAATAACCTAATACCAATTGTAAATACGAAAAATTGGCACTTCCAACTTTTCCGGGAACAGAAATGTACGTTACGCCGCTTAAGGAATCTCCAATCATACCGAATGCAACCGCATACCAAGGAGATGAATGATTACCTGAGAAATAACTTTCTGCGGTTGAATTTTTAGAGGTTAAATAAGCGATGAGGAGTAATCCCCCAAAATACAAACCTATGCAAGATATAATAAGTAACGGTGACATAAGTCTAAAAGTAAAATGAATTAATTGTTAAATAGTTGCTAAAAAAATCATATTTTAAATAGCTAAGCGTTAATATCTTTTAGATTTGATCATATCTTATTTATCCATAGAGATAAGCTTTTTTGTTACCTTGTAGCCTTAATATTTGTTATGCAAGACATCATTGGAAAAATACCTCGCGAAGCATTGTTAAGCGAGTTAACTAAAGATCGCTACATACGTAAAACAAACAATGGAGATAATGAGATTTACATTATCACTCATCACAATTCTCCAAATACGATGAGAGAAATTGGCAGGCTTCGAGAAGTCACTTTTCGGCATGCCGGAGGTGGAACGGGTTTAGCTTGTGATATTGACGAATTTGACACAAGTGAACATCCCTACCAACAATTATTGGTTTGGAATCCTGAAGATCAGGAGATTGTTGGTGCTTATCGCTTTATATTATGCAGAGATGCTGAATATAAAAATGGTAAAGTATTATTAGCAACCACAGAGTTATTTGAGTTTTCTATTGATTTTTATAAAGATTATTTACCATATACGATAGAGTTAGGGCGCTCATTTATTCAGCCGCTTTATCAGCCGTCTGAGCAGTTCAGAAAAGGTTTGTTTAGTTTGGATAATTTATGGGATGGATTAGGTGCTATCGTAGTAGATAATCCTGATATGAAGTATTATTACGGTAAGGTGACCATGTATACAGACTTTAATGTTCAAGCCCGTGATTATATTTTATCTTTTTTAAATTATTATTTTCCAGATCCTGAAAAATTAGTAAGCCCTATACATAGTATAGAAATTAAAACAGACGTTACTGATTTTTTAGCTGAAATAAAAGATAAAGATTATAAGACCGGACATACGATATTAAATAAACATGTAAGAGCCTTGGGCGAAAATATTCCCCCATTAGTTAATGCTTACAGTAACTTATCAAGTACAATGCTTTCTTTTGGTACAGCTATTAATCCAACTTTCGGAGGTGTAGAAGAAACAGGAATACTTGTAACAATTAAAGATATTTATAAAAGTAAGTCAGACAGACATATTGAGACTTATATTAAGGAGTTAAAAGAGAGAGTTTAAAAGATTCGGTATAACCTGTTTTTTGAAATCAGTATACAATTATTCAATAATCATATTTAAAACAATAAGTTTTGGAAATAAAAAGTGCCCATTTTTACAAAAGTAGTTCGGATAATAAAGGATGTCCTCCGCCCGATAAGCCTGAATTTGCTTTTATTGGAAGAAGTAATGTAGGCAAATCTTCATTGATTAATATGTTATGTAACCAAAAGGATTTGGCAAAAACATCTTCAAAGCCAGGTAAAACTCAGTTAATCAATCATTTTATTATTAATGAACAATGGTACTTAGTAGATTTACCAGGATATGGTTATGCAAAAACTAGTAAAACTAATTTAGAAAAATTTGAAGCCCTCATTAGTAACTACATTACCAAACGTAAAAATTTAATTTGCGTTATTATTTTAATTGATAGTCGATTAGAATTACAACCCATTGATGGGGAATTTATGGATTGGTGCACGCAACATGAAATTCCGTTTTGTTTAGCTTTTACAAAAATCGATAAACTAGGAAAAAATCAATGGGCAAGTAATTTTGCTAAATACAAAAAACGCTTAATGGATTATTGGGGAGAACTGCCTCAACTTTTTGAAACCAGCGCAGAAAAACGACAAGGAAAAGCAGCTATTTTAGATTATATTGAAGAAAATATGCAATATTTTATTCCGCCTCCCAAAGGAACTAAACCAACTGAAGATGATGAAAAACATATCTGAATGGCAACAATTACAAGATAAATTTAAAGAACGTTTTGGATCTGAAATGGATCACGACGCTATTTTGTTTATGATAGGATTGCAGGAATTAGATAAATCATACAGGAAATATAAAAAAGATGAAAAACTGGATGTGATGCATATTGGTGTATGTACCGTTTTGCAACCGTATGGTTTTTACGAATACAAAGGAAGAGATAATGATGATTGGCCTCACTGGGAATTAAAAGAAATACTTCCTTTTCTTGATGGAAAACAGCAAAACAAATTAATGTCTGATGCTATAATTGAATACTTTAAAAAAAATGGTTTTCTGGAATAGTTATATTTGAATTTCTTTTGTCAAAAGTAATAGGGCTCAAATCATTAAAAGCCAAAACCTCTCTATTTAATGCAACAATAGATTATTCAAAAACTAGTAATTTTCAGAAAGATTATGCAAGTATTAAATTAAACATCCCTTTCGAATAAAATAAGTTATTATTATATTGGTAAGCTTATTTTATATGTTTCCTGATATTTATTTTCATATCAACTTTGTGATTCAAATATTAACTTAATGTGATTAAAAACACAATTTGTAATGTCATATAATTTTTAATATTATATTTATATTTTTGAAGTCTTAAAAGTTTAAAATTTAATCTTTTACTTAAAAAAACATATATAGATATAAGGTTAATTTATGGGGCAATCCAATTTTAATGAGCAATCAATAGGGCTTCTTGCTAAATTATATGTATGGAGAAAAAAAATATCTGTTATCACTCTGATATCAGCGGTTGTTTCGTTAGGTGTTTCTTTTTTTATTTCGCCTCAATATAAATCTACAGCAGTTATTTTTCCTTCACGAACATTTTCAGTTTCTAAGTTACTTATAGAACAAAATCAAGGTTCGCAGGAGGATTATATGGAAATAGGGGATGAAGATGACTCAGAAAAATTATTGCAAATATTGAATTCAAGTGAAATTAGAAATCAAATTGCCGATCAGTATAATTTGTGGCTTTATTGGGATATAGAAAAAAACACCAATTTTTCTCAGTATTATTTAAAATTAAAATGGAACGATATGGTGCTAATAAAACGCACTGAATTTTCTTCAATTAAAATTGATGTTTACGATTATGTAGCCAGTCGATCATCTAAAATAGCTAATTCAATTTTAGAATTAGCCGATTCTGTAAAATTTAGAATGACAAGAGAAGTAGCCAAGCAGGCACTCGATATTACAAAACAAGAGTTTGATAATACGATCATAAGAATTAGGCAGCTAGAAGATAGTTTACAAGTTATTAAAAATTTAGGAGTTTTAGATAATAAAGAAGAAATTAAGGCTTACACTAAAAGTATGGCTAAAGCTATTGAGAAGGGTAATGAGGTTGCTCAAAAAAAACTTCAGGAAAAATTGGAAATTCTTAGAAAATATGGAACTTCTTTCGATAATATATATTCTAACTTAAAAAAATACAGATTAAAATACCCTATTATTAAAAATAAATACGATGAGGCATTAGTCAATTATCAAAAACCATTGTCTTCAAAATTTATTATTGAAAAGCCTTACCCGAGTGAAAAAAAAGAAAGACCAATAAGGTGGTTAATTGTTTTATTTTCATCATCTTCGGCATTTATTTTATCTTTCTGTTACCTATTGTTCAAAGATAAATTCTTAAAATTTAAACTTACTTACACTTCTTATTTAAAATCTTAAATAACAAATGAAAAATTATAAAACAACAGAAATTATTAGTTTATTGGTGTTACAATGGAAAAAGTTGGGATTTGTAGCCATTTTTTCAATAATCGTTGGATTTATTATTTCTTCGCCGATGGTTATAAAACCACTTTATAAATCATATGCCATTGTTTATCCCGTTAACTTAAGTCCTAATTCTGAAGAATCGAATACTGAACAATTATTGCAATGGTTTAATAGTGAGGAGGTTAAAAATGCTGTTGCAAGAAAATTTGATTTATACAATCATTATGATATCGATACTTTGTCCGACAAGTATCACACGTATTTTAATCTGAAGTTTAAGGAATTGGTTTCTATTAATTCTACATTATATGAGTCTATCGAAATTTCAGTTAAAGATCAAGACCCTATAATGGCAAAAAAAATCGTTCAAGCGCTTATCGATGAGACCAATCATTTAATCATGTCTGTTAAAAAGGAAAGATTGAAAGAATATATTTTGAATAATCAAAATGAATTGAAAAGAGCTTCTTTGAAAGTAGATTCACTAAAAGGGATGATAGATACAATTAGATCTAATTTTAATTTAATTGATGTTGGTGCACAAGCAAAATATTTGTCCAAAGAATTAATTAAAAATCCAAACTTGTCTGAATCCAATATGAAAATTGCCCAAGGGTTAAAAACTCAAAAAACTGAATTAGACCGATTAGGAAGTGTTATTGGAAGTGAAATAGGAACATATAATTATTTTAGGAATCAGATAGATGGCTATATGCTTGACTATGAAAATAAAATCAGTTTTACCAATGTGGTATCTAAACCAACATTGCCGGATAGTAAATGTTACCCTGTTAGATCTTTAATTGTAGCTATAATTACCATTTCTTCATTATTAATAGCTAGCGTTATTATTGTATTTTTTAATCTAAAGAAAGATTAAATTTTGATTAAGCTTAAAAATACGTATGTGTTTTATTTTGTAACGATTAGTTACATATTGATTAACGCATATTTTTTGGTTTTTGCAAAAGATATATTCTATCTCTTCAATCTCTTGCCATTTGCTATTTTAATTATATTACTAGCAATTTTTGATATTGAAAAAATTATGTATTTAATGGTGTTTTCTACTCCATTAGCCATCACGTTAAAAGAATTAGGATATAGTCAAGGACTTAATTTAAGTTTACCATCAGAACCTTTAATGGTAGGTATTACACTTATTTATTTGCTCAATGAGTTAAGTGGTGGTATTACAGATAAACGCATCTTAAAACATCCTATAACGATTATTATTTTTATTCAACTAATATGGATGGTAGTTACTTTTTTCACAAGTGAATTACCAGTTATCTCTCTCAAATTTATTTTATCCCGAATTTGGTTTCTAGTGTCTTGTTATTTTATTTGTACTGAATTATTTAAGAAAAAAAAAACTATCATATACCATCTATTGTTTTATGCAATTGCTTTAGCAATAGTTTCTATCATTACAACCTATAAACATGCCGGATATGATTTTGATGAAAAAATTGCAGATTGGATTGTGTCCCCTTTTTACAACGATCATACTGCTTATGGGGCGGCTTTAGCGATGTATATTCCTGTTATGTTTGGAATATTATTAATGAAAAATATTTCCAAATCCGTTAGATTAATTTGTTTGTTATTGCTAGTTATATTTATAGTATCCATTGTGGTTTCATTTGCAAGAGCTGGTTGGTTGAGTTTAGTAGTCTCGTTAGCCTTATTATGCACATTGGTATTGAAGATAAAATTTAAAACTATTTTATTCACCATTTTAGGTCTTGTTATCGGATTTTTGTCATTTCAAACAGAAATTTTAATGGTATTAGGAAGAAATGATACAGACTCAGATGGAGATATTATGGCCAATATCGAATCAATGTCAAATATATCAACCGATGTATCTAATTTAGAGCGTTTGAATAGATGGAGTTGTGCATTGAGGATGTTTGAAGAACGACCAATTGTTGGTTTTGGTCCAGGTACGTATCAATTTTTGTATGCTCCTTATCAAAAAAGTAGTCAAAAAACAATTATATCAACGAATTTCGGTGATAAAGGAAATGCCCACAGCGAATATTTGGGTCCACTTTGTGAGCAAGGATTAATTGGAGCTCTAATTGTTTTGGCTTTAGTATTAGGTGTGATGTTTGTTGGTTATCGTCTTGTTTATTCGGTCAAAGACCAATTTATGAAAATTTTAACCATAACTATACTTATGGGATTAACGACCTACTTTGTTCACGGATTTTTGAATAATTTTTTGGACACAGATAAAGCGTCCGTTCCTTTTTGGGGATTCTTAGCAATGTTAGTTTGTATCGACGTGTTTTATAAAGATGAGCAGATTAAGGACGAAAAATTGATTTAAACACATTAGTTATTGTTTGCAGAATTTTTTAATTATGATTCATTATAAATTATTTCTTAAAAACCCAAATTCCCATTATATATATGTCGATTTAACAATAGACGGTATATCTTCAGAAATCATTGAACTTCAATTGCCAGCATGGAGGCCAGGAAGATATGAGTTAGGAAATTTTGCCAAAAACATTAAACGGGTGGATGCTTTTAATGAAAATGGAGAAAGTTTATTTTATGAAAAATTAAGTAAGGATTTGTGGAAAATAGAAACAAATGGTGCTCAAACAATTAAGGTAACATATAGTTATTTTACATCAGAAATAAATGCAGGCAATTGTTATGCTGATGATAATCAGATATATGTTAATCCGGTTCATTTATGTATGTACTTGCCCGATCGCATAAATGAAGAGCATCAAATTGAATTAGTTGTTCCTGAGGATTATCAAATAGCAACTTCATTAACTAAGGATAAATTTATTTTAAAGGCATCATCATTTGATGAATTGGCAGATAGTCCGATTATGGCGAGTGCTAATTTGCAATCTGATGTATATGTAGTAAATGGAATAAAATTTTGGTTACATTTTATAGGTGAATGTAAGCCCGACTTTGACAAAATAAAATCAGATTTTGCAAAATTTACAGCGACTCAATTAAATTTTTGGGGAGATTTTCCGGTAAACGAATACCATTTCATGTTTCAAGTTTTACCATTTAAGTTTTATCATGGTGTAGAACATTTAAAATCTACGGTTATAGCAATAGGACCTGGTTATTCATTAAATAAAGGTACCACATACTTAGACGTATTAGGTGTTTCATGTCACGAATTATTTCATACTTGGAATATTAAACTAATTAGACCCTATGAAATGTTCCCGTATCAGTTTTCTAAGGAAAATTATGCTCGAACCGGTTATGTATACGAAGGATTTACAACCTATTACGGAGATTTATTGCTTTTAACTAGTGGCGTTTTTTCTGTAAATGAGTATTTTGAAACATTAGAAGAGCGTTTAATTAAACATTTTCATAATTATGGGCGATATAATTTGTCTGTTGCTCATTCAAGTTGGGATACATGGTTAGATGGTTATGTGCCTGGAGCTCCTTATCGTAAAACATCTATTTACGATGAAGGAAATTTAATTGCTTTGATGCTAGATGTATATATTATGAAATATACAAATGGTGATAAAGGATTGAAAGATGTTTGTAGGGTATTGTATGAAGAGTTTGGCAAGAGACAAAGAGGTTATTCGGAAAAAGATGTTATTGATATTTGTGAAAAAATAGCTGGAGTATCCTTAATCGATTTTTTTAATAAATATGTTTATGGTACAGAGGATTTTGAAATTCCTTTGAAAGAATGTTTTGATTATTTAGGTATTGAGTTTTTAAAAATTCCAAGCACAACTATTTGCGAATCTAAATATGGATTTAAAACGGTTGATTTTGGAACTAATAAAAAAGTAACATTAATCGCTCCTTATTCGCCAAGCTGGAAGGCAGGATTATCAATTGGAGATGAAATCGTTGCTATAAATGGTTATACATTAAAAAACGATTGTCATGATTGGATGAATTATTTTAAAGATTCAGAAATAGAGTTAACAGTATCCTCTAATCAAAAATTAAAAGTAATAAAGCTTCCAATTGTTTTAAAACCAGTTACTTATTTTGATTTATTTAAATTAAAACAAAACATAATCGATAACCAAAATTATTTAAAATGGGTATCATTAAATTCTTAGATACTATTTTCTTGAGCATGTGTCTACTCGTTGCTTTGTTCATAAAAAAATGTGTTAATAGTAATTTAATAGTTTAAATTTTTCTTTCTTGCAAAATCAATTATTTAAAAATGAATATGGAAAATAATCAATTTACAGAAAATCAATCATTTGACGAAAAACCTAAACGTCCACAGTTCATTACTGTTTTATGTATTTTAACCTTTATCGGTTCAGGATTGTCTTTTTTAGGGGCAATATGGGGTTATTTTTCAATAAAAGCTTCGCAAACATTGTTAGAAAATATGGGAAGTGCCGAAGGCGATCCTTATGGAATGGTTAATGGGATGCAAGAAACCATGATAAAAGCTGTTGAAAATGCTGTGCCAAATTTAATTATAGGTATTTTATCAGCTTTATTATGCTTGTATGGAGCTATTCAAATGTGGAAATTAAAAAAAATGGGTTTTTTTATTTATTCATTTGGAGAGTTGACACCGGCGATTGCTGGTTTTTTTCTAGGTGGTGGAGGCTTAATAGGAGGGATTGGTGCTGTATTAAGTATTTTGTTTGCTATTGTTTGGATTGTTCTTTATGCGGTAAATTTTAAACATTTAAAATAGCCATGGTTGTTCAAAGGCAAATGGTTAAACTGGCTTTATCATTTTCAACTAAATAACAATAACTTAAACCACTGAAACCATCTATATTTCAGCGGTTTTATAAATCAAATAAACTCAAGATTTTCATCAAATTAATTTAAAAATATGGAAGATAATACGCAATTCATAGAAGAAACGATTCTTCAACCCCAAAAACGCTCTTCATTTTTGAAGATATTATGCATTCTTTCATTTATCATGTGTGGACTTAGTTTTGTATTTGGGTTGATAGGAATTTACCAAAGCACGCCGGAGGCTATGCAAAAAAATGTAGAACAAATAAGATTAGTAAATCCGGAAATGGCAGATCAAATGGAAAACCAAATGATTGAGATGGAGGCCAATCCTTACACGAAAGTAGCTCCTTATTTAGGATTGGTATATACCTTATTATCTTTCATGGGTGTTTTATTGATGTGGAATTTATCAAAAAAGGGATTTTATATTTATGCAATTGCTGAAATATTACCATATACTAGTTTTATATTCATGGGCAAAAATTCTTTGAGTATGATGGGCCCTCCTGGAGCCAATAATTCAATGGTTGCAATGATAGTTGTTGTGATGATGGTAATCATTGACGTTGTTTTTGTATCTCTTTATGCCAAAAAGTTAAATGAAATGCATCAATAAATTAAAGCAGATTTCTGAGAATTTCAGCCTTCAACTATTTAGTTTGAAGAATTTTATAACACTTGAATTTTTAACTAATAATGGTTTATTCAAGAATTTGTTTCTTAGGTTTTAAGCCTTAAATTATTTCAACTTATGTCTTTTTTAATCGCAGATAGTGGATCTACTAAAACAGATTGGGTACTGGTAGATAACGGTTATATTCTTGTTAAAACCCAAACTAAAGGATTTAATCCATATTTTCAAACAAGTACTGAGATTTACGGAGAAATTAAAAACTATTTAATACCTCAACTTAACCAGCATTTAGATTCAATTCAACAAATTTATTATTACGGAGCGGGATGCTCTGCAGCTGAAAAAATATTGATTGTAAAAGAAGCTTTGACTTCTGCTTTTGGAAGTATTGAATTAGATATAAATCATGATTTATTGGCTGCTGCAAGAGCTCTTTGTGGGCAAGAAAGTGGAATTGCTTGTATATTAGGAACTGGAAGTAATAGCTGTTTGTATGATGGTAAAAACGTTATTGAAAATGTGCCATCTGTAGGTTATATGTTTGGCGATCATGGAAGTGGAGCAAATATTGGAAAAACGTTTGTTCAACATTATTTTGATGAAAGGTTGCCTGAGCATTTAAAGTTATCGTTTGAAAAAGCTGGATATAACAGAGAAATAATTCTTGAAAATGTGTATAAACAACCCATGCCTAGCAGGTATTTGGCTAGTATAATGAGTTTTTTATTGACTTATAGCCAAGATGATTATGTTAAAGGCTTAATAAAACATTGTTTTATTAATTTTATAGACACTCAAGTATCTAAATATGCAGATGCTCGCCAGTTAAATGTAAATTCAGTTGGTTCTATCGCTTATTATTATCAAGATATTTTACATGAAGCACTTACTGAAAAAGGATTCGGATTGGGAAATATTATTAAATCACCTATTGATGGATTAATAATATATCACCATTCTTAAGTTTTATTGTACTATTTTAACTTGTTAATTTTTAGCCTGTGCCATTTAATCTAATATCTGAATTTCAACCAACAGGTGACCAACCGACAGCTATAAAGCAATTGGTGGATGGATTGAAAACTAATACGAAACATCAGGTCTTATTAGGTGTTACAGGCTCCGGAAAAACCTTTACTGCTGCAAATGTTATACAGCAGGTTAATAAACCTACATTGGTATTAAGTCATAATAAAACTTTGGCCGCCCAATTGTTTAGTGAATTTAAACAGTTTTTTCCTGAAAATGCGGTTGAATATTTTGTAAGTTATTACGATTATTATCAGCCTGAGGCTTATTTGCCAACCACTGGTACGTATATTGAAAAAGATTTAGCGATTAATGACGAAATTGAAAAATTAAGAATAAGCGCATCATCAGCCTTATTGTCTGGAAGAAGAGATGTAATCGTGATTTCTTCGGTTTCTTGTATTTATGGTATTGGAAACCCTACCGATTTCAAAAAAAATATTATTTCATTAGAAGTTGGACATGTTATTTCTCGTAATAAACTATTACATCTATTGGTAGGAGCTTTGTATTCAAGAACAACAGAAGAGTTTAAGAGAAGTACATTTAGGGTAAAAGGCGATACGGTTGATGTCAATTTATCCTATACAGATCATGCCGTTCGAGTTTGTTTTTTTGGAGATGAAATAGAATCTATTGAAACTTTTGATCCAATTCATGGAACCATTCTTGAAAAATTTGATGCTTTTACCATATATCCTGCAAATATTTTCGTTACCGCGCCAGATACTTTGCAAACAGCAATGACTCAAATACAAGAGGATATGGTCAATCATGTGGCATTTTTAAAATCATGTGGAAAGGATTTGGAAGCTAAACGTATTGAGGAGCGAGTAAATTATGATTTGGAAATGATGAGAGAGTTGGGATACTGCAGCGGCATTGAAAATTATTCACGTTATATGGATGGTAGGGCTCCAGGAACTCGTCCGTTTTGTTTACTTGACTATTTCCCGGAAGATTATTTGATTGTTGTAGATGAAAGTCACGCCACCATTCCTCAAATCAGAGCAATGTATGGAGGTGATTTTTCACGTAAACAAAATTTAGTGGAATATGGTTTTAGATTACCTTCAGCAATGGATAATCGTCCATTAAAGTTTGAGGAATTTGAAGATTTAGTCAATCAATGTATATACATATCTGCTACACCTGCTGAATATGAACTTCAAAAAGCAGAAGGAGTGGTTGTAGAGCAGTTAGTTCGACCAACGGGAATTTTAGATCCAATTATAGAAGTTCGTCCTAGTGGAAATCAGGTGGATGATTTATTGGATGAAATACATAAAGTCGTGGAACGAGATGAACGAGTTTTGGTTACCACTTTAACAAAACGAATGGCAGAGGAACTTTCAAAATATTTGACAAAACTTCAAATACGTTGTCGTTATATACATAGTGATGTCGATACATTGGAACGAGTAGAAATATTACGTCAGTTGAGAGTAGGAATGTTTGATGTATTAATAGGAATTAATTTATTAAGAGAAGGATTAGATTTACCAGAAGTATCTTTAGTTGCTATTTTAGATGCTGACAAAGAAGGATTTTTGAGAAATGTAAGAAGTTTGGTTCAAACATCAGGTAGGGCAGCTCGAAATGTCAATGGTAGGGTAATTATGTATGCCGATAGAAAAACAGAAAGTATGCAAATTACGATTGATGAAACAGAACGTAGAAGAAAAAAACAGATTGAATACAATTATAAAAATGGTATCACTCCTTCGCAAGCCGGCAAAAAAGCGTTATTACAACCAAATGATTCGGGCGTTGAGGTAACGGTGGATGGTAAATTGGTTAGAACATATATAGAGCCTGAAAATTATAGTGTAGCGGCAGACCCTGTTGTGCAATATATGAGTAAAGATGAACTGAAAAAACAAATTACTAAATTAAAATCAGCCATGTTAAAGGCATCAAAAGAAATGGATTTTATGAAGGCGGCAACTTTGCGTGATGAAATGTTTAGTTTGGAAAAATTATTGAATGATAAATAATTGAGAAGTACCCACAAGCTTGATGTAAAATGAAAATAGCGGATAATAAATTATCATCATTATATACTTACTATAAAAATGAACTTTCATTAATTTATGATGAAAGTGAATTATTTGCAATTTTCGAATTAGTTTGTGAAAAATTTTTAAAATACACTAAAAGTGATTTAAAAAAATATTTTTATCAACCAATCAATCAATCGAATTTGATTAATATTTATAATGCAGGAGTTAATTTAAAAAAAGGTATTCCTATACAATATATTTTAAAAGAAGCTTTTTTTTATGATATGATTTTTAATGTTTCCAATTCAGTTCTTATTCCGCGACCAGAAACAGAAGAATTAGTAGATATAATTATAAAAACATACAAGAATAAAAATTTTGATAAGATAGCTATTCTTGACATTGGAACAGGGTCAGGATGTATTCCTGTCATATTAAAAAAATATATGCCTCAAGCTCATTTAACAGGAATTGATATTTCAGAACACGCGTTAAACGTTGCTAGGTCAAATGCTATTAAACACAATCTGGAAGTGAATTTTATAAAGCAAGATATATTTTCTGATCCTCTTAATTTGAATTCTACATTTTCCATTATTGTAAGTAATCCGCCCTATATTCTTAATTCTGAATCTAAACAAATGGAAGTCAGGGTTTTAGATAATGAACCTCATTTAGCGTTATTTGTCCCAGATGAGAATCCTATCTTGTTTTATAAGCGCATCATTGAATTGAGTAATCAGTATTTAGAACAAAAAGGGTATCTTTTTTTTGAGTTAAATTCTTTGACGGCTTTTCAAGTCAGACAATATGCCATAGAGAGTCAGTATTTTTCATCAGTTGAGATTTTAATGGATATGAGTGGTAAAGAAAGATTTTTGGTGGCTTGTAAGCATTGATGATTTGATGTATTGTAAAAAAGATACAATAATACATGTATCTTTGAACTCTAAATTTTTTTGATAAACCCATTGTTATTATTTTAACACACAAATAAGTTTAAATTTTGTTACCCATAAAACATTAATATTACTTTGACATGAAAAAATTATATTGGATCATAGGAATCTGTATGACTTTATTAATTGTAGTCATTATCCTGAAATTTTTTAAGGGTGAAGAACCTACGGAAGTTACTACAGAAAAAGCAATGAATAGAAGTATCATCGAAACTGTTTCTGCGAACGGAAAAATACAGCCAGAGACCGAATTGAAAATTACTTCTGATGTTTCTGGAGAAGTTGTTGAGATGTTGGTAAAGGAAGGGGAGCAAGTAAAAAAGGGCCAATTACTTTGCCGCATTAAACCAGATATTTATGAAAGTGCTTTTGAAAGAGTTAATGCAACGGTTAATAGCTCAAAAGCCAATTTAAAAACCACAATGGCCCAATTGGCGCAGGCAAAGGCTAATTTAGAAAATTCAGAATCTACATTTTTCAGAAACAAAAAATTATTTGAACAAAATGTTATTTCTCAACAAGAATTTGATGCATCCAAAGCAAGTTTTGAAGCTGCTAAAGCCAATGTAGAGGCGCTCAAGGAAAGTATTAATGCGTCCGATTTCAATGTAAAGAGTGTTGAGGCATCATTAAAAGAAGCAAATTCTAATTTGGATAAAACGTTTATATATGCTCCGGTTGATGGAACCGTTTCTAAATTAAATGTTGAAAAAGGTGAACGTGTTGTCGGAGTTCAAGGCTTGCAAGGAACGGAAATCTTAAGATTGGCAAATTTAAATGAGATGGAAGCTAGCGTAGAGGTGAACGAAAATGATATTATTCGTATTCATAAAAACGATACAGCAATTATAGAGGTTGACGCCTATACCGGAAAAAAATTTAAAGGTATTGTAACTGAGGTTGCCAACTCTGCCAATACAACTGGAATTTCGATTGATCAGGTAACGAATTTTGTAGTTAAAATAAGAATTTTGAGAGAAACATATTTAGATTTGGTAACTACATATAACCCGGCACCTTTTAGGCCAGGTATGAGTGCTAGTGTCGAAATTCAAACAATGCGTGCAAATAATATCATAACGATACCTATTCAATGCGTTACTAGTCGTAATACTGATACAACAGAAACAAATCGTTCCACAACAGCTAATGAGGAATCTGGTGTGGTCGTGAAAGATGAAAAAGAACAAAAATTAAATTCTAAAAAAGAAGAAATAAAAGAATGTGTGTTTTTGAATCAAAATGGAGTTGCTAAGATGGTTTTTGTTACAACAGGCATTCAGGATAATGATTATATTCAAATTAAGACTGGTATTAAGTTAGGCGATGAAATTGTAGCTGGGCCTTATGGAGCTATCTCTAAACTTCTCAAAAATGGTAAAAAATTAAAGGTTGTCGATAAAGAGAATTTGTTTGTTCATAAAAACTAATTTTAGATGCCTCATATCTTACATATAGAAAGTACCTCGACTATTTGTTCTGTGGCTGTTTCAAAAAACTCAGAATTAATTGGTTTACGAGAATACAATAATGGGTACACGCATGCTGAAAACTTGCATATTTTTATTAAAGATTTATTAATCGATTACTCATTATTACCTAAAGATTTAGCTGCTGTTTCAATTAGTTCAGGGCCAGGCTCTTACACTGGTTTACGTATAGGGTTTTCTACAGCAAAAGGGTTGGCTTATTCATTAAAAATTCCATTAATAAAAGTCGATACATTGAAGGCGTTAAGTACCTCTGTTATTCAAAAATATCAACAAGATGCGCTTTTTTGTCCTATGCTCGATGCTAAACGAATGGAAGTGTATTGTGCAGTATTTGATAGCCAATTAAACACTATTATGCCGGTAAATGCGATCGTTTTAAACGAGGAAACTATCGGTCAATTAAACAAAGGAAAAGATGTTTTTTTCTTTGGAGATGGTATGCCTAAAGCGAAAGACTTATTACAAACACTTCCTAAGGTTTATTTTGTGAATGATGTGGTTGCAAGTGCATCAACAATGGTTAAATTGGCATTCGAACAATTTAAAAACAATGATTTTGTTGATGTGGCTTATGTTGAGCCCAATTATTTGAAAGAATTTTTCTTTACCACTTCAAAAAAATAATATATGGTAAAAAAAATAGCCTTTGTCATTAATCCTAATGCTGGAGTAAAGAAGAAATTAGATATTGCTGAATTTGTTAAGAAAAATTTATCACAAAGCCATTCTCCTGAATTTATAATATGGGAAAATAAAGACGATTTTGATACTGTAAGGCAAAAAATCAAAAGTGGAAATTACGATACTGTGGTTGCATGTGGAGGTGATGGAACTGTAAATCAGGTTGCGGCAGTATTAGCTCATACCAAAATGGCTTTAGGTATACTTCCATTAGGATCGGGTAATGGACTTGCTAGGAGTAATGGAATTCCGATGAATTTAATCAAAGCACTTCAAGTTATTGAAAGGCGAGGTATAAGGCAAATAGATGGAGGTAGGATTAATGAGTTTCCTTTTTTTTGCACCGCCGGAATAGGTTTTGACGCTCATATAGCTAATGAATTTGCAATGAGCACTAAGCGAGGATTTATAACCTATTTTAATAAAACGATAAAAGCATTTTTTGGATATAAACCTTTTCATTACAACATATTGGTTGATGGAAAAAGAATAGAAACAAAGGCATTTTTAATTACTGTAGCTAATTCCGGACAATGGGGTAATGATGTGTATATTGCTCCAAAAGCAGAATTGAATGATGGTTGGTTAGATGTCAGTGTTTTGAAACCATTTTCGATTATTTCCCTTCCAATTATTGGTCTAAAATTATTTTCGAAAAAAATTCATACCTCTGTCAAGTTGATTTCTGATAAAGGAAAGCAAATAGAGATTGAATTTGATGGAGAGTTACCGGTGCATTATGATGGAGAGCCTGTTTTTGTAAAAAACAAGCTCATTATTCGCATTATGCCATTGGCACTCAATGTTGTATGTTAAAATGAATCTTCTGTACTTTTTATTAACGTGTTAATTTTATAACACGTTTTTTAGTACTTTTTACCTTTTTTTAGTACTCATAATATTGGTTTTATGACACCATTTTTAATGCAAATTGCCAAATATATTCACGAACATCATTATAATGATACGGAGCGATTATGTATTGTATTACCAAATAAACGAGGGGCTTTATACCTGAAAAAACATTTGGCAAAAGTTTTTCAAAAAACAATTTGGCTCCCAACAATTATTAGTGCTGAAGATTTGGTTTCAGAATTATCTGGTTTGCAACAAGCGGATTCAATTGATTTAATTTGTGATTTGTATTCCGTTTATGTAAGTATTTTAAAGGAAAAGGCCGAATCGTTCGATGTTTTTTCAAAATGGGGAACAATGATGTTGCAAGATTTTAATGAGGCAGATCGGTATTTGGTAGATACAAAAGCGTTGTACCAAAACTTGAAAGAGATAAAAGAAATTGAAAACTGGAGTTTAAGTGCCGAAAAATTAACACCAACTCAACAAGATTATGTGGATTTTATGTCACAAATGGGAGTTGTTTATGAGGCCTACTCAAAAATATTGATTCAAAAAAAACAAGGTTATCAAGGATTAATGTATCGAATGGCTGTTCAGCATTGCAAAGATGCTCCGTATATCGATCAATTTTCTAAATTATTAATTTGTGGTTTTAACGCACTTAATAAGGCAGAAATCACTATTTTTTCAAATTTGGTAAAAGACAAAAAAGCTGAAATTCTTTACGATGCAGACGTATATTATTTAGATAATGAAAATTATGAGGCAGGCTACTTTTTAAGAAATAATTTAAATCGAAATTGGTTAAATAATAAAACTTTTATTGGTAATTATTTTAAGGAAATTTCAAAAAAAATAAATATTGTAGCTGTACCAAAGCAAGTGGGGCAAGCACAAATGGTCGCACATCAATTAACTGAATGGATGAATCAAGGCAAATCGATTCATAAAACGGCGATTGTTTTAGCAGATGAAAGCCTATTATTCCCCATTTTAAATCAATTGCCAAAGGAAATACAACATGTGAATATTACGATGGAATACCCATTACGTTTATCTCCTATTTATGATTTGGTTGATAATTTAATTTCTTTACATCAATCAACAAGTAAAATAGGCGGTATTTCAAGTAGTTTTTATTTCGCTGATATATTCAAGATTTTTCAAAATTCTTTATTTAAGAATTACTATCAATCTTTTAGCCCTTCAATTTCATTACAAACGGTTATTCAAAAAGTAATCGACAAAAATTATGTTTGGTTAAATTATAAAAATCTTACCGAATTATTTGAAAACAATTTTCAACCCATAGCATCATTGTTCAATAACTGGTCAAATTCGGCAGTAGGTATTACTTCCATTTCAACTTTTATTCAGGTGTTTAATAACACCGAAAACGAAGCACTACAATTATCAGCGTCTGAAAAAGAGTATCTCCATGTATTTAACAAGTATTTTAATAGGCTCCAAATTTTGATTCATTCACATCATTATTTAGATTCTTTATTGACACTTAAAAGTTTGTTTAAGCAAATTATTGGAACGGCATCAGTACCATTTATCGGTGAGCCATTGCAAGGTTTACAAATTATGGGGGTGCTCGAAACACGTACACTTGACTTTGAAAATTTGATATTATTGGGAGTTAACGAAGGGGTATTGCCTTCAGGTAAATCTTCTAACTCTTTTATTCCTAATGATTTAAAGTTGCATTATGGAATGCCTCTGTATGGAGATAAAGATGCTGTTTATGCTTACCATTTTTATCGAATTTTACAAAGAGCTTCTCATATCCTTATAACATATAATACTGAACATTCTATGTTGGGTACTGGAGAAAAAAGCCGTTTTATTACTCAATTACAATTTGAATTACAAAAATATAATTCGGAACATCAAATTACTGAGCACATGTTAAGCGGAGACATTCTACATGCTAGTATAAAAAATCATATTTCAATTTCTAAATCAGAATTTAATTTAGCTCCAATCATTGATAAATTAACTCATGATGACCAATATTCAGGCTTGAGTCCGTCGGCATTAATTACTTATAAAGATTGTGCCTTACGTTTCTTTTTTAGATATGGAGCAAGTATGAAAGAAACAGAAGATGTAGAAGAAAGCGCTGAGGCAAATACACAAGGCACTATTTTACATAAATCATTAGAAATGCTTTATAAACCATTTGTCGGTAATGTACTAAAGAATGAACATATTCAAGATTGTATTTCTAAAACCCAAGATACTGTCAATCTGGTTTTTCAAGATTTTTTCAGTCAAAAAGAAAGTCTGTTTGGGAAAAATTTCCTTCAAAGACAAGTTTTACAGGAGTATATTTATAAGTTATTGAAAAATGATTTAAGATTAATTCAGCAATCTGTTAAGACAAATCAGTTATTAAGTTTAGTAGATTTAGAGAGAAATCTTCAGGCTTCTATTAGTTTAAATATCAATGGTTTAGAAAGTATAATTTATGTCAAAGGTTCAGCTGATAGAATAGATAAATTAGGAAATCATATTAGAGTCATTGATTACAAATCTTCCGTTAAAGAGACAGATAAATTTAAATTTACAAATTTTGAGGATTTGTTTACCGATAGTCAATATAACAAAATGTTGCAACTTTTTATGTATGCTTGGTTAGTAGTTAAAAATAAATTAGCAAAACCAGAAGAACTTCAGCCGTGTATTATCCCATTCAAAAAATTTGAAGAACAACCAAAATTTATTCTTGAAAATACAAAAGGTAACGAAATTTTGAAGTTTACATCAGAATTATTGGAAGACTTTGAAACTCATTTAAAGAATAAAATAACTGAAATGCTGCTGAAAGATTCATTTTTTAATCAAACTGATGATGAAGAAAAATGCCAATTTTGCGCTTATTCAAGTATTTGTAATGTCTAAAAAAACGAATCGATGAAGCTGGCAGTATTAATCCTTTATTTTACATCGATAGTCATGGTAGCTTCTAATGACAATGGTGTTATAGGAGCACGCTCATCGGCGATGGCCAAATCTTCTGTTTGTTTATCTGATGTGTGGAGTACAAGAAACAATCAAGGTGGCTTAGGATTTGTATCTTCTTTTGAAGCAGGAGCTTTTTTTGAGAATCGGTTTTTAATGAAAGAATTAACCTTATCCGGATTTGCAGTCACAGCTCCAATTAAAAATGGAACATTTGGGTTTAATTATTCTTCATTGGGTTATAAATTGTATAAAGAATCACAGTTATCTTTAAGTTATGGATTAAAATTGGGAGAAACTATTTCGGCCGGTTTAAGTTTAGATTATTTAAATACTCGAATAGGAGATATTTACGGTCAATTTTCTGCTTTTACGGGTTCTTTCGGATTTATGGTTAAACTTCAACCTCAGCTTGTTATCGCTACTCATATTTATAATCCATTTAGAACACCAATGCAGAGTTACAATCATGAAAAAATGCCCACTATTTTTAAAATAGGTGCACAATATATTTTGTCCGATAGGTTATTTCTGATAGGTGAAGCTGAAAAAATTTCCGGCAAAATGGTTAATTTGAAATCGGGTATAGAATATAATCCGGCTCAATTATTATTTATCAGGTTAGGCGTGGGCTCTTATCCAACTCAAATGACATTTGGATTAGGAGTTGTTTATAATGGATTAAAGATAGATGTGAGTTCTGCCTATCAAAGCGTGCTCGGATTTTCAAATCAAATAGGATTGAGTTATTGTTTTCTGAAAACTCATGAAAAATCAATTAACAAATCAAAAACAAACAGTTCTTATTGAAAAAATTATAGTCAATGGATTTTAGTTTTTGTGTAGTAATAAGAAAACAATTAAAAAGGTGGTTGGTGTTACCTTTTTGGTTTACTCTAAACGTATGTTATGTAAAAGCCCAAAACCAATCAATAACACCAAAAGAAACGGAACATATAGACGAGCAAGTTAACCAACAAATAGAGTTCTTGTCGGAACAAATGGAGGTTGATGAGACAGATTTGTCAAGTCTTACAGAAACATTAAATTATTATAAATCACATCCGATTAATTTAAATAATGCCTCTATTGATGAATTAAGTAGTCTTTCCTTACTTTCTGATATTCAGATAAATAACTTAATAAGTCATATTTGTAAAAATGGAAAATTAATATGCGTTTATGAATTACAGAGTATAGAAGGTTTTGATTTGAATACCATTAAACAATTACTTCCATATATACAAGTACGTGATCATTTTGAATCCGGTTATTTTACTCTGCAAGAAATGTTTAAATATGGGAAGCATGAATTTTTGCAGAGATACCAAAGGATTATTGAACAACAAACGGGATATATAAAACCAGATAGCATAACAAAAATCAATAACCCTAATTTTTTTTACTTGGGAGATCCGAGTAGAATACTTACTCGATACCGGTTTCAGTATAATAATTATGTGTCGTGGGCTATAGCTGCCGAAAAAGATGCAGGTGAAGAATTTTTTAAGGGAACCCAAAAACAGGGTTTTGATTTTTATGGGGGGCATATTGCTATTAATAATGTTAAATACATTAAGAATTTAGTTGTTGGGGATTATCAAGCTACTTTTGGACAAGGTTTAACTTTATGGCAGGGTTTTGCTTTTGGTAAATCTACTTCACCTTTGTCTATTAAAAGACAAAGGTCTGGAATAAAACCATATCAAAGTTTTGATGAAAATCGCTTTTTTAGAGGTTCGGCCGCTACAATAAGGTTTAAAGACTTTGAATTCACCGGGTTATTGTCTCATAAAAAGATAGATGCAAATATTATCGACATAGATACTTCCGATTTTCAAAATGAACAAACGGTAAGTAGTTTAATTTTAGGAGGGCTTCATCATACAAACTCTGCCATAAAAGATAAGGGAGTTATTTCTCAAACGGTTTTAGGAGCTAATGCTGCATACCGAAGACGAAATTTACAGTTAGCAATTACGGCTCAAAACATGAATATTAGCTCCCCTTTAAATCCTACACCAACCTTGTACAATCAATTCGCTTTTAAGGGTAAGCATAATTTTGTAGGAGGTATTGATTATAATTATATTTTTAAAAATGTAAATATCTTTGGAGAAACAGCGATTTCTGTTAATGGTGGAAAAGCTTTTTGTCATGGTCTGATTATAGCCTTAGATCCGAAATTAACTTTTTCAGCTCATTATCGAAATTATAGCAAAGATTTTCAGAACTTTTTTAGTAATTCTATTTCCGAAAGTGCGGTTTCTCAAAATGAACAGGGAATGTATTTAGGATTTGAGACCAAATTGTCAAAATTTTTAACTTTTTCATCTTATTTAGATAATTTTCAATATCGTTGGTTAAAAGCAAATATTAGTTCGCCATCTTTAGGAAGAGATATTTTGGCACAACTTACGTATTTACCAACCAAAAAAATTGAAATGTATGTTAGATATAGGCATCGTCATAAATATGAAAGCGTGAGCGATGATAAATTTTATGACTATATCTCTCCTAAAGATCAGTACAATATAAGATATAATCTTACAGCTCAAATTTCCTCAAACATAAAAATTAAATCAAGAATTGAGTATACCGGATTTCACAAATTTCAAAATTCAGAAGAAGGTATAATCATGGTTCAAGATATTATTTTTAAGAAAATTAATTTTCCTCTAACTTTAATGTTGAGGTATGCTGTGTTTGATACCCAAGGTTACAATAGTCGATTATATGCTTTTGAAAATGATATTCCTTATTCCTATTCAGTACCTTCACATTATTATAAAGGTCAACGTTGTTATGTTCTTGTAAATTGGGACGCTACCCGAAAACTGGAAATATCGGTAAAAATTTCAAATACAATTTATGATAACCAAAAGATTGTACATGAAGGAAGTTTAAATCAAATTAATGCTAATCATCAAACAGAATTGAAATTTCAAGTTAGAGCAAAATTTTAGCCCCATCATTTCACTATCTATTAGTAAATGATGGGGCTAAAAATTATTTTGATAAAATTATCTTAAAGTTGCGCCTAATTTTTCAGTATAATTTTTAATCAATTTTTGCATCACATTATCTATTTGTTTATCATTTAGGGTAGCTTCCTCATCTTGTAAGATAAAACTTATGGCATAAGATTTTTTTCCAGATTCTAATTTATCTCCTTCATATATATCAAATAGGTTAACGGATTTCAATAATTTTCTTTCCGAATTAAATGCCAATTCCTCAAGTTCTTGATAGGAGATTTTTTTATCTAATAGTAAAGCTAAATCACGACGAACAGAAGGAAATTTTGGTATTTCAGTATATTCTGTTTTTGTTTTACCTACTAAAGCTAAAACGTGATCCCAGTTAAAATCAGCACAAAAAACATCTGAATTGATATCCATTTTTTTACAAAGTGCTTTATTCATTAATCCAAAATTTACCAAAAGTTTATTTTTTTGATAAAAAGATAATCCGTACTCAAATTGATCGTCTGATAATTCGTTAGTTTTAAATTTTATAGAGAGTTTGTTTAAAATGGATTCCAAACATCCTTTCAAATAGGCGAAATCTACTTTATTATTTTCTCCATAAGGATTTTCAGCATATTTACGGCCGGTAACCAATAACATTAAATGTTTGGTTTCAGAATATTTAAAATCATTATCAGTTTTCTGGTAAGTTCTACCAAATTCAAATAATTTTAAATCAGTTTGTTTTCGGTTAATATTGTAAGCCAATGATTCTAATCCGCCAAATAACATAGATGGTCTCATGACGTTTAAATCTGAGCTAAGTGGATTTAAGATTTTCACCAATGAAGGATTATTTGAATAATACGATTCTTTAGTTAATGAAAGTCCAATCATTTCATTAAATCCAAAATTGGCTAATAAATTAGCGGTTGTATTTTCGGCCGAAGTTGCCTTTTCTCTATCAGCAAAACTTGCTGTAAATTTTATTTGGGTACTTTCTTCAATATGATTATAGCCATAAATACGCATCACTTCTTCAATCACATCTGCTTCGCGGGTTACATCTGTTTTATACTGAGGCACAGATAATAGTAAACTATCATTACCTTCTTTTTCTATCGTTATTCCTAACGAAGTGATGATGTTTTTAATAATATTTTTATCAATAGCTTTTCCAATTAAAGAGTGGCAATTATGATAGGAGAATGCTACTTGAAAAGGCTCTAATTTTGTTGGATAAATATCGACAACATCCATGCTTAAATTACCTCCGGCACATTCAAATATTAATGAAGCAGCTCGTTTTAAGGCTGTAATGGTCATTTCCGGATCAGTTCCTCGTTCAAAACGGAAGCTACTATCTGTTTTTAAACCATGTAACTTACTTGTTTTACGAACGAATGAAGGATTGAAATAAGCGGCTTCTAAAAAAATAGCGGTCGTTTGTTCATTAACCCCGCTATCTAAACCACCAAATACTCCAGCCATACACATAGGTTCGCTTTCGTTACATATCATCAAATCATTAGGATGCAGCATTCGATCATTTCCGTCCAAGGTTTTGAATTTTACATTTTCTAAACCTGTTTTCACAATAATTTTATTACCCTTGATTTTTTCTAAATCAAAAGCATGTAATGGTTGGCCTAAATCATGTAAAACAAAATTGGTGATGTCTACTACATTGTTAATTGGACGTAATCCAATTGATATTAAATAATTTTTTAACCATTCAGGAGAAGGTTTGACGGTGATTCCAGAAATCACTAAACCGCTGTATCTCTTGCAAGCTTCAGTATTTTCAATTTGAATGTCAACGGTGTTAATTTTACTAGCTGTTGGTAATTCAAATATGTTGTGAAGTTTTGCTTGGAATTCTGAGGTGTGATTTTTGCAGTTTAAGATGGCCGCTAAGTCTCTTGCAATACCATAGTGAGACGCTGCATCTGCTCTGTTAGGAGTTAGACCGATGTCGAAAATATAATCTTGTTGTAATTTGAAAAAATCTGAAGCAGGAGTGCCAATAACAGCATGCTCAGGTAAAATTAAAATACCATCATGACTTATTCCTAAACCAATTTCATCTTCTGCGCAAATCATGCCTTCGCTCAATACACCTCTTATTTTTGATTTTTTAATTTCAAAAGCGTCTCCGCTTGTAGGATATAGTTTAGTTCCAATGGTAGCTACTAACACTTTTTGTCCGGCAGCAACATTAGGCGCACCGCATACAATGTTTAATAAATCAGGATTACCAATATTAACTTTGGTAACACTTAATTTATCAGCATCCGGATGTTTTTCTTTTTCAACTACTTCTCCAATAACAATACCTTTTAAACCTCCTTTTATACTTTCGTAAATTTCCATTCCTTCTACTTCCAATCCTGATGAAGTAAGATATTCGTCAACTTGTTGTGGAGTTAAGTCAATATTAATTAAAGTTTTTAGCCAATTGTAAGATATTTTCATGATTTTGGAGTCTAATTTAAAGGGTGCTAAAATACAAAAATTACCTTTATGAATTATTTATAAGTTTATATCAATAACAGTAAATTCTATTTGTTAAGAGATATGAAATTGTATTCAAAAAGAAATAGATTCCTATATTTGTCGAGTGGCAGAAATAGGAAAAAGTATATCAAAAGCGAAAGATTTTTTAATCAATAATCATTTGGTTGCCATGCCTACTGAAACCGTATATGGTTTAGCCGCAAATGCTTTAAATCCTGATGCTGTGGCTAAAATTTTTGAAGCCAAAGAGCGACCAACATTCGATCCTTTAATTGTTCATACTTTTTCAATCAATCAGCTCCCTCATTTTGTTTCAGAAATACATCCCTCTTTATTAAAATTAGCAGAAAATTTTTGGCCAGGTCCTTTAACTCTATTGTTACCAAAAAAACAAACCATACCAGATATAGTGACATCTGGTTTAAGTAGAGTAGGAGTAAGGATTCCAAATCATCCTGTAGCATTAGATTTATTATCTCAATTAGATTTTCCTTTAGCTGCACCAAGCGCTAATCCATTTGGTTACATAAGTCCTACAACGGCCGAACATGTAAGGAAACAACTAGGGGGAAGAATAGCTTATATTTTAGATGGAGGGCATTGTGATGTTGGATTGGAATCGACCATAGTAGGGGAAGAAAACGATACGATTGTTGTTTACCGGTTAGGAGGTTTATCGATTGATGATATTGAATCTGTTGTGGGTAAAGTATCAATTCAGTTAAATCAATCTAGTAATCCATTGGCTCCAGGTCAATTAAAAAGTCATTATGCCCCCAAAAAACCGCTGCTTATTGGACAGTTAAGTCTATTAAAGGATGCTTATGCCGGAAAAAAAATTGGAGCAATTGTTTTTGGTTATCCTGAAAAAGATAATAGTGATGTATTGATGAAAGAATTGTCTTTATTGAAAAATTATAGTGAAGCCGCCGTTAATTTGTTTTCTTTTTTGAGAGAGTTAGATGAGTCGGATGTTGACGTTATTATAGCAGAATTACTTCCTGAACAAGGATTAGGATTAGCTATTAATGACCGATTGAAGCGAGCAGCTTGCAAATAATAAATTTAATTGACTCTGATTATTACTGATACAATCATATAAAGAAAGTTTATCTAAAGAAATTTTAATAATTAAGCGCAAAAAGAGTAGGATAAAGTAGTAAGATTAAGAATCAATTTAACCTGGCAGGTAAAATTAATGAAAACGTAGGAATAATAACTGAAAATTCAGATTGATCAACTAATTTTTTCATAGTATAAAAACCATTCATTTTGCCAATTTCAGTCGGAAAATCACAACCGCTGTTGTAATAAAATGATTCTCCAGGTTCTAAAGTAGGGGTTTCACCTACCACACCATCGCCTTCAATTTCTCTACATTTTCCGTAGGCATCTGTAATGTACCAGTGTCGTTTTAATAATTGAACCGTAAATTCACTTTTATTAGAAATGGTGATTTCATATACAAAAAAGAATAAATTGTCCTTAGGGTCAGATTGAGGAGCATAATAGCGAGCATTAACCGAAATTTCTATGCCGTGAGTAATGATTGAATTCATACGTTAACAATAAGGTTTTTATTCAATTTTTTGTTACAAAAATATACTTAATTCGATGTAAATATTTGTTTTGGATATGTAAATCAAAAAAACATCATGCACTACACTATAAATATAATGTAATTTATTTTGAATTTAAAAAATTGTTTTAAAATAAATTTCTGATTTTTATCAATAACAATTTATTCAAAAAAACTCTAAAAGCCTTGTTTTAAAGTTGTATATTTACACCCCGATTAGTAATCAAGGTATTAATTGAATTAAATTTTAAAATTAACCTCTTCGGTAGCCTTGGAATGCCGAATACAATTATTTAAAGAATGGCAGATAAAAATGCAACAGTTGGTAATCCTGATTTTGACTGGAGTTCAATTGGTAAAAAAAATGACAATTATTCATCAACAGAGCGTACAGCCTTAGATGAAATGTATGGAAAAACATTAAGCACTATTGCTGATGCTCAAACCATGAATGGTACAGTAGTTTCAAAAAATTCTCGTGAAGTTGTTGTAAACATTGGTTATAAATCAGATGGTGTTGTTTCGTTATCCGAATTTCGTTACAATCCAGATTTAAAAGTTGGCGATTCTATCGAGGTTTTTATTGAAAAAGCAGAGGATTCAAACGGTCAATTAATTTTATCTCACAAAAAAGCTCGCGCTGGTAAATCTTGGGATAGAGTTAATGAGGCTCTTAATTCAGATGAAATTATTAAAGGTTTTGTTAAATGTCGCACTAAAGGTGGATTAATCGTTGACGTATTTGGTATAGAAGCTTTCTTACCAGGTTCTCAAATTGATGTGAAGCCTATCCGTGATTACGATGTTTATGTTGGAAAAACAATGGAATTTAAAGTTGTGAAAATCAACAATGAATTCAAAAACGTAGTAGTTTCTCATAAAGCATTAATTGAGGCTGAAATCGAAACACAAAAACGCGATATCATTTCTAAATTAGAAAAAGGACAAGTATTGGAAGGTGTTGTTAAAAACATTACTTCTTATGGTGTGTTCATTGATTTAGGTGGTGTTGATGGGTTAATTCATATTACAGATTTATCATGGGGACGTATCAATCATCCTGAAGAAATTGTAAAATTAGACGAAAAAATTAACGTTGTAATTTTAGATTTTGATGATGATAAAAAACGTATTGCTTTAGGTTTAAAACAATTATCTGCTCACCCTTGGGAAGCTTTGTCTACTGATGTTAAAATTGGTGATAAAGTAAAAGGTAAAGTGGTAGTTTTAGCTGATTACGGTGCATTTGTTGAAATTGCTCCAGGCGTAGAAGGTTTAATTCACGTTTCTGAAATGTCTTGGTCTCAACACTTACGTTCTGCACAAGAATTCTTGAAAGTAGGAGATGAAGTTGAAGCGGTTGTTTTAACTTTAGACAGAGAAGAGCGTAAAATGAGTTTAGGTGTTAAACAATTAACTCCTGATCCTTGGAATATGATTATTGATAAATATGCTAAAGGAAGCAAACATACAGGAACTGTTCGCAACTTCACAAACTTTGGTGTATTTGTTGAATTAGAAGAAGGTGTTGATGGTTTGGTACATATTTCTGATTTATCTTGGAGTAAAAAAATCAAACATCCATCTGAGTTCTGTAAAGTAGGTGATAAACTAGATGTTGTTGTATTAGAAATTGATGGTGAAAATCGTCGCTTATCTTTAGGACACAAACAATTAGAAGATAATCCATGGGATGTTTTTGAAACAGTATTTACCTTAGATTCAGTTCACCAAGGAACAATCACTTCAATTAACGATAAAGGAGCTACAGTAGGTTTGACTTATGGAGTTGAAGGTTTTTGCCCATCTCGTCATTTAAACAAAGCTGACGGAACAACTGCCAAATTAGAGGATGTATTAGACTTTAAAGTAATTGAGTTTAGTAAAGAATCTAAACGTATTGTTGTATCTCATGCTCGTTTACACGAAGAGGTGAAAGATGAAGCTCGTAAGGTTGAAAAAGCAAACAAAGCAGCTGAATCTGAAGATACAAAAAAAGCCGTTAAAAAAATGAAAGATAATCAAGAGAGAACTACTTTAGGTGATATCTCTGCTTTATCTGATTTGAAAGATAAAATGGACGGTAAAAAATAATGAGTTAAATAATTTGGATTGAAATTATTTATAAAATCGTTTCAATCCAGTATTTAAAAATTATTTATTCTATTAAATTAACTAAAAACACGCCATGGTTTTTAGTTTTGAGAGCCAAAGCCCTTTCTATTGAAAGGGCTTTTGGTTTTATGAAATAGCCATGTTTTCCGAAATACAAACACAAACACAAACACAAATGAAGATAAACTGGCTAAACCATATGACAACTAAAAAATAATAAATATCTACATGTGAAATATTTTTATGGTATAAATTTTAAAAGTATTTTCTTAACTGTTAGATTATTTGGGTAATCTATTAAAAAAATGGTGATGTTTTAAACATAAGAATTTTGATTAGGCACTGCATCTATTTATGGCAAAAGTAAAAAATAAATAGATTTTGTAATTCGCGAATTATTCAATATTAGTAGACCATTATCTTACATAAAATTTAAATAATATTTAACTACACATACAATATGGCAAAACAAATATTTATAAATCTAGCAGTAAAAGACCTAGATAAATCAATGGATTTTTACCAACAAATGGGATTTATAAACAACCCACAATTTTCAGATAATACAGCAAAATGTATGGTATGGAGTGATAATATTTTTTTAATGATTATGACTCATGATAAATTCAATACGTTCGCTACTAAGCCCATAGCTGATACAAAAAATAATTTAGCCGGACTTTTTTCTTTATCTGTCGATAGTATAGATGAAATGAATAAAATAACAAATCAAGCAATTAAAGTAGGTGGAAGTGAGCCAAATGAAATGAGGGATTATGGGTTCATGCAACAAAGAACTATTGAGGATTTTGATGGACACACTTGGGAAATATTTTATTTGGACACAAACAAATTGCCTACCGAACAAACTAATAATTAAATAAGTTTTAATTCAGGCTGTTGATTTGAGATGTTTTTCGAATGGTTTTGCCTCGTATTATTATAAACTTTAATAATTATTTTCTTTCTCCTATCTGTTGTCGCCACATAGCATAGTATAAACCTTTTTCAATAAGTAATTCTGTATGTTTACCTTGTTCAATAATTTTGCCTTGTTCTAGTACTACTATTTTATCAGCATGCATGATGGTTGACAAACGATGAGCAACAAGTACCGTAATACGATCTTTTTTTGAAGAAATATTTCTAATTGTTTGAGTGATTTCTTCTTCTGTAATAGAATCTAAGGCAGATGTAGCCTCGTCAAAAATTAATAAACGTGGATTTCTTAATAAAGCTCTCGCAATCGATAAACGTTGTTTTTCTCCACCCGATATTTTTATTCCTCCTTCACCAATCGTTGTATTAACACCATTTTCGGCTCGTTTTAATAAATTTTGGCATGCAGCCTGACTTAAAACATCTTCAATTTCTTGGTCTGAAGCTGTTGGTTTAACAAATAATAAATTATCCTTAATAGTTCCCGAAAATAATTGAGAGTCTTGTGACACAAATCCTAATTGTTTTCTTAATTCGGTTAAATCAATATCCTTTACATTATTTTCATTATAAAAAATATTCCCTTCGTTAGGATTATAAAGTCCTACAAGCATTTTTACAAGTGTTGTTTTGCCACTTCCTGAAGGTCCTACAAAAGCAATGGTTTCTCCTAATTTTACCTGAAAAGAAATATTTTTCACGGCATAGGTAGTAGCCGTTTGATGTTTAAACGTAATATCATCAAAAAGTAAATTTGTTATAAATCCAATTTTTTTCGGATTTTCAGGTTTTGGCTCGCTTTTAGAATGAATAAGTCTACTGAAATTATCCATAGAAGCTTTCGTTTCGTTATAGGTGGCTATAACATTTCCCAATTCTTGTAGCGGATTAAATAAAAAGAAAGAAAAAAACATTAATGTCATTAAATCTCCAGGCTTAATAATATTATGAAATAAAAACAGATATAGGGCAAATATTAAGGTGGTTCGCATAAAATGAACGGTTGTTCCTTGTATAAAACCTAAACTTCTCACAAATCGAACTTTTTTTAATTCTAATCCTAAAATTTTAATAGTTGTAGTATTTAATCGATTGATTTCTTGTTCTGTTAATCCAAGGCTTTTTACAAGCTCAATATTTCTAAGCGATTCGGTAGTGGCTCCTGCTAACGCTGTTGTTTCTGATAAGATATCCTTTGATACTTTTTTAATTTTTTTTCCTAAAAAAGAACTAATTATACCTATAATAGGAACGGTAGCTAAAAAAATAGGACCTAGCAGCCAATGAATATTAACCGCATATAGGACGATAAATGTTATTCCAATTAATGATTGAAATATCATAGAGATTGAAAGTGTTATGAATTTCTCACAATCAATTTTTACTTTTTGTAATTTACCAAGTGTCTCGCCACTCCTTTGATCTTCAAAGTCTTGGTAGGGTAGTTGAAGTGCCTTTTTTATACCATCTGTATACATTTGAGCACCAATTCTTTGGATGATGATATTCGTAAAATAGTCCTGAAAATTTTTGGCTATTCGTGATAACATGGCAGCACCAAGAGATAATCCTAAAAAGCCTAATAAAACCTTAATAAAATGTTTGTAATTGTGGTTAAAGTCAGTTAACCCAACACCGCATTCATTAAGTAGTTTGCCGGTAATAATTGAATCGCATAGGGCAAAACATTGGTTAATTGTGGCCAAAAATAGGGCAAGAAACAAAAGCCCTTTATGGAGCTTAATATATGAGTAAAGGATTTTCATTAACAGTTTGAAGCTTTAACGGGGTCAAAATTACAATTAAACTTAGTATTAGGTCAATTAATACTAGGTAGTGAATAACTATTTAAAATGACGAATCAATGTGAGAAACAAGAAAGTAATTTAGCCACATGAGTTTTGGTATTTGCTTATTAAGCGTCATTCCTTGTCGCAAGGATCCTTCGAGTACTAGCGAAATGGTAACGCAATTATTATTTGGAGAAACTTACAATGTTGAAGAACGTCAGGAAGATTGGATTAAAATTACGACCAGTTTTGATAATTATCCATGTTGGATAAGTTTTAAGCAACATACCAAATTAGATGATGCTGAATATGAAAAATTACAAGTCACGAATTTAAGCTCGGAGCTGGTTCAGATTATGAATCATGCCAATCAAAACCTAGTTTTTCCGGTAACAATAGGAGCAAGTTTACCTCATTTTAAGGATAATAGTTTTTCTATTAGAGAACATTCATTTTATTTTGAGGGGCAAACTTCAGATGCGAGCAAACAAAAATCCATTAAAGAAATTAAAGAAACAGCATATTTGTTTTTAAATGCCCCCTATTTATGGGGAGGGAGAAGTCCCTTTGGTATCGATTGTTCAGGATTTACTCAATTAGTATTTAAATTAAATGGGTATAAATTGCCTAGAGATGCTAGTCAGCAGGTTCACTTAGGAAAAGCTCTGAGTTTTGTAGAAGAAGCCGAACCTGGCGATTTAGCATTTTTTGATAATGAGGCCGGTAATATTGTTCATGTAGGTATTGTCTTAGAAAATCAGGAAATTATTCATGCAAGCGGATCTGTTAGGATTGATAAATTTGACCACTATGGTATTTTTCATTCAGAAAACAAAAAATATTCTCATGTATTGAGGGTTATAAAAAAAATCATTTAATTTCTTACTTTTGCAAAAATTTTGATAAAATATAAGCTAATTTTTATTAAAAAAAATATTTAAACAATTAACTTATTATCGGCTTATGATAATATGAAAGACTTAAAAAACGAAAAAAACAATATAGAAAATGAGAGACATCTTTGCTAAAATAGAAAAAAATATGGGGCCAATTGGAGAGCATTCCAAAGCTTCACATGGTTATTTTACATTTCCAAAATTAGAAGGAGAGGTTTCGCCTCACATGGGATTTAGAGGAAAACAATTATTAAACTGGAGTTTAAATAATTATTTAGGTTTAGCCAATCATCCTGAAGTAAGGCAAGCAGATAAAGAAGGAGCAGAAAAATTTGGCTTGGCACTTCCTATGGGGGCTCGTATGATGAGTGGTAATTCAGATTTACACGAACAGTTGGAAAAAGGTTTGTCAAAATTATCACAAAAAGAAGATACAATTTTATGTAATTTCGGATATCAGGCAATGGTATCGGCAATTGATGCGTTGGTAGATAGACATGATGTGATTGTATATGATGCCGAAAGTCATGCTTGTATATTAGATGGTGTTCGGTTACACATGGGTAAGCGTTTTGTTTTTAAACACAATGATGTAGCTGATTGTGAAAAACAATTAGAACGTGCTAAACGTTTATCAGAACAAACAGGAGGAGGTATTTTAGTGATTACAGAAGGTGTATTTGGCATGAGGGGTGATCAGGGGAAATTAAAAGAAATCGTTGAATTAAAGAAAAAATTCAATTTTCGTTTATTTGTGGATGACGCTCACGGAGTGGGAACTTTAGGTCCAAATGGCGGTGGTACAGGCGAACAGCAAGGTTGTCAAGAAGGAATTGATATTTATTTTGGAACATTTGCTAAATCTTTTGCTTTAATAGGAGGTTATATTAGCTCAACAAAACAAGTAGTTACATATTTGAGATATAATATGCGTTCTCAGATTTTTGCTAAATCATTACCAATGCCATTGGTATATGGTTTATTAAAACGTTTGGAATTGATTAACAAACATCCAGAATATAGAACTAAATTATGGGATGTTGCTTCAGCACTTCAAAAAGGCTTAGTAGAGGCTGGGTTTGATATAGGAGTAACAAATACCCCTGTTACACCTGTATACATGAGAGGCTCTATACCTGAAGCTACAAATATGGTAATCGATTTACGTGAAAATTTCGGTATTTTTTGTTCAATGGTTGTTTATCCTGTAATTCCAAAAGGAATGATTATTTTACGATTAATTCCAACAGCAGTTCATACTCTTGAAGACGTAAAATACACGATAGAATCATTCTCTAAAATTAAAGACAAATTATACGGAGGAGAGTATGCTTCTGATAAAATCAGAGAAGGTTTTTCTCAGGCATTATAATTTTTATAGAGAGGTTATCTTAACAAACATGATACCTTTCGTAGATATACATACACACCACTTATCGAAAGAAAGTGGTGTTTTTTTATATAATAACCGTTTCGGTTTTGATTCAGTTATACACACTAATTCATTTTTTTCATTAGGAATTCATCCTTGGGATGCGCATTTGAAAATTTCTACAATTGAATTTCAAGAGCTTATTACACACCCCAATTGTATGGCAATTGGTGAATGTGGATTAGATAAACTAAAGGGGGCAGATTTAGTCAAACAACAACAAATGCTAGAATATCAGTTGAAATTGGCAGTTGAATATCATAAGCCCGTTATTATTCATTGCGTTAAAGCATACGATGAAATAATTAAAATATGTAAAGTTTACCATTCGAGTATACCAATCATTATTCATGGTTTTAATAAATCATATGAGTTATTACATCAATTGTTAGGGAAGGGATTTTATGTTTCTCTGAGTCGTTTTGCTATTCAAAAACCGAATTTTAATTTTACGGAAATTCCTCTAGAAAAATTATTTTTAGAAACAGATGAAGATTGCACAATGACAATTCAAGAAATCTACCAAATAGCCTCCGAACGATTCAAAATGACTCAAGAAGATTTAAAAAATAAAATTTACAGTAATTTCACAACATTATTTAAAATAAATGGAAGATAAACATTGGATGCAAAGAACACGTCTTTTAGTAGGAGATGAAGGTTTAGATAAATTACAAAACGCTCATGTTTTGGTAGTAGGATTAGGTGGAGTAGGGTCTTATGCTGCAGAAGCTTTATGTCGAGCTGGTGTAGGCGAATTAACGATAGTTGATGGTGATGTAGTAGATCCGACTAATCGTAATAGACAATTACAAGCCTTGTCAACAACTCATGGCATGAGCAAGGCCGGTTTGATTGAAGAACGAATGTTACAAATTAATCCCTATGTCAAATTAAATGTTATTTCAGAATTTCAAAGTCCTGAAAAAATGGTTTTATTGCTTCAACAAAAATTTGATTACGTAGTAGATGCTATCGATAGTATTACTCCAAAAATAAATTTAATTAAAACGGCTAAGGAAATGGGACATAAAATTGTTTCATCCATGGGGGCTGGAGGAAAAATGGACCCGACTCAGTTAAAAGTCGTTGATTTTTCCAAAACCTATAATTGTCCAATGGCTTATTACCTTAGAAAAAGATTAAAGTCTGTCGGTATTAAGAAAGGCGTAAAAGCTGTATTTTCATCAGAGCTTCCAGATAGAAAGTCGATTATGAAAACAGATGGTTCTAATTTTAAAAAATCTGCATATGGAACTATTTCATATATACCAGCTGTTTTTGGTATGACTTGTGCCTCGGTGGTAATTAGGGATATCGTTGAATGGAAGGAAATCAAGTAATTTATACTATTTTTTCAGACTGATTTTAACATGATTTTCATGGTTAAATAAATTTTATTTTTTTGCTTTAATTAAATTAATCGTTAAGTTTGTCTTTGGTATATCTTCCAATTTATTTAATTTATAAATTATACAAATGAAAAAAATATTACTTAGTGCTGTAGCTTGTTTATCTATGATTTGTTCTACTAATGCACAAGAAATTCAGCCATGTGGTACCTATCAGGCTCGTGAAATTTATTTGAAAAGTGTTCCTGGTTACGCTGAAAAATTAAATACTGCCGAGTCTGCATCTGAAGCAGAATACAAAGCTTTTCTTAAAAATTTAGCTTCTTCAAAAACATCTTCGTTATCTGTCCGTAGTTTCACCATTCCTGTTGTTTTTCATATTTTACATCAAGGAGAAAATGTAGGTACTGGTACTAATATACCTGACGATCAGTTGATTGAAGCTATAGAGCAAGTTAATCGGGATTTTGCAGCTTTAGGAAGTGATGCAACTCAAATAGATCCTTTATTTAGATCTTCTTATCAAAATTCAAAAATTACATTTGCATTTGCTAAAAAGGATGGAAATGGAAATTGTTCTAATGGTATTGTTCGTCATAATGATTTGAATACGAATTGGTCTCAATCTGATTTAGATAATTATCAGTATAGCACTATGGGAGCGGGAAATTGGAACCCCTCTAAATATTTGAATGTATACATCGTTAAAAATATTATTTCTCGATCTTCAGTTGTAGGTGGAGGTATTATTGTTGGTTATACTCATCTACCTGGCACTTCCCCTATATCAGCTGCTGATGCAATCGTTTATCGTTATGATTATTTAAATGGATTACAAGCTCGTGCACTAAGTCATGAAATAGGACATTGGTTAGGTTTAGCTCATACTTTTGGTTCGACAAATAATCCGGGTTTTGAATGCGGAGATGATGGTATTTTAGATACGCCTCCAACAACGGGTTTTTTTGCATCATGTCCTAAGCCAGCTAATTTTTTAGATTCTCCTACCTTAACAAATCCTATTGACAGTTCTGATGTATTAAAAGTTAGTTTTGGAAGTATGTCCAATACTACAGGATTAAATTCTCTTTCTGGTGTTTTTATTAAACCTTTAGCTACTTTAACTGGAACAACAGTAAATTCACCTAAAACGGAAACTCTAACGGTTATAGCTAATGGAACTAGTGGTGGATATGCTGATTTTAGTAATGTATATGGTAACGATTTTAATGCAGGTACCTCTCAAAAACTTAGTATTACTTCTATAGCAAAATCAACAGAAAGTAATTACGTAGCTGCTTATATTGATTACAATAGAGATGGTGATTTTTTAGATGCCAATGAAACAATTTTAGCTTCAACAGGTGGTTCTTTGGGAACTCAAACTTATACCAAAACAGTTTCTATACCAAGTGGAATCTACGGTATTGTTAGAATGCGTATTATCAATAGTAATCAGGCAATTACTGGACCTACTATGTCAATAGCTAGTGGTGAAATTGAAGATTACAACTTAAACATTGGAACAACACCATCTGGAGCTAATCCTAATTTGACAATGGCTTCTTGTTCATCTATAAGACCAAATTTCGAAAATATTATGGATTATTCTTCTTGTCCTAAAATGTTTACTGAAGGTCAGATAGATAAAATGCGTATGTCTCTTCAGTCTTCAATCGGTTCTAGGGATTCTTTAGTAGGAGTAGCAAATTTAAAGTTTACCGGCTTGATTGACAATAATGGAAATCCAACACCAGCGTCTAGTTGTGCTCCTATTGCTGATTTTGCTTATAATAAAGCTTCTATCTGCGCAGGTCAAGCTGTTATTTTCAATAGCATATCTTATAACTCTATTCCTAGTTCTTATTTATGGACTTTTGAAGGTGGCTCTCCTTCAACTTCTACCCTTGCTACTCAAACAGTCACATACTCAACCCCAGGAACCTATTCAGTTTCTTTAACTGTTTTTAACAGTGATGGTTCTAATAGTAAAGTTGTTCAATCTTTAGTTCGTACTAATTGGAATGGTGTTAAAACCTTGCCTTATCAAGAGGATTTTGAAAGTGGAGTTTGGTGGCCAGAAGGATTGGTAGTGGTTAATGCTGACTTAGGAACTAACACTTGGGAACAATCTAATTATGGTTCTAATTCTTCAAAATCAATAGTATTGGCTAACGCAAATTACTTTAGTTCTGCCAGAAACGCTAATAACATTGATATTTTTGAATTACCGACATTAGATTTTTCTACAACTTCAAATGTTAGTATTTCTTTCGATTATTCTTTTGCTAGAAAACCATCTGTTGTAGCGGATACATTTAAATTACAATTTAGTACTGATTGTGGAGGAACTTGGAAAAATGTTTTAGGCACTCCTACCGCTGCTCAAATGGCTGCAAGTGGTGGAACTGTTAGCGCACCTTACATTCCTTGGAGTTCAACAACTCCAAATCCAAAATGGGTTACAAAAACTATATCATCTGCTTTATTAAATGAATTGAACAATAAAAGAGATGTTAAATTACGTTTTTGGTTTAAAAACGATGCCACTACAGGAACTTCACAAAATTTATACTTAGATAATATTAATATCTCAGGAACTGTAGGTTTAAGTGAATTAGAAAAAGAAATAGGTCTTGCTATTTATCCTAATCCAACCAATTCTTCTGCGGTTATTGATTTCACACCATCTTCAAATTCACAGGTAAGTATTGTTGTTACAGATATAACAGGTAGAATTATTGAAGAAAACCAAGTAAAAGTTTTCGGAGGGGTTAATACAAATTATTCAATTAACAAGTCAAGTAATTTAAATTCAGGTATTTATTTTGTGACTTTGACGATAGATAATCAAAAATTAACTAAGAAATTAATTATCGAATAATTTATTTTTTACACACTAAAAAAACCTTTCTAGTTAAGAAAGGTTTTTTTGTTTTTGAAAGATTGGATTAGTAATCAGATGGGGAATCATTCAAAAAAGTAGTATCTATCTGATTCTTTTTAATTATTAATAAATCATATCATGTCCAATCAGATTTTCGAATTATTAATACTTGGCAGTAGTGCAGCCACTCCTACATTAAACAGACATCCAACTTCTCAATTATTAAATATTGCAGATCGTTATTTTTTAATTGATTGTGGAGAAGGAACTCAAATGCAATTGAGGAAACATAAAGTACGTTTTCAAAGTATTAATCAGATTTTCATAAGTCATTTACATGGAGATCATTTTTATGGACTTCCAGGGTTATTGGCAAGTATGCATTTATTGGGACGTACAAATGATTTAACAATTTATGGTCCCAAAGAATTGCAACCAATTATAGAATTAATTCATCAACATTCTGATACATATTTAAATTACGATCTGAAATTTGTTCAAACTCAACATAATTTTAAGGAACTTATTTTTGAAGATGAAAAAGTTGAAGTATATAGTTTACCATTAAAACATAGAATTCCAACAACAGGATATTTATTTAAGGAGAAGCCTTTATCCCGTAATATAGATAAGTTTAAATTAAGTAAAATGAATGTTTCATTTGCTGAAATTCATAAACTTAAACAAGGATTAGATGCTATAGATAATTATGGAAATATTATACAAAATGAACTATTAACGCTTGATCCGCCGAAACAAAGGAGCTATGCCTTTTGTAGTGATACCAAATTTTTCGAAAAATTAGCTTTAGATATAAAAAATGTCGATCTTTTATATCATGAATCTACTTTTTTAGAAGATAAAAAAGATAGAGCTAAGCAAACTTTTCACAGCACGGCGAAAGACGCAGCTCAAATAGCGGTTTTATCGAACGCAAATAAGTTGCTTTTAGGACATTTTTCTGCCAGATATGTTAATTTAGACGATTTTTTAACAGAAGCTAGATCTGTATTTCAAAATTGTGAATTAGCAATTGAGGGAAATAAATTTTTAATATCGTAAATATTAGTATTGTAGAGAATAATTAACCGTCTGTTTTTAATAAATTTTAAGGATATATTTTGATTTCACTTTACGAAATGTATCTTTGTTTAAAATTAATCTAAATAATTTTTGTAATAATGATATCAGTTCTTATAGCCGACAAAAACTATTTAAGCCGATTAGGCCTTTTTACTTTATTATCTAATTCTATTGATTTCGAAGTGGATTACACTGATGACGAGAATTTTGAAAATTTAGTGTTGATGATTACAAAAAACAAACCTAAAATTTTAGTGCTAGATTTTCAATCTTTGAATCTGAATGCCATTCAAATTCAGACTATAACAAAAAAATTCAAGAGACTTCAGGTTTTAGCCATTACAGATTATATGTCAAGGTATGAAATGCAGTCAGCTTTAGATGCAGGAGTAACGAGTTATTTACTTAAAGAGTGTGATAAAAATGAAATATTTGAAGCTTTATATTCTACATTTAATGGAGAACGTTTTTTATGTGGTAAGGTAGCTTATTTTTTAGCTAATTCAGAAGAGCTGTCTGTTATTAAGCCTCAATTGGATAAAGTCTCATGTCAAGGACTTGGTATTACAGATAGAGAGTTAGATATTATTAGATTGATTTCTGAAGGATTGTCTAATAAGTTAATAGCCGATAAATTGGAATTGAGTACTCATACGGTTAATACTCATCGTAAAAATATCATGAGTAAATTAGGTATTCCGAATACAGCAGGAATAGTTATGTTTGCTGTTAAAAACAAATTATTAGCCGCTTAATTGAAATGGAATCATCTTTAGAATTAAGTGATTTTTTTATTTTATTTTTTATTGCTGGCATTTTCAGCTTAGGTGTATACACCTTGATAAAATTCATGAGAAGTAAAGATTGAATTTTAATTTTTATTGGCTGTTTTTATTTTCATAAACCTTTTAAACAAAAGATTTAATTATCTTTGAAATTTATATGCAAGAACAAATTTTAATCTTAGATTTTGGTTCTCAGTATACTCAGTTGATTGCTAGACGCGTCAGAGAAATGAATGTATATTGTGAAATCCATCCTTTCAACAAAATTCCTGAAATTTCAAAAAATGTAAAAGGTGTTATCTTATCTGGTTCTCCACATAGTGTTCGGGAAGAAAACCCATTAAGGCCAAATTTAACGAATATTAAGGGAAGCATTCCTTTATTAGGTGTTTGTTATGGAGCGCAACTATTGGCTCATTTTTATGGTGGGGAAGTAGGTCGTTCAAGTTCAAGAGAATATGGTAGAGCAAATTTAAATTATGTAGATGCAATTAATCCTTTATTCAAAGGGATTAGCAATCAATCTCAGGTTTGGATGAGTCATGCAGATACCATTTTGAGTGTTCCTGAAAATTATCGAATAATAGCCAGTACTCATGACGTTAAAGTAGCTGGATATGCCATCGATGGAGAATCTTCATGGGGAATACAATTTCATCCAGAGGTATATCACTCCACAGAAGGAGCTCATTTGTTAAATAATTTTGTTAAAGACATCTGTGGCTGTTCTGGTTCTTGGACTTCCGACTCATTTATAGAAAGTACCGTTGCTGAATTAAAACAAAAAATAGGAAATGATAAGGTAGTTTTAGGATTATCTGGAGGTGTTGACAGCAGTGTTGCTGCTGTTTTGTTAAACAAAGCTATTGGGACTAATTTACATTGTATTTTTGTAGATAACGGTTTATTGCGTAAAAATGAGTTTGAGAGTGTTTTAGATTCCTATAAACACATGGGATTGAATGTGAAAGGAGTTGATGCTAAAAGACGTTTTTATGACGCACTAAAAGATATATCTGATCCAGAAGCAAAACGTAAAGCAATTGGTAAAGCTTTTGTTGATGTGTTTGATGATGAATCAAAAACGATAACGGATGCTAAATGGTTAGGACAAGGAACGATTTATCCTGATGTGATTGAAAGTCTTTCTGTTAATGGTCCTTCAGCCACTATTAAATCTCATCATAATGTAGGGGGCTTACCTGATTATATGAAGTTGTCTGTTGTAGAACCTTTAAGAAGCTTATTTAAGGACGAGGTTAGGAGAGTAGGAAAAGCATTAGGAATCAATGATTCGTTAATCGGTCGTCATCCTTTTCCTGGCCCAGGATTAGCAATTCGTATTTTGGGTGATATTACACCAGAAAAAGTTGAATTATTACAAAATGTAGATTCTATTTTTATTGAAGGATTAAAATCAGCTGGATTATATGATTCTGTATGGCAGGCCGGAGCGATTTTACTTCCAATTCAAAGTGTTGGAGTAATGGGAGATGAGCGTACTTATGAAAAAGTTGTGGCTTTAAGAGCCGTATCTTCAACAGATGGTATGACTGCGGATTGGTGTCATTTACCATACGATTTTTTGGCAAAAGTTTCTAACGATATAATTAATAAGGTAAAAGGTGTTAATCGTGTAGTTTACGACATTAGTTCTAAACCTCCTGCTACGATTGAGTGGGAATAATAAGATTAATTAAATTTTAGTATTAATTTTTACTTTGAATTTGAACAAAAGATAAATGAGCCATAAAAAAATGACATACTTTAAATATTTGTATTTGTTTATTTTATGCCTTTTATCTTGTGTTTTTTTTGCTCAGTCCAAATCTACCAACATTAAAAATATTAATGGTAAAAAATACTATATACATAAGGTAGAAAAAGGACAAAGTTTATATGCTATTGCCAGACTTTATAATATTGATATAAATTCTGTTTTAGTAGAAAATGATGATGCTTTGGATGGATTAAAAAATGGACAAGAATTAAAAATTCCTTTCGAGAGCTTACTGCCCAAACAAACAGTTTTACTTGATACGGTTAAGTATGTGTATCATAAAACAGAAAAAGGTGAAACCGTTTATGGAATAACCAAAAAATTTAATATCCAAGAAACCCAATTAATTCATTTAAATCCTCAAATTAATAATGGATTAAAAGAGGGTGTTTACCTTATAGTTGGAGAAAAAAAGAAATCTGAACCTAAAAAAGAGATTGTTAAAAACAAAGAAGTTATTGAATCATCTCGAAATTCGAATACATATAATGTTTTGCCAGGTGAAACATTGTTTTCTCTTTCAAAAAAATTGAATTTATCCCAAGATAAACTGTTGGAATGGAATCCTGAGATTAAAGAAGGTTTAAAACAAGGAAAGTTATTGCATATTACTCCTCCTTTAGTTACCGAAACTACTGAAATTAAACCAGTAAGTTCATTAACTGTTTCTGAGACTTCAAATGAAAATAATTTAAACGATACTAAACTTTTCAATAAAACTAGAAAATCTAGTTATAGTGTAGGATTAATGTTGCCTTTTAAGTTAGTAGAAAGTGAGGGGATTAATGTCGAAGATTTATTAAAAAACAAGTCTTCTTTTCCGTCTACACAATCACTCGCTTTGGATTTTTATTTTGGTTTTAAAAAAGCGGTTGACTCTTTAATTACAAAGGATTTTGATGTTGAAATTCATTTATTTGATGTAGATGAAAGAGATTCGATTAAAGTAGAAGAAATATGTAACACTTCTGAATTTAAAAACTTGGATGTTATTTTTGGACCTTTATATTCGGGAGTGTTCAAATTGGTATCAAATAATGCAAAAAAATCAGGAACCCCTGTTATTTCACCATTAACTCAACAAAATAAAATATTATATAATAATCCTTATGTGAGCAAGGTTAATCCATCGCAATATACATTGATTGAAGGTTTGGCGGATTATTGTTTAGATTCTTTAAAATCAACTTCAAATATCATTATTGTGAATTCTACCAAAAAAGATATTCCGTATTTACAAGCTTTTAAATCTAGATACAATGAATCTTTAACTAAAAAACATCATCAAGGTAAGGATAGTATTATAGAAGTAAAAGGTATATCAGGCGTTAGAGAGGCATATAATCCTACTAAAAAAAATGTAGTTGTCTTGTTAACAAATAACCAGGTTTATTTGCAAGATTTTATCACTCAATTGTATATGATTTCAAATAAAAGAGATATTGTACTGATGGGTTTTCAAAGTATATCCAGTAATGATAATTTAGATCAGGATTATTTAAATCATCTTAATTTTCATTTTCCAGCTCCAAATAAGGTTGATTTAAAAGATTCAACGTTTATGCCATTGGTGAAAAATTATCAATCATCTTATTATACTGATCCTTCTGAATATTTTTTTCATGGGTTCGATATTGCGACTTATTATTTAACTCAATTAAAGTCTGAAGGACCACATATATTTTTAGAACTAGATAAAAAGAATTGGGTAGGAGTTTCTACAGCTTTTAAATTTTACCGACCTGATTATGAAACAGGATTTGAAAATAGGGCAGTTTATATTTATAAATACTCAAATTATCAAATTCAAAAGTTAGGATGGAAATAACAAAAGACAATATAGCCGATTGGTTAAAAAAACTACAGTATTCTATTTGTCAATCTCTTGAAGCGGAAGATGGTTTAGCTAAATTCAAAGAAGAAAATTGGATAAGGGAAGAAGGTGGAGGAGGAAGGTCGTGTGTGATTGAACAAGGAAATGTGATTGAAAAAGGAGGGGTGATGTTTTCAGCTGTATCAGGTCAAACACCTGATTTTTTATTTAAGGAAAAAGAGCATAGTATTTCGGCTATTAATTCTATTAAAGAAACTACTTTTTTTGCCACGGGAGTGTCCATTGTAATTCATCCAAAAAATCCATTTGTACCTATAATTCATATGAATATTCGTTACTTTGAAATGAGTAACGGAACAAAATGGTTAGGTGGTGGAATAGATTTAACACCTCATTATATTTTTGATGAAGATGCGAGATTTTTTCATAAACAACTAAAAGCGGTATGCGATAAACATCATCCTGATTATTATCCAAAATTTAAAAAATGGGCTGATGATTATTTTTACATTACTCACCGAAAAGAAACAAGAGGTATTGGCGGAATATTTTTTGATCGATTACATGAAAATGAATGTTTAAATTTTGAGAAAAATTTTGCATTTTGGCAAGATGTAGGAGAAACCTTTGCTCCCATATATGTTACATTCATGAATAAATATAAAAACAAGAAATTTAACGACGAAAATAAACAATGGCAACTTTTGAGAAGAGGAAGGTATGTAGAATTTAATTTAGTATACGACAAAGGTACCAAGTTTGGTTTAGAAACGAACGGACGAATAGAATCCATTTTAATGAGTTTACCGGCTTCAGCAAGCTGGGTTTATGATTTTAAACCAAAGCAACATTCAGAAGAACAAAATACGTTGGATAAGCTAAAAAAAGGTTTTAATTGGATTTAACGATGGTAGCAAGTTTTTGCATCAAGGGTGACTTTAATTTATAAATTTAACATGAGTAATATTTTAAAATTTTTTCTTCAGGGATTGGTGTTATTTATCCCATTGGGAATTACAATTCTTGTTTTAGTTAAATTATTTCAGTTTTTTGAAAGTTTATTTTCTTTTGTAGGATTAACAGGGAACATGTTTTTAGATACAATCATTTCTTTTATTACTCTTTTTGTTTTTATTACTATTCTCGGATTATTAGCCTCATCTTTTGTTTTTCAAAAGTTATTTGCTTTTTTAGAAAAAAAATTAGAAAAAGCACCATTAGTAAGGCATATTTATTCTCCTATAAAGGATTTTATGAATGCTTTTATGGGAGATCGAAAACGTTTCACAAAACCTGTATTGGTATTAACGAATCCACAGGCTAATATTCAAGAGTTAGGATTTATTACTCAAGATGATTTGAAAGAATGGGGATTGCATGAAAAATACGCCGTGTATTTACCATATTCATATTCATTTTCAGGTAGATTAATCATCGTTCCAAAACAACAAATTATAACATTAAATATTGACGGCGCTGATGCTATGAAATTTATTATTTCCGGAGGAGTTACAGATGTAGATTAGGCACTTTTCTAATTGGTATATCGAAATGTTTTTAAGTTATTTTTTTTAAAATTATTTTTTATTTCTCCATTTTTTCTTTCAATTATATATTGATGTAAGTATATAATCAGTTATAATTTTTATTTAATTGATGCACATGGGAATATTACGAACCATATTAGCACTTGCGGTGATAGTTTATCATTCGTATGTTTTTTTAGGTTTACGAATGTGTGGAGGACAGGTTGCCGTAGAGGCTTTTTATATTATTTCAGGTTTTTATATGGCCCTCATCTTAAATGAAAAATACATCGGAGAAGGTAGTTATAAAAAATTCATATTAAGTCGTTTTTACAGAATCTTTCCTGTTTATTGGTTTATTTTATTGTCAGCTTTTTTGCTTTCATTGGTGGGTTATTTAATGTTTAACCATCCTCATTATTTAGCTCGTTATATATTCAATAAAGAATGTTTGTCTTTTTTTACTATTCTATACTTTGCTCTAGAAAACATTATCGTTTTAGGGCAGGATATATGTTATTTTTTGCGATTAGATGAATTTTGTAACCCACTTTTTACATATAAAACACTATCTTATAGTCATACTGGATACCAATATCTATTTGTCCCTCAGGCTTGGTCAATAAGTGTAGAATTTATGTTTTATATAATCGCTCCTTTTTTGGTTACAAAGCAAGTTAAGTGGCAATTAGGCATTGTTATATTGGGCTTATTTATAAAATATTACTTTGCTAATTTCCATTATTTAAGTTTCGATCCGTGGACTTATCGTTTCTTCCCATTTGAATTATCATTTTTTATGGCAGGTAGTTTAGCCTATAAAATTTATAAAATTATCCCAACAAATAAAAACCTTTCCTATGTGGGTTACGGACTGCTATCTATCTGTATTTTGGTTGTATTTTTGTTTGAATATATTCATTTAAAAGATCAGGTTAAGGCGAGTTTATTTTATTGTCTTATATTTATTTCTATCCCATTTATTTTTCTTGTTTTCAAGCATAAACCATGGGATAGAATAATTGGAGAATATTCATTTTCACTATATATATCACATCATTTAATAGTTAGTTTATTTAGAAATTATTTTTTTGCTCATCCATCTTATTTGTATCTGTATGGTTATGTAGTTGTTTTTTTATCACTTATTATTGCCTGGATGTTACAAATTACACTTATTAAAGTAATTGAGTTCAAACGACAAAAAATTTGGTTGACTTAAGAAATAAGATTTTTTTCACTATAGATATTGATTTTTTAAACTTTTGATGATTTTCAAGTGTCACATATAGGCTGTAAAAACTTAATATTGATAAAGAATTTATATAAGTAATTTGAAAAAATAACCTTAATTTGTGTGAAATATAGCAGTTATAAGTGATTTTTTAATTACTAACAAAATATAATAATTATGGAAGAAGGTTATATGGAAGATGCAGAATCTACCCTTGAAGAAGACTTGATTAGACTTTATATAGTGTATTCTGGATATATGGAAACAGATAAAATACTAATTGAGCTTTCTAAGTCGTTTGATATACCCAAAGAAATAATTAAAGTAATTATTAATCTTAAGGATGAAGATAATGGTAATTCATATTTAGAAAGTTTATCTATTAATGAATTAGACAATGTATACAAAGTTCTTATTAGAGAACTTGGAAATAAAGAAAAGAGTCTTTTGATTAAAAAAATTGAACAAATAGTCGTTAACAGGATATAACTATGTATACCACGATTGATATTGAAAATATAAAAAGTCAGAATGGAAAATATGCATCTTGGGCAATTTGGGATTTTGAAAACGAATCAAATACCTCTATTATTGAGAAAAATTTAAGTCAATTACACTCAAATTTTATTTTGATTGGTCTTAATATTTCTAAAGAAGTTGGAATCTGGGAAAATTTCAGAGGTGGAAAGCATGATAGAAAAATTAAATATGCCTTTAATTCAATTCCTGAAATAAAAGGGGCATATATGACTGATTTAATTAAAAAAATAGAAGTAGATTCTAATAATATTTATACGGATATATTAAATAAGAAAATTAATTTAGAACAAAATTTAAATCATTTTATTAATGAGTTAGCTTTATTGAAAATTACTTCTAAAACTAAATTTATTTTATTTGGTAATACTGCCAGGGAATTATATGACACTTATTATGAAAAGTATTTTCAAGAAAATAAAGTATATTATTTTAAGCACTATTCAGGCAGAGGTACAGATAAAGAATGGGTTGAATATGTTTGGGATAGATTAAATATTAATGATTTAAATTTTGAATTGGAAGTGAAAAAATATAAAAACCACATTTAAAACTTGTTTTATATTAGTGTTAAAATATTATGAGAATAAACATTTCAGTAATGAATAATCGTAGGTTCTTTCAGTTCGTTTAAGGTTTCAAAAGCTCATAGACGCAACGCACTTAATTATTCGTTGCATTAATTTAAAGATTATCAGAAAAAGTATATAAATGAAAAAAACACTAATAAAAAATGCCACCATTGTCAATGAAGATGAGATTTTTCAGTCAGATTTATTGATTGAAGGAAGTTTTATAGCTAGAATTGATAAGGGTATTTCAGATAATTCGGCTGAAATAATTGAAGCACAAGGATTGATATTGATACCTGGAGCAATTGATGATCAAGTTCATTTTAGAGAACCCGGATTAACGCATAAAGGAGAGATTTACACTGAGGCTAAGGCTGCTGTTGCAGGCGGAGTTACCTCGTATATGGAAATGCCCAATACAAACCCACAGTCGGTTACAATTGTTGAGTTGGAAAAGAAATATGCTAGAGCTAAAGAATGTTCTTTGGCAAACTATTCCTTTTTTATGGGTGGAACAAATGTGAATTTGGAGGAAACCTTGAAGGTAAATTATAATACGGTTTGTGGCTTAAAACTCTTTATGGGTTCAAGTACCGGTGACATGTTGGTTGATAATGAAAAAACTTTAGAAGGATTTTTTTCAAAAGCTAATACTCTGATAGCCACACACTGTGAATATGATCCGATGGTTAAAGAAAATCAAAAAAGAATTGTAGAAGAATATGGAGAAGATTTACCTACTTATTTTCATCCGATTATACGAAATGAAGAAGCATGTTATAAATCATCTTCATTTGCAGTTGAATTAGCAAAAAAATATAACACCAGATTACATATTTTACACATTTCTACTGCTAAAGAATTAGAATTGTTTACCAATAAAATTCCATTAAAACAAAAACGAATTACATCAGAAGCCTGTATTCATCATTTGTGGTTTAATGATGAAGATTATAAAAAGAAAGGAAATTTTATTAAATGGAATCCCGCTGTTAAAACAGAATATGATAGGGCGAATATTTTTCAAGCGGTTTTGGATGGTAGAATTGATGTGATTGCAACCGATCATGCACCCCATACCTTACAAGAAAAACAATTGCCGTATTTACAAGCACCAAGTGGTGGGCCATTAGTTCAACATGCAGTGCTTGCAATGTTAGAATTCTATAAACAACAAAAAATTTCTTTGGAAATGATTGTTAGGAAAATGTCTCATAATGTGGCTGACATTTTTAATATTGAAAAACGTGGTTATATAAGAGAGGGTTATTTTGCTGATTTAGTGTTGGTAGATATGAATCATCCAACTAAAGTTACCAAGGATTCATTATTATATAAATGTGGATGGAGTCCGTTTGAGGGAACTACATTTTCAGCAAGTATTAATAAGACTTTTATAGGAGGTCATTTGGTATATAACAATGGGGTGTTTGATGAAACAAAAAAAGGAGATAGGTTGAGTTTTAGGAGAGAATAATAATCCATTATTTTTTGAAGTGTATTCTGCACAAAATAGTAACGTTACATTATTTTTTTCTCTATGGTAATCCACCCAATTAGCTAACATGCGAATATTTTCTTTTGTATTTATTTTATTGATGATTTTTCAATTTTTTTTTGGATGCGGTAAGCTTACCGGAACTGAAGAAAACATGAATGACAAATTAATATTTAAAGATTCGGTTGAAGAAAATACATACTTTTTTGAAAATCTTATTGATTCTAATTTTGTCTTAGAGTCAAATCAGCCTTATTCTGCAAAAGATTCTATCATTAATTTTGAAAACGATCAATATGATACATCAGGTATATTTACTTTTAGAGGAGGAGCTCAGAGAAATTCACCAGTAAAAGGTATTATGTCTGTAACTCCTACTAAAATAATAACAGGTTGGATTTATAGAACAGAATATGATACGATTCATGGAAAATATGGAACATGGGGTGGAGGGGCAGGTTGGACAGGTCAGCCATTGTTAGTTATTTGGAAAAATGAGGAATTAAAAAATATACACGCTATTTTTCCCGAATTTAAAAATAGACAAACTCCATTGAAAGAAATAATTCAGGTTTCACTTTGCGGTAAAATTTATTTTTTGGATTTTGATTCGGGCAAACCAACGAGATTACCAATTTCGATTTCGAATCCAATAAAAGGAACTCCAAGTATTGATAAAATCAATAAAAATTATTTATTTGTTGGACAGGGAGTTCAGCACAATGGGAGTTTTGGTTGGAGAATATTTAATCTTAAAACTAATGCACTTGTTCATTTAGAAAAAATGCCTTCAAGTTTTGCTTATGGCAAATGGGGAGCTTGTGATGCGTCTCCACTTATTGATGCAAAAGCTAATTCGTTTATTTGGCCAACAGAATCTGGGGTTATTTATAAAGGAATTTTGAAAAATGATAAAAAAGCACTTATTCATCAGTACCGTTATTTTATTTCAAAATATAAACAGCAAGGAATTGAATCTAGTCCGGCAGCTTATCACAATTTATGTTATTTTTCTGATAATGCAGGCCACGTATTTTGTGTTAATTTACATACTATGAAACCTAGATGGCATTTTAATAATACGGATGATACAGATGCTTCTCCTGTATTACAAATTAAAAATGACACGCCTTACGTATTCATTGGAAACGAAGTTGATCATCAAGGATTGAAAGGCTATAGTTATCTGCGCAAATTAAATGGCCTAACAGGACATTTAATATGGGAATATAAAACACGCTGTTATTCAAGAGTTTTCCCTAAAATAAATAGTGGAGGAATGTTAAGTACACCGCTTGTTGGTATTAATAAAGCTAAAGATTGGATATGGACTATTTTTTCTCGAACAGATTCTGTAGGCTGCGCAAAATTGGTGTGTGTAAATATTCATACAGGAAAATTGAAATACGAACTTCCAATTGAAAATTACAGTTGGGTATCTCCAATTGCTTTATATAATCATGTAGGTAAGCCATTTATTTATTTTTCTGATGTAGGTGGAAATATTTATTTGATTGATGGAGATTCTGGAAAGATTCTTTTTAAGAATAATACTGGTTCTATTTTTGAATCTTCTCCCATTGCTTTTGGAAATAGAATTGTTCAACCTGCAAGGGGGAACAAAATTTTTAGTTTTCTGTTACAATAAATTTTGAATATGTAATTACTCTATAATGTTAAATAAAAAAAGAGCCCTTTCAATTTTGAAAGGGCTCTTTTTTTTATTAGCTGTCTTCTTTTTTCTTTCTAGATTTTGGTTTAATTGTTTTGACAATAATTTCTTTTTTATCGTTATCGTAATCAATTTCAATTTGATCACCCTCTGCCAAATTACTTTGAATAATTTCTTCTGCCATTGGATCTTCTAAGTATTTTTGAATGGCTCGTTTTAATGGTCTCGCTCCGTATTGAGCATCGTAGCCTTTTTCAACAATAAAATCTTTAGCAGCATCAGTAATCGTAATGACATAACCTAAACCATTCACACGACTAAATAATCCTTTTAATTCAATATCAATAATTTTATGTATATCCGCTTTGTCAAGAGAGTTAAACATAATGACATCATCAATACGATTTAAAAACTCAGGTGCAAAAGCTTTTTTCAAGGCATTTTCAACTACACCTTTGTTCATTTCAGCTTCATTATTTTGTCTAGTTTGTGTTCCAAACCCTACACCTGTTCCAAATTCTTTTAATTGTCGAGCCCCTATATTAGAAGTCATAATAATGATTGTATTTTTGAAATCAATTTTACGACCTAAACTATCTGTTAATTGACCATCATCTAAAACTTGTAATAACATGTTAAAGACATCAGGATGAGCTTTTTCGATTTCATCTAATAAAATGACTGAATAAGGTCTGCGTCTCACTTTTTCAGTTAATTGTCCACCTTCTTCATATCCAACATATCCCGGAGGCGCACCAATTAAACGAGTGACTGCAAATTTCTCCATGTATTCGCTCATATCTATACGAATCAACGCTTCATCATTATCAAACAAATGTCTTGCTAATATTTTTGCAAGCTGCGTTTTTCCTACCCCTGTAGGACCTAAAAAGATGAACGATCCAATTGGTTTATTAGGATCTTTTAATCCTGCACGGTTACGTTGAATGGCTTTTACAACTTTTTTCAGCGCTTCATCCTGACCAATGACTTTTCCTTGCAACTGTTCAACCATTTTGACTAATTTCTCACCTTCATTTTGAGAAATTCGTTGAACAGGAACACCACTCATCATAGATACAACTTCTGCAACATTGTCTTCAGTAACTGTAACTTTATTCTGTTTAGTTTCTTCCTCCCATGCCTTTTTAGCTATATCTAATTGGCTTTGTAATTGTTTTTCTGTATCTCTGAGTTTAGCCGCTTCTTCATATTTTTGAGAACGAACAACCTGATTTTTCAACTCCTTGATATCTTCCATTTTTTTCTCAAGTTCCAAAACGTTTTCAGGAACATTAATATTTGTAATGTGAACCCTAGAACCTACTTCGTCTAAAGCATCAATTGCTTTATCTGGTAAATGTCTATCGGTTAAATAGCGAGCAGTTAATGTTACACATGCTTTAATGGCTTCAGGAGTATATGTTACATTATGATGCTCTTCGTATTTTGATTTGATATTAGTTAAAATTTGAAGAGTTTCATCTTGCGTGGCAGGTTCAATAATTACTTTTTGAAAACGACGTTCTAAAGCACCATCTTTTTCGATATGTTGACGGAATTCATCTAGTGTTGTCGCACCAATACATTGAATTTCACCACGAGCTAATGCTGGTTTAAACATATTACTAGCATCCATACTGCCACTTGCTCCTCCAGCTCCAATTATAGTATGAATTTCATCAATGAATAAAATCACATCCGGATTTTTTTCTAATTCATTCATGACAGCTTTCATTCGCTCTTCAAATTGACCACGATATTTGGTTCCAGCAACTAAAGAGGCTAAGTCTAAAGTTACTACTCTTTTACCAAATAACACACGAGAAACTTTACGTTGTATAATACGTAACGCCAACCCTTCTGCCACTGCTGATTTACCAACTCCTGGCTCCCCAATTAAAATGGGATTATTTTTCTTACGACGTGATAAAATTTGCGATACACGTTCAATTTCTTTTTCACGACCAACAACAGGATCTAATTTTCCGTCTTCAGCCATTTTGGTTAAATCTCTACCAAAGTTATCTAAGACAGGTGTTCTAGATTTTGAATCTCCCGGTTTTTTAGAACTTCCGGTACCTCCTCCAAATGATTCTTCATTATCATCGTCATCTCCAGTTGCAGCATTTTCAATTTTATGAGGATTTTCCATAAAACCTTCTAGTTCTTGCTTTACAGCATTATAATCAATGCCATTTTTTTCTAGTGTTTTGGACACAACATTATCATTATCTTTTAAAATACACATTAATAAATGCTCTGTTCCAATTTGTGGTGCTTTAAAAACCTTTGCTTCTAAATAGGTTAGTTTTAGTGTTTTTTCGGCTTGTTTTACTAATGGTATGTTAGCTAGATTATTTATTTTACGCATTGAAATAGGTAAATTTTGCTCAATTTGCTTTCTTAAATCTTGAATATTCATTCCAAGGTTTTTGAGTAATTTGATACCAACGCCTTCACCATCACGAATCATGCCTAGCATTAAGTGTTCAATTCCAATATAATCATGCCCAAGTCTTAGAGCTTCTTCTCGGCTAAACGTTATAACGTCTTTTACACGTTGTGAAAATTTTGCTTCCATAATATTTTTAGTTCTTTATTAAAGTTCAAACATAATTAATGCCATAATCAAAAGTAACCGAATATGTCAGCTATATGAACTTTTTGGCGGTATTTTTTTAACATTAAATCTGTTAATAACTATACATCTAAGATAGTTATAAAATCGGTATTTTCAAAGTCTATTAGGGGTTAAAAGAAACTAAAATTTAGTTTTTTAAACAGTTAAAACGAGGATTGTTACACAAATGATATTTAACCGATAAAATTGTAAAGAAAATATGAGTGGAGAAAAAATTATTCCGATTAATATTGAAGAAGAAATGAAAACGGCATACATTGATTATTCAATGTCTGTCATTGTGTCGCGTGCACTGCCTGATGTAAGAGATGGTTTAAAACCAGTTCATCGTCGTGTGTTATATGGGATGTTGGATTTGGGAGTATTGCATAATCGTCCATACAAAAAATCTGCTCGTATTGTTGGGGAGGTTTTAGGTAAATATCATCCTCATGGCGATACATCTGTTTATGATACGATGGTTCGTATGGCGCAGGATTGGAGTTTAAGATATATGTTGGTTGATGGTCAAGGAAATTATGGATCCATTGATGGAGATCCACCTGCAGCCATGCGTTATACTGAAGCACGTTTGCGTAAAATTACTGAAGAAATGCTTAGCGATATAGAAAAAGATACGGTTGATTTTAGACCTAATTTTGATGATTCGTTAACTGAACCTACTGTTTTACCATCTCGTATTCCTAACCTATTAATGAATGGTGCTTCTGGAATTGCTGTTGGTATGGCTACGAATATGGCCCCACATAATTTAACCGAAATTATCAATGGTGTTTTGGCATATATCGATGATAATTCGATTGATGTTGATGGCTTAATGAAACATATTAAGGCTCCTGATTTTCCTACCGGAGGAACTATTTATGGCTATGAAGGTGTAAAAGAAGCTTTTCACACTGGTCGCGGTCGTGTAGTTATGCGTTCTAAAGCAAGTATAGAACCTATTAATAATCGTGAGCGTATTGTTGTAACCGAAATTCCTTATCAAATAAATAAGGCGGAAATGATTAAACGACAATGGGAATTATGCAATGAGAAAAAAATTGAAGGCATTACCGAAATTAGAGATGAGAGTAATCGAGAAGGAATGCGTATTGTTTATGAGTTAAGAACCGATGCAATTTCAAATGTTGTTTTAAATAATTTATTTAAATATTCAGCTTTACAAACTTCATTCTCAATCAATAATGTAGTTTTAGTGAAAGGCAGACCAGAAATGTTAAATCTAAAAGATATGATTTTTCATTTTGTGGAACACCGTCATGAAGTGATTGTTCGGAGAACAAAGTTTGATTTAATGCAAGCTGAGAAGCGCGCTCATATTTTAGAAGGGTTACTAATTGCTCAAAAAAATATCGAAGAAGTCATTAAAATCATTCGTGAAAGTGAAAGCCCTGATGCTGCTAAAGATGAATTAATTACCCGTTTTTCTTTGTCAGAAATTCAAGCAAGGGCCATTTTAGATATGCGTTTAAGAACATTAACCGGATTAGAGGTTGATAAATTAAATGCAGAATATGAGGAGTTAATGAAGAGTATAGCCTATTATAAAGAGATTTTAGGAAATGAAACATTGCGTTACAAAATTATACGTGAAGAGTTAGTTGAAATTAAAGAAAAGTATGGAGATGAACGTCGCACGGATATCGTATATGCTGGCGATGATTTAAGAATTGAAGATATGATAGCGGATGAGGATGTTGTTATTACAATTTCTCATTTAGGATATATGAAGCGTACAAATCTTGCAGAATATCGTGCACAAAATAGGGGTGGAAGAGGAAGTAAAGGAACTGCGACTCGTGATGAAGATTTTGTAGAACACATGTTTATTGCATCTACTCATAACTATATTTTATTATTTACCGAAAAGGGCCAATGCTACTGGATTAGAGCATATGAAGTTCCTGAAGGAAATAAACAAAGTAAAGGACGTGCTATCCAAAATATTATCAGCATAGCTCCAGATGATAAAGTAAAAGCATTTATCAATATCAAAAACTTACAAGATGAGGAGTATATTAATAATAATTACATTATATTATGTACTAAAGATGGTATCATTAAAAAAACTTCGGTAGAAGCCTATTCTCGTCCAAGAGCTAATGGTATTAATGCCATTACTATTCGCGAAGGAGATGTTTTATTGGAAGCCGCGTTAACTAATGGCAGCAATGAAATTATGATTGCTACTAAATTAGGTAAGGTTTGTCGTTTTCCGGAGGAGAAAGTTCGTCCAATGGGACGTAATGCTTCAGGTGTAATTGGTATTGATTTAAATGACGAAGAGGGTGGAAATAATGAAGTAGTTGGTATGATTTGTATTGATGATAAACAAGCTAACGTACTAGTCGTTTCTGATAAAGGATATGGTAAACGTTCGGATATTGAAGAGTATCGTATAACAAATCGCGGTGGTAAAGGAGTAAAAACAATTAACATTACTGAAAAAACAGGAAACTTAGTTGGTATTAAATCAGTAACAGATGCAAATGACTTAATGATTATTACTAAAAATGGAATTGCTATTCGGATGAATGTATCTGATTTACGAGTTATGGGGCGTGCTACTCAAGGAGTTCGATTAATCAACATTCAAGATAATGATAGTATAGCAGCTATTACAAAAGTAGATCATGAAGACGAACCAGAAATAGAAACATCCACTGATGTACCAACTAGTGAAATTCCTTCATCTGAATCTAGTGAAAGTGAAAATAATACACAGGTTGATGATACCAAATAAACAATCATAAGAATAAGAAAAAGTAACATAAAAATAGGTATGAATAAAAAAATCATTGTAACAGGTGCATTAGGTCTATTAGGCTTTACATCTTTGGAGGCTCAACCTACACTCATTGAAAAGGTAGAAGCTAAATCTGATAAGGTAGTTATTCCTTACGAAAAGTGGAAATTACCAAATGGATTAACCGTTTTATTAAACGAAGATCATTCCGATCCTTTAGTTCAGGTAATGGTTACCTATAAGGTAGGTTCTAACAGAGAAAGTATTGGTAAATCTGGGTTTGCTCATTTCTTTGAGCACATGATGTTTCAAGGCTCAAAACACGTCGCTGATGAGGAACATTTTAAAATTGTGTCTTCAGCAGGTGGAGAAATGAATGGCTATACAACAGAAGATAAAACGGTTTATTGGGAAACGATTCCTTCAAACAATTTAGAAATGGCACTTTGGTTGGAAGCTGATCGCATGGGATTTTTATTAGATTCTTTAACCACAAAGAAATTTGAGAATCAACGCGATGCTGTAAAAAACGAGAAATCTCAAAATGTAGAAAATCAGCCATATGCTATGGCATTTGTTGAAGAAATAAATAAGGCATTGTATCCGGAGGGGCATCCATATAGTTGGCCTGTTATTGGTTATGTGGATGATTTAAATCGTGCTAATTTGGATGATGTGAAAAATTTCTTTTTGCGTTGGTATGGCCCTAATAATGCTATTGTGACGCTTTCTGGTGATTTTAATACAACCGAAGCTATAGCCATGATTGATAAATATTTTGGAGGATTGAAACCTTGTCCGGAGGTAAAGAAAATGAGAGTTCCACCTGTTACATTAGCAAGTGATAAATATACCGCCTATAAAGACCGTACGTATTTTCCTTTGAATTTGAGATCATACCCTACGGTACCTCAATATAATAGAGATGAGCCCGCTTTAGATTTACTTGGATTAATGATGGGAAATGGGAATAACTCTATTTTTTATAAAAATTTCGTAAAATCTAAATTAGCGGTAGAAGCTTCCGCAAGCCATCGTTCAAAAGAATTGGGTGGGGAATTTTCAATCCAAATTTTTGCCTATCCTCCTGAAGATTTTAATTTAGAAAAATTATTTACAGATATTGACAATAAGGTTAAGGCCACTATTGATGAATTTGGAAATTCAGGAATAACCGATGAGGCTTTGTTGAGAGCAAAATCTCAAGTTGAATCAAGTATGTATGATTTATTATCTACTGTAGAAAATAAAGCAACACAAATTTCAGAATGGGAACGTTTACAAGGAAAGACATCTACCTTATCTGACGAAATTGATAGATATAACAAAGTAACTAAAGATGATATTACACGTGTATTCAATAAATATATAAAAGGTGCTGGGGCAGCTGTATTGAATACTTATCCAATTATGAATCAAAAAGATTCGGTAAAAAGTATTAATCCTTATTCTAATGTTAAGTTTGCTCCAAATCCGGAATATGCCGGTTTAAATTATACGCCGTCAGCAGATAAATTTGATAGAGCTGCTAGACCAATTTCAGGAGATGCTAAACCTGTGAAAGTGCCTGATTATTTTTCTAATAAATTAACTAATGGTATTAATATTATTGGAACAAAAAATACCGAAACTCCTGAAATTACGCTTGTATTAACTATTGAGGGTGGGAGCATGGTATTAACAAACGATCAATTGAAAAAATTGGGTGTTGCTGAACTAACAGCAAATACAATGAATGAAGGAACTAAAAATTTCACAACAGAGCAAATTAGTGCTGAATTAGAAAAATTAGGTAGTTCTATTAGTTTTTATGCTTCAAAAGGAGCAACCTCAATCAATGTGAGAACTATTAAAAAGAATTTGGATGCAACTTTGAAACTTTTGGAAGAAAAACTATTCAATCCTGGTTTTAATCCTGAAGATTTTAAATTGGCTAAAAAACAATACAAAGAAAGTATAAAAAATGATGAAACTAGCGCAAATACAATGGCTAGTAGAGCATTTAATTTTGCAACCTATGGCAATACGGTTATGGGAGTGTCTCCTTCTATTAAAACAATAGATAATGTTGAGTTAGCTGATGTAAAAGAGTACTACAGTAATTTTTACTCTCCTTCTGTTACTAGTTTGGTTGTTGTTGGAGATATAGAAGAAAAAGATTTGCTTACCAAATTAGAATTTTTGAATAAATGGAAAGCAAAAGAAGTGAAAATTCAACCAATAGTTGAACCTAAAACAACTACTGAGCCGCAATTTTTTATTTATAACAAGTATGGAGCACCTTCTTCTGTTATACAAATGGGGTATCCTTCTTTAAAATTTGATGCAACAGGAGATTATTACAAAAACAGAGTAGCCAACTTTGTATTTGGAGGTGCTTTCAATAGTCGTTTGAATTTGAATTTACGTGAAGAGAAAGGTTACACTTATGGCATTCGTTCCAATTTTAGTGGAGGTAAATATGCAGGTACTTTCCAAATTTCGTCTTCAGTAAAACGTCCGGCAACTGCATTATCTTTAGCCGAAATTATTAAAGAATTTAATAAATATCAAACGAATGGTATTACTGATAAAGAATTGGAGTTTACCAAAAAATCATTGTTAAACGAAGAGGCTCTTAAATATGAATCGCCATATCAAAAAGCAGCCTTCTTATCAGATATTGTTAAATATAATTTAGATAAAGGATTTACTGTGAAGCAGAATCAAATTCTAAAAGATATGACTAAAGATGATGTGAATGCTCAAATAAAGAAATATTTTGATGCCAATAAACTAGTAACAGTGGTGGTTGGTGATAAAGCCATTATTGAAGCACAGTTGGAAAAAGCAGCAAAAGACGCTAAAAACAAAGAAGTTTTAAATAACGTTAAATTAAAAAAGATTTCTGTTGATTAATTTATACAAATGCACAATATTTGTTTTGTATAATACAATGGAAAATTAAATAACATAAAAGCACTAGATATATCTAGTGCTTTTTTATATTAGAATAAAAAAATCAAAGATCAATATTTCTTCTTTAAACTAAAAGATAGCAAATAAGGGTACATTTAATAACTAAAAATAGTAAAATTACACATGAAAAAAAGTATTGTAGCCGGTTTGTTGACCATAACAACCTTATCTTTTGCTCAAAGCAATCAAGTTCAAAATACATTCAATTATCTTAGAAATAAGGAATATGATAAAGCTAAAATATCTGCTGATGCAGCATCTGTTCACGAAAGTACAATGAATAATCCTAAAATGTGGATGTATAGAGGTAAGGTTTATCAAGCTATTTATTTTGATACTTCAAAAGTTGTAAAAGCATTGGATGCTGATGCACAAGAAAAAGCACTAGAAAGTTATGTTAAATGTTTGACTTTGGATAAGGATAATGTTTACAAAGATGAAGTGAAAGGATTGTTGGTTCAATCTGCTGCAGCTGTTAACGGAAAGGCAAATTTTTATAAAGGAAATAAAGATTTTGATAAAGCCATTAAATGTTTCGAATTATTGGAGCAAGCTTTACCTTATGATTATGATCAAGGAATGAAAAGAGCAAATATTACCAAGGAAAAAATAATGTTCAATAAATTTGATACGTATAAATATGCTGCCAATAAAGAAAAAACAAAAGAGTATGCTGATAAATTGATTGATATTAAATACAAAGAACCAAAGATTTTTACAGATATGGTTAAATTATCTTTGTTAGACAGAGATACTGTAAAGGCTTTGGAATATATTGGAAAGGGTAAACTCATGTTTGAAGATAATATGGAGTTGGTTAATCAAGAAATTAATATTTATTTGGCTCGTAATAAAACCAACGAGTTAAAAACAAAATTAAATGATGCGATTAATTTAGCTCCTGATAATGAAGTGCTTCATGTTATTTTGGCTAATTTATATCAAAAAACAAGCGAATTGGATAAAGCAGAAACCGAATATTTGAAAGCCTTGGAAATAAAGCCTGATTATGAAATCGCTAATTACAATTTAGGGGTTATGTATTTTAACTCTGGTAATGAATGGAATGAAAAATTGGGAGCACTTCCTCCAAATGAAACGGCTAAAGCTAAGGAGTATGAAACTAAAGCAAACGATTATTTTAAAAAAGCGGTGGTGAATTTTGAAAAGTCTTATGAAGTTTCGCCCGACAAAGCTACTAAGCAACAGTTACGTAAATTGTTTTTACGTTTAGGAGAAACAGAAAAAGCGGATAAATATAAATAGACATTTTTAAAACAGTCCATGAAATTTTTTGGTACAATATTATTATTAATCATAGCATTACCTATTTTTTCTCAAAAAAGTAAGGTTCAGGCTGCTTGGCGTTCATTGAGTGATTATGAAGCTACCCTTATTGACAATCCCGATGTATCGTATTTATGGAAAGCGAAAGAACACATTGATGCCGCTATTCTCTCAGAGGATACCAAAAATCAATTTAAAACTTATGCTTATCGTTTGCGTATTTATGTTCATGCGTTTGAAGAAAATCTGAAGGTAGAAGAAGCAAAATTAATGGCAGGTATTAACTATAAAACAGAAAGAGTGCAAGCCGCTTTTGGTAATATTACTGCTTCAGATATTGACGAGGCTAATAAAAGTTTGGTTAAATTAAAAGAACTTGATTCGAAAAAAATGGAGACCATAATTAAAAGCGAAACAGATTCTGAAGAGGACACCAAATTACGAAATGCCATTAATCAATTGCAAGGATATAAGGCTAATTTAGCATCGAGTAAATATAAGATGAAAAAGTTTGATGAGGCTTCTGATTTTTTTGAATCAATGGCCACATTTAATACTGAGGTAACAGGTAAAAAAGATACCTCTAATTTTTATAATGCTTGTGTTTGCGCTCAAAAGGCAAAAAATCAATCAAAAATGTTTAAGTTTAATAAAGGAATGATTGATTTGAATATTGCTTCATCCTATAATTATCAAACAATTTTTGAAGTAATGATGGCTCAACACGACACCACTGGTGCTATGGAATATTTATCGAAAGGTCGTCAACGTTTTCCTAATGATGTGTATTTGATGAATAAAGAAACAGAAGTGTTTTTATCCAACGGTCAGCATGCAAAAGCTTTAGAAAATTTGAAAACAGCGATTGAAAAAGAGCCAACAAATGCGATTCTTCATTATGCAATAGGAAATGTTTACGATAATTTGGCTAATCCTAAAGGAAGGAGTGGAAAAGATACCATAAAACCTTTAGATTATGACAGCTTAGTATATAAATCCACCATACATTATCAAAAAGCCATTGATTTGAAGCCAGCAAATAAAGAAAGTTATTTTAATTCTCTTTATAATTTAGGTGCTTTGTACAACAATTATGGGTATGTGCTTTATAATAAATCGGTAGAAAAAATGACGAAAAATGATGAGTCTATCAAAAAACAAAAAGAATTCGAATTGAAAAGTATAGAGTCTTACAAGAAAGCAGTTCCGTTTCTTGAACAGGCATTAGAAATTAAGCCTAATGATATAACTACAATTTCTGCATTGAAAACTTTGTATTATAAAATAGGTAATGAAGTAAAAGCCAAAGAAATGCAAGATAAGATAAAAGCATTAAAGTAAATGGTAATGTTAACTTGATGATTGAAGAGCCACATCGATATCGATGTGGCTCTTTCTTTATCTTAAAAAAATGATAGCTATAATAACAATGACTTAATTTTGTTATATTAGTTGTCACATAATTACATGTCTAAAGTCAATTATAAGTTTAACACAAAATCTCTTACTTACGAAAAAGTAAAGGTTTCATTCAGAAAACGCATTCTGAATATATTGGTGTATTTGGCTGGAGCTTCTGTATTTTCTGTTATTGTGCTTTTAATCTCATATCGGTTTGTTGACTCTCCGAAAGAAAAACAATTGTTAAGGGAGTTGGAAGTTTTGCAATTACAATATGATGTTTTAAATACAAAAATGAATCAAGTTCAGCTGGTTTTAAATGATTTACAAGATAGGGATGATAATATTTATAGGGTTATTTTTGAGGCCGAGCCAATTTCTAACTCAATTAGATATGCAGGTTTTGGAGGAAGTGAGCGCTATCAAAATTTAGAAGGGTATGACAACTCCGAATTAATGATTAAAGTTACTGAGCGTTTAGATAGAATTACTAAACAATTATATATTCAATCTAAATCCTTTGATGATGTTGTTAAAATGGCTAAAGGCAAAGAAAAGCTTTTGGCGTCAATACCTGCTATAATGCCTTTAAATAATAAAAATTTAAAACATATGCCTGGTGGTTATGGTTGGAGAACTCACCCAATATATAAAACTCAGGAATTTCACCCGGGAATGGATTTTGCGGCAGAGCAAGGAACCCCGATTTATGCTACAGGTGATGGCGTCGTAGAATTGGCAGATGCTTCGGCGCAAGGTTATGGAAACCACGTAGTCATTAATCATAGTTATGGGTATAAGACGCTTTATGGTCACATGAGTAGAATAGCTACAAAACCAGGAATGAAACTTAAAAGAGGAGATTTAATTGGATATGTTGGTAGTACAGGCTTAAGTACGGGACCTCACGTTCATTACGAGGTTATTAAAAATGGAGAAAAAGTGAATCCTATTAATTTTTATTATAATGATTTATCTCCTGAACAATACCAACTCATGTTAGAGCTTTCATCCAAATCTTCTCAATCTTTCGATTAATGAACAAAACATACAAGATTGGTTTTTATACTGCGATTTCTTTGGTAATTGCAAACATGATAGGGACAGGTGTTTTTACAAGTTTGGGGTTTCAGTTGTTCGATATACACTCAGTATTTAGTATTTTGATTCTTTGGCTGTTAGGAGGCGTTATTTCTTTTTGTGGAGCATTGGTATATGGCGAATTAGGCATTGCAATTCCTAGGAGTGGTGGTGAGTATGTATATTTATCAAAATTAATTCACCCCGGTGTGGGATTTTTATCCGGTTGGGTTTCTTCAACGGTTGGATTTGCTGCTCCGGTAGCCTTAGCATCCATGGCATTGGGTACATATATCAATAAGATTGTACCACAAATTCATATTTCGGTTTTTGCTATTGCTGTAGTTATTGTCATTACGCTTATTCACACATGGCATTTAAAGGTAGGAAGTGAATTTCAAAAAGCATTAACCTTATTAAAAGTTTTAGTTATTATTGGATTTATTGTTGCTGGATTTGTGCATACACCTCAGCATCAAATTTCTATCGCACCACAAACTGGTTCTTTTGATGAAATATGTAGCGCAGGTTTTTGGGTATCATTAATTTATGTTTCTTATGCATACAGTGGCTGGAATGCCGCTTCATATCTTGTGGGAGAAATGGAAAATCCGCAGAAAAATTTACCCAAAGCATTGTTATTGGGTACACTCGTTGTTACGATTATTTATGTTTTATTAAATTTTATTTTTCTTTATAGCGCTCCTATAGATGAATTAAAAGGTGTTTTAGAAATCGGACACGTGAGCGCTTCTCATATTTTTGGTCATACCATTGGTCAATTCATGAGTATCATTATCGCTTTCTTGTTATTATCTTCTATAAGTGCTATGATTATGGCAGGCCCACGTATTATAAAATCTATGGGTGAAGATTTGCCTATTTTATCTTTATTAGCAAAAACTAATAAAAATAATGTTCCTTATGTCGCTGTTATCACTCAATCATTGATTACCATTGTTTTAATTGTGACTGCGCAATTTGAAGCGGTGTTAACTTTTGTTGGATTTAGTTTGAGTATTTTTACATTTTTAACCGTTAGTAGCGTTTTTATCCTAAGACATAAAAAAATACCAACGCAAGGTTATAAAACCTGGGGTTATCCTATAACACCTATTGTTTTTTTATTATTAAATGCTTTTACTATTTATTTCGTATTTACACAAAAACCGACCGAGTCATTATTAGGCTTACTTAATTTAGCCATTGGTGCCATTATTTATGTTATAGGAAAACGATTGAAATTTAAAAAAAAAGATATATGTTGCGTAAAATAAGTGTTTTATTAGTTGTAAGTTTAGTTTTAAATGGATGTTCTGAATCCTCTGTTAATCAAGATGTTGTTTTAAAAAATGATGGTAGGATTGATACAATTATAATCAAACGCACAGATGAAAAAAATAGTTTGTCTATCGATGATTCATTAAATGCAATGGCCAATTTAATGTCGGGTATTAAAGATTCAAACTCGATGTATGATTTTATTAAATCATCCGAAGATTTCAATGAGTTTAGTAAAAATTTTGATAAACGTTGGACTACTTTTGATTCTACTCGTTTAAGCGATTTGAGGAAATTTAGAAATAATGAAATTTCAAAACTGATAAACTCACAATCAACTTTGTTTTATCCTTTTTCGGGACCAGATATTCTGCATGCGCAAACTTTTTTTCCTGATGCACAGCAATATGTGTTAATTGGTTTGGAACCAGTAGGGGCATTACCTGATTTTCATAAACAAGACACTTCATTCTTGAAACCTTATTTCAAAAAAATTAATTCTTCTTTAAATGCTATTTTAAATTTTAGTTTTTTTAGAACAGAAAGCATGAAAAATGATTTGAAAAATGAAGAAGTTGACGGGACCCTACATTTATTATTCTTGTTTTTGAAAAGAACAGGTAGTCAATTGAGTTCGGCCAAGCCAGTTACCATTGATGAAAAGGGTCAATTAGAATTTTTAGCTTCGTTTAGTGAATTAAAAAAAATAAATAACCCGGTTAAAGGAGTTGAAATTCAGTTTGTTGATAAAGATTTGAATAATAAAAAGCTTTACTATTATTCATTAAATGCGGCAGATGGAGCTTTGAATACTAATGAAGGTTTTATGACTTATTTAAATGGGCTTGGAACTATAAATACCTATTTAAAAGGCGCTTCTTATTTAATGCATAAAAGTTATTTCTCGTTGATACGAAATGTTATTTTAAATCAGAGCCAACATGTGATACAGGATGATAGTGGGATTGCTTACCGTTACTTCATTAATAATAAGCAAACATGGAAGTTTGATTTATTTGGACAATATGAAAAACCGATTAGGATGTTTTCAAATTGTTATCAAGCAGATTTAGATTCTTTATATAAAAAGCAAGGTTCAAAACCTACAGGTTTTGGTATTGGATATAATTTTAAAGATAAAAACAGTAACTTGTTAATTGCGACTATACAGAAATAAAATTCTCTATTCAAAAAGAAGGATGATTAAAAATTTTGATAAGTGTTGTGTTTTTGATTTCAGAAAGTTAATCTACTTTTTAATCTTTTTTGTTTCAATAACATCAATTTTCGGTCAGTCATTTTCATTTGATTCCATATTGAATCAAAAACCGATTTTAAAGAAAGTTAGCCGTAATGCTCAGAAATATAAACTTCAGATTATTTATACTCAAATAGAAAGAGATAAGGAGGGTAGGGCTAATTTTAAAAATTTCACTTATCGATTGGATTCTTCGGATTATTTTTATTGTGCTAGTTTAGTCAAACTCCCATGTTCCATTTTAGCGCTAGAAAAAACCAAACAACTTCATATTTACAGTAACACAATTATGTTTACCGACAGTGCTAATAACTGTCAGTTTAAAGTTAAAAAAGATACCACATCAAGTAATGGCTATCCAAGTATCGCTCAATATATCAAACGAATGGCTTTGGTGAGTGATAATTTTGCTTACGGACGTGTTTACGAATTTTTGGGTGTTGATCATATTCATAAAAGATTAGCCGAATTAGGATATAAAAATATTCGTATTGTTCATCGTTTTGATGGCGGATGCAAGGGTATTGATCATACCACTACTAATCCGGTTACGTTTTTTGAACAAGACATGAAACCATTAACTTATTTACCACAGCAAACAGCATCAAAAATTTATGAGCATCCGTTAGGTCAGGTAAAGGTTGGCAAAGCCCACATTAATTCGAGCAATAAAAAAATTAATCAGCCAAAAGATTTTACACAAATGAATTATATGTCGCTCGAAAATACTCATTCCATGTTACAACGATTGATATTTAATCACCAGATTCCATTAAGTCAACGTTTCGATATGCTGGAGGATGATAGGTTATTTTTAATCAATCAATTAACGAGTTATCCCAGAGAAAGTAGACATCCAACTTATAATTCTAAAACTTACTACGATAGCTATAAAAAGTATCTCATATTTGGCGACAGTAAAAAAAGAATCAATAATTCAGATATCAAGATAACCAATATCGTTGGTCAATCTTATGGTTTTATGGTTGATTGTGCTTACATTCAGAATAAAAAAGAAAATATTGAATTTATGTTAAGTGCCGTTATTTATGCAAATGAAGACGAGGTGATTAATGACGGTAAGTATGAATATAAAACGGTGGCTTTACCCTTTTTGGCAGAGTTGGGAAGGCAGGTTTATAAATATGAGTTGGAAAGAAATAAAAAATAATATTGATTGATTTTATGATGAGTAGCAGTATTGACAGATTGAAACAACTAAAAGAATTGTTGTTTATTGAGAGAGAGGAAGATTATCGTCAATACAAGGAGCAATTTTTAAGAGCCAGTATAGAACAAAGAAAAAAAAATGGAGTTACTTGGTTCCCAGTTAAAATCTTATCAGATGAATTGGGTTACGCCGATTATGTTCATATTGAATTAGAACGTACATCCGAATTAGATATGCCGCACCAATTTAGTGCCGGAAAAAATGTGACGTTATTTTCTAATAAAAATCCTGAAGATTTGAAAGAATTAACAGGTACAATTAAGCAATCCGGAAAAAATAAAATGAAGATTATACTTCATACCGATGAATTGCCCGACTGGTGTTACGAAGGGAGATTAGGTGTTAATATTCAGTTTGATGATAACAGTTATATTGAAATGCAAAAAGCTTTGGATGAAGTGATTGCAGCTAAACATAACAGAGTGGCTGAGTTAAGAGAAATTATAGAAGGCATAGAAAGTCCAACATTTGAAAAAATAGAAAGTGACATTGTCATTCCTCAATTAAATTTTTCTCAAAATAATGCCGTAAAACATATCCTTTCCGCTAATGATATTGCAGTGGTTCATGGGCCTCCCGGAACGGGAAAAACAACAACCATTGTTCAGGCCATTCGTTTGGTTTTACAAACAGAAAAACAAGTATTAGTTTGCGCTCCTACAAATACAGCTGTTGATTTATTAACAGAAAAACTGATAGAGCAGGGGATTAATGTATTGCGTGTTGGGCATCCTGCCCGTGTTTCGGAAGATTTATTGAAAACAACTATTGATGGTCAAGTTCAAAATCATTCGAATTACAAGGATATAAAAAGTTTACGACGTACCGCAGAAGAATATTTTAAAATGGCTTCAAAGTACAAGCGTGTATTTGGTAAAGAGGATGCTAAACAACGTGCTTTGTATTATACAGAAGCTAGAAATTGTATTAAGGAATCACGGTTATTAGAGGATTACATTGTGGATTCGTTGTTTGAAAATGCACAAGTTATTTGTTGCACACCGGTTACTTCAACCAATAAAGCATTATCAAGAAAAAAATTCAATACCTTATTTTTTGATGAGGCTTCTCAAGCCTTAGAAGCCATTTCATGGATTCCATTATTAAAATGTAACCGAGTTATTTTTAGCGGCGATCATTTTCAATTGCCTCCTGTTGTAAAAAGTGAAAAAGCAAAAAAAGGTGGGCTTGATAAAACGATGTTGGATAGATGTACGCAGCAAAAAGGAATTTCAACACTCTTAAATCGGCAATACCGAATGCATCAGCACATTATGCAGTTTAGCAATAACTATTTCTATAATAATCAATTAGAAGCTGATGCGACAGTTAAAAACACGTTGCTTTCCAATCATGAAGAATTCGAAATATTAAATATTCCAATTGAATTATTAGATACGGCTGGTTGTAGTTTTGATGAATTACAAAATCCTGAAACATTGAGTTTGTCAAATAAGGGAGAGGCTGATATCGTATTTAAACATTTAGATTTATTATTACAGAATTATCAATATTCAGGTGAAACAACTAAAATAGATATTGGTATTATTTCTCCTTATAAAGAACAGATAGAATTGCTGAAAGAAAAATTGTTAACGGTGGATGTTACCTCTTTTGCAGTTAATGAATTGACTGTCAAAACGATTGATGGTTTTCAGGGGGAGGAATGTGACGTTATTTACATTTCATTAGTGCGAAGCAATCCAAGTTCAGAAATAGGGTTTTTATCAGATATTCGTCGAATGAATGTCGCTTTAACAAGAGCTAAAAAGAAATTGGTGGTCGTTATGGACACAGCCACCATTGGCAATCATCCGTTTTATAAATCATTTGTAGAGTATTGCGAAACAAATAATTTTTATAAATCGGCGTGGGAGTATAGTTATCAAAATTAATAACAAAACCCACTCCTACATTTATAAAAATACAAGAGTGGGGTAGTAGATTTTTTTATTTAAAGATTTCAGCTAATTTTTTATCTAAATCAGCACCTCTTAAATCAGTGGCAATAATTTTGCCTTCTTTGTCAACTAATACAGTATAAGGAATAGATTGAACAGCGTAAGTTTGACATGCTTCGCTTTGCCAGAATTTAAGGTCACTTACCTGAGGCCATTTTAATCCTTCTTTGTCTATAGCTTCTAACCATGCATCACGGTCTTTGTCTAATGAAACACCCAATATCTCAAATCCTTTGTTTTTATATTTTTCATAGACGCGTTTCACATTGGGGAGTTCTTTACGGCATGGTGCGCACCAACTAGCCCAAAAATCTATTAATACAATTTTTCCTCTAAACGATGAAAGGGCTAAATCTTTATTGTCTTTTGTTGGTAATATCAATTCAGGTGCCTCAGCACCAACTTTTATAGCTTCTGTTTTAGCTACCATCATCTCTGTTTGCTGAACCATCGCGTGAAATGATTGAATATCTTTGTTGTTAGGATATTTTTCAGTTAATCCTTTGTCTAAAGCTTTATAAACCTCTAAATACTGTTCAGGACGAAGTTGTTGAATAGCCATAATCGAGGCAAATGAATTGGTGTTTCCCATGATTTTTTTAGCAACGATTTCACTATATTGACTGACCATATTTTCATACGGTTTTTGTAATTCTTTGGATAAAGAGTCCGCACGAAGTGAGTCAAGTTTCAAAGTCACCATGGCTGTTCTGAAAATGTTTTCTAAAGAATCAGTGCGTGTTTTTTGTCCCTGAGCTAGTGTGTTATATTCTGAAAACAAAGTTGTTTCTGGCGAACCTTCAGATTTAAACGAGTTACCGAGGTCTCGGGCATCAGCCGTTACCGATACTTTTTGTGCAGAATCGAGTACCAACATGGCAAAATTCGATTCATTAATTCTTAATCTGTAAAATCCAATACTTGGTGAATAATGATTCATGACAAACTCTCCTTCTTCATTAATAGTGGCACTATCCACTGCTGCAACACCTGTTTGCGATAATTTTTCTAGATAAATGGATTCTCCTTTTGAATTAGAAAGCTTTCCCTTGATTTCAAATCCGGAAGGATTATTAGAACCAGAATTTGAACAAGCATACATTACAAAAGACGCTAAGGCAAAAAAGATTATTTTTTTCATCAAACAATAATTAGTTATGGTGTCAAATATCTTATTTATTTTTCTAATATCAATAGAAGTTCCTATTTCTTGCTCATTTTACAACTAGAAAAGGTTTAGTAAATTTGCCGGCCTTTTAATAATTTTTTATGAATGAATTTAGGGAAGAATTTCTTATCAAATTATCAATTCCTATTTATACGATTGTAATCGGTATAGAAATTTTATATAGTTATTGGAAACACAAAAATTATTATTCTACCAAAGGTTTAATGTCTAACTTATATTTAACCTCGCTTAATTTTACGCTCGATATTTTAGTGAGAGGAATATGTTTGGCGGTATTGTGGTACTTTTTTCAATTTAAAGTTTTTGCTATTGATAAAATAAATCAACCTGTTTTATATTGGACTCTTTTGCTATTTGCTGAAGATTTTATGTTTTATTGGATGCATCGCATCGATCATTACTGTCGTTTTTTTTGGGCGGTGCATGTTACTCATCATTCATCAGAAGAATTTAATTTAACGGTGGGTTTTCGTTCTTCTGTTTTTCAACCCTTGTATCGTTTTATTTATTTCATTCCTCTATCAATATTTGGTTTTGATTCTTTGGATGTCATGTTTATGTATGCGGCAACTCAAATTTACGGCATATTGATTCATACAAAAACTGTAGGTAAATTAGGAATATTAGAGTGGTTTTTATCAACACCTTCGCATCATCGCGTGCATCACGCTAGTAATATAAAATATTTGGATAAAAACATGGGTATGATATTTATCATTTGGGACAGACTTTTTGGAACTTTTGCTAGTGAAGAAGAGGAGGTTATTTATGGTTTGACATCCAATATCAAAACATATCATCCCTTTGAGATGGTGTTTCATGAGTGGAAGGCTATTTTATCAGACATGAAAAAAACTATTTCATTTAAATATAAAATGATGTATGTATTTGGCCCACCAGGTTGGAGCCATGATGGAAGCCGGAAAACATCCAAACAATTAAGAGAAGGCTTGAAATCTAATTAATCAAGTAAAAAAACCAATTGATTTTTTACCTTTATACGTTATGTCAAACGCAGTTACACTCATCAAAAAACTTTCTCATTTTTTTAACCATAAATTATGGAGGGTTAGGTTAGATAAATTAGATAAAAAACAAGGTTTTGTCTTAAGACAATTACGAATTTTTACATTAGCTATCAATGGGTTTAATGAAGATAAATGTTTGTTAAAAGCTACTGCTCTTACTTATTATACCTTGTTTTCTATTGTTCCAGTAATAGCTCTTGCTTTTGCTATAGCAAAAGGATTTGGTTATCAGGAAACTTTGCAGCAAAATTTGTTATTAAAATTCAGCGATCAAAAGGATGTGTTGCTTCAGGCTTTTGTGTATGCCGACAAAATGTTAGCAAATACACAAGGTGGATTGATTGCGGGTGTCGGTATTATTTTATTGTTATGGTCGGTAATTAAGTTACTAAGTAGTACAGAAAATAGCTTTAATGAAATTTGGGAAATAAAAAGAGATAGAACTTGGACACGGAAAATTACAGATTATTTGTCCATTATGCTTATTGGTCCTATATTCATCATTCTATCGGGTGGATTAACCGTTTGGTTGAAAACAGGTTTAGATACTGTAGCATCTAATGTGTCAATTATTAGCCCCATCGTTTTTATATTTTTTAAGTTATTTGCTTTTATTTTAATTTGGGCCATGTTCATATTCTTGTACATGGCTTTACCTAATACTAAAGTAACTTTTAAAGGGGCTGCTATGGGTTCGCTCGTTGCGGCTGTTTTATTTGAAATATTACAATGGGCTTATGTGACATCGCAAATTGGAGTGGCAGAGTACAACAAAATTTATGGAAGTTTTGCCGCCTTACCCTTGTTTTTAATTTGGATTCAATATTCTTGGTTTGTTGTTTTGTTTGGCGCTGAGTTAACATTTGCTCATCAAAATGTGGATCATTATGAACTGGAAAGTGATATTAATAATATTAGCGATCGATATAAGCGCGTAATAGCATTGATGATGGCCAATTTGGTGGTTAAAAATTTTATCGAAGGAAAAACACCATTAACATCTTCTGAAATAGCATCAAAATTAGATTTACCTCTAAGATTAGCTCGTCTTATTATTAATGAATTTACTGAAATGTCGGTTTTTAATGAGGTTAAACTTAGTGACGAAAACGATATAGGTTATCAACCGGCCATCTCCGATACAAAAATGACCGTTAAGTTTATTATTGATAAATTAGATGAAAAGGGAGTCAATCAGTTGCCAATTGAGGATAGTAAAGAGTTGGATACCGTTAATCGTTTGATGAAGGATATGGACGAAGTATTAAATACCAGTAAGGGAAATATGCTTGTTAAAGATTTGATTTAATTCGTTCACCTTAAGATCGTTTACTCTTCAGTTTTGATTTAATGCCCGACATATTCGAATTATTTGCCTTGTCAATAATTTGGATAATATATTCAAGGCATGTTTTTCTTTGAATTGAATTTGATAGTTTTAAATAACAAGCCGTAATGGCGTCTAAAATTTGCCCATTACTGGTATTAGGATGAAATTTTTTAATTTTTTCAATGATGTATTCTACTTCCCAATCATTATTAAAATCTACGTAATAAACTTCTTTATTGTTTCTTAGTTTGAGATTGTCATATTCAGACCAATCATCCAATAAAATGTTTTTGACTTTCTCCATTTTTTATTTCACTATGATTGTCAATTTATATAAGGTTAACCAGTAAAGGACTTATTTTATGAAGAATAAGTCATCAATATTAAATCTTATTTATATTTCAGAAATTTGAAAATTGATTTAATATTGATTAAGCCTGATACAAAAGACCATACCAAGCAAAATACACACATAATTGAAAAATTAATCATCCAATGTTGAGTAAATGATTTTGAGATGAAATTAAAAACAATGATACCTGTTAAAAAAATAAACAAGGAAATAATTAATTTCATGTTAAATCTGAATTTGAAAATTTTATAAGCAAAATAAATTTGTATGCCTGCTGTAAAAAACTGTGTAATTAAACTTGAAAAAGCACTTCCAATGGCTTTGTAGTGAGGTATTAAAATAAAATTAAGTATTAGGTTTATGCAAATCCCAATAATTGCCATCGTATTTAATTGTTTAAGATTACCATTGGCAGTTAAAAGTGTACCAAATATATAAGTTGTTGATACTGCTGTAAAACAGAGCATCAAAATACTAAATTCAGTAGCTGAATCCGTTACTCCATGATTAATGATTGATGATATTTCATTAGAATAAAAAAAACAGCCAACAGAAACTATTAGAGCAGGAGTGACTAACAAAATAAAAGCTAGTTTTACCAATTGCTCCACATTTTCTTGATGTTTAATCATACGACTGAATATAGGAATCAATTGAATAGAGAATAAATAAGCAATCATGTTACCTGCTTCCAGCAAACGAAATGCTTTTGCGTAAATTCCGGCTTGCTCCGAACCTATTCCAGATGGTAAAAGCGCGCCTAACATCACACTATCCAATCGGTTATAAAATGTCATCAATAATACCAAAACGGCGTAAGGGAAGCTTTGTTTTAAAATCATTAAACTAAATGGCCAATTCCATTTTAATTTAAAATGTTCTGTTTTGTAATAAACAGTCATGAAGGCAATAATAGCCGTCAAAAAATAACCAATAGTTTGGGCATAAACAAAGGCCATTATATCTATATCAATCCCAAACCATTTAAATAGTAAACCTAAACAAATGAAAATCATGATAACCCTATCTGCTACCGAAACAAAGCTGTCTGTTTTAAAAAGATGCAATCCTAATAGACTAGAACGTAAATATAAAATCATGCTAATTAGGAACTGATTGATAACCAAAACACCAAGTAGTTTCATGTATCTGAAATCATAACCTATGATTAATCCTAAAAGCATGGTTATGATAAAATAGACTATACCTAATACCAGTTTTAGTGAAAATAAACTGCTAAAATGTTTGGTAAGTAAATGGTTGTTTTGTGCAATATTTTTATTGTTGAATTGTGTGACTCCGAAATCGAGAATGATATTCAATAAAAATGAAAAATTAAATAGAATTGCATATTCTCCGTAAGACACGTTACCAACCGCATTTTGAACTGAAGGTTCAATACCCAAAGCCCAAAAAGGTTTAATCAACAGATTAAGAACAATTAAAAAGGCAATGTTGGTTACAAATTTTTTTTGTTGCATACGTAGATTGACAAATATATCATTTTTTTGAAAAAGAGACTATAAGACTTATTAATAAGAGCTATTGTATCATCAGATTACAACCTCTTAAATCACTGTTGTCAAATCTTCCAAGTATTTCAAATTGCGATGATTGGGTTAATCTACCAACATCTTTAGTTTCAATAAATGAACACGAATTTATATTAGCTAAATCAATTACATTTACCCCACCGCTTTTATTTTTTGAAACATACGAAAATGGATCATTCATGTCCCTTATTAATATTTTCATCCAAGGTGGGCATGCAAATTGACCATTTTGGGTGGAGTATGCCTGAGATAATAATTCGGTCATCCCATATTCGCTATGAATAGATGATACTTTAAGTTTTTGTTTTAAAATACCGTATAGTTCTTCTTTTAGCATTTCTTTCTTTTTCCCCTTCATACCTCCTGTTTCCATTACTATAAAATCATCGGTTAATTCAATATTCATCTCCGCTAAATCAAGTAACGCATAGGTAACACCCAATAATATTGTTTTTTGTTTCTTTTTTTTCAATATTTCTATTGTGGCTATTAAATCGGATAAATTATTTAAATAAAATCCACTTAAAGAATTATTTGAATCGAGAATGAGTTGATTAAACATATATACCAACGATGAACCTTTTCTTTCCAAATAATTTGGCAAAAGCGCTAGCACACAATAATCGGTAATATTTCCATAAACCAATTCAAATCCTTTTTTGAAAGAAGCTTCGTAAATACTTATATCAGTTACATAATGCTTGGAAGTGATTTGACCAGTTGTGCCGCTGCTGGAAAAACAAACTGTGTTTTCGATGGTGTTTGAGCAAACTATTTTTTGGCTTTTAAAAAATTCAATCGGTAAAAATGGAATTTGGGTATAATGTTGCACAGTTGTTTCATCTATTTTCAAACTTTTAACATAGCGTCTATAAATGTCATTGTGTGAGAGTTGATAATTAAATATTTTTAAGGCCAATACATTGAAAGTTTCTTCGGTATATTGAGGAAGTAACTGTAGATCAAAAAAATCGTTGTATATTTCTTTTAATGGTAACAATTCAAAAACTCTTTTTATTTTTTGTAAATTTATGCTGAATTATTTATGTTGAAGCGTTTTTTTAAATATTTATCTCTGATTGTTTTCAGTTGTATTTTTTTATTTTCTTGTGTAAAAAAAACATTTTACCCATCAACTCCTGAAATTGAATACAAAGCATTTTTTCCTTACGTCAGTGATTCGGCCGATATACAAATAAAATTTACGGACGGTGACGGTGATATTGGCACCCAAACCAATGATACTACTAAAAGTCTTTGGATTACTTATTATTACAAGGACACAATTACTCAGCTATATAGAGGTTATACAGCTTGCCCTAATGGATGCGATACATTACGAACTGGTTTTATTATTAAACCTCCATCTGATGCTTATAATGGCAAACCCATTAGCGGAGAACTAAGTATTCGAATGCAAAAGTTTAGACACAGCAAAAAAATAAAACATGTAAAATATGTCATGTATTTATTTGATGCCGCAGGTAATAAAAGTAACGTTGTCACTTCTCCTGAGTTATTTGTTAATTAAAAATCAGGGTAAAACCCTGATTTTCAATAAAATGTTTTTCCTTGTTTAACCATTTGTTTCAATAGAACACAAGCTCTGTAACGGTCTTCTTGATACTCTTCATACAATTCATTTAGTGTATTTAGAACATTCTCTAAACCTTTTTCATCGGCCCATTTTAATAGTCCTTTAGGGTAATTTACACCTTTAGTCATCGCTAAATCAATATCATTAGTTGATGCCATCCCTAAATATTTTGTGTCACAGGCTTCGTTAATGAGCATACAAAGTACTCTATTTACAATATATTTGCCGAGGGTTTCGTCTTTTTTAGCCTCTGTCAATACTGCACCTTCTCTGTAATCGTAAAAACCTCTATTTGATTTTTTCCCTAAAAAATTAGCTTCCAATAATCGTTTTTGGGTAAGTGATGGTTTAAAGCGTGGGTCGAAGTAAAATTGTGTCCAAACGGTTTCCGTTACAATGTAGTTTACGTCATGCCCAATAAGATCCATCAGTTCAAAAGGCCCCATTTTGAAACCTCCTATTTCTTTCATGGCCCAATCAATGGTTGCAATGTCAGCCATTTGTTCATCATAAATTCGCAAGGCTTCACTATAAAATGGTCGCGCTACTCGATTTACGATAAATCCTGGTGTATCTTTCGCCATAACAGTTACTTTTCCCCAGCCATCAATTAATGTTTTACAATCTAATGCTAATTGATGGTCAGTAGCAACGCCCGGAATAATTTCAACCAATGGCATTAAGGTTGCAGGATTAAAAAAATGAATACCAACAACTCTTTCTGGTTTTTGGCATGCAGAAGCTATTGAAGTTATGGATAAGGAAGATGTATTGGAGGCCAAAACACATTCTTTAGAAACAATTGATTCTAATGATTTGAAAACGTTTTTTTTGACCTCGATATTTTCTATAATGGCCTCTATGATTAAATCACACGATTTAAAATCGTTCATTGACCCAGTGAACGTGATCAGATTCAAAATAGATTGCGCCTTATCTTCTGATATTTTTTGTTTTTCAACCAACTTTTTTAACGAATTGATTAAATTGTTTTTTGCTTTTTCAAGAGCGTTGTCATTAGTGTCGAAAATAATAGTAGGGTGACCCGCTGTTGCCGCAACTTGAGCTATTCCGCTTCCCATTGCCCCAGACCCAACAATTCCAATAATTGATTGCTTATTTAACATGATTTTAAAACTGTTTAAGATTTTATTTTATTGAATATCTTTTGTGAAAAATTGATTAATGTATTTAATGTTGAATTACAAATTTTCGAGTTTCGCTTTTCTGGTTATTTTTTAGGATTAAAAAATAAATTCCATTGGATAAAAAACCAGTCTGTATATTTCTTTTATTTAATGGTTCATCAATAAACCATTTCTCTGAAAACATCGTTTTACCAAATATATCAGTTATCACACATTCCATATTTTGATTTTGTTGATTAGGGATAATCAAGTTAATTATAGAACTTGCAGGTGAAGGATATAAGGAAAATAAAGGTTTTGGATGGTTGTTTTCAGTGATGCCAACCGTGTTTTTATAATCCCCATCAGCCTCCAAAATAAAAATACCATTTTGCATATCGCACGCAATGATAATTTTGCTAGGCAGATAAGGATAAGCTCCCCAGTTTCCGCGGTAAGCAGATGTTTGAAAATTGTCATTAACCCCATGTTGAGGATGAGTGTCAAAATAACCATAAATGGTGGTGTTTTTTGGATTTGAAATGTCATATAAATATAATCCATCCTGATAACTACTTATCCAACACCATTTGTTTCCAATTATGTAAACATTGTGCGGGGTTGCCAATGAATGAGAGTTAATTGTATCTAATACGGTTATATTATTTAAATCACTCACATCAATTACTTTAGCAGGTGTAGAGGCAGGAACTTCATCGGTAAAAACCATAGTTTTTCGGTCATCCGTTTGCCAAGAGCTGTGGTTGTATCCGCTATATGGATACCCATTGAACGACTGTAAAAGAGAAAATGTATTGTCGGTATTAAATTTTAAAACTTTTAATCCTTTATATCCGCACGAGGCAAAAATAGTATCATGACGAACGAACATATCATGCACTACACCAATAATAGAAGTCCTAATGTCTTGTTCTAATTTTCTTAATAATAATGGAGCCGTTGGGGTTGCTAAACTGTAAACACGCATGGTGGAGTAGGCAGTTCCTTTGACATCTGTAACCGAAGCACAATATAATTTGTCGTTATCAATATAAAGTGTGTGACTTCTTTCAAAATAATCGGTGCCTTCGTAGGCCACATGAACGGAGTCGGGTAAATATTGCATATCTATGATTTGAAATGAATTGGGAGTGGCATCATCACTCACCACATAGCAAAAATTTTGATAGGTTTTTATTTCTCGCCAAGTGCAGCCTGCTCTTTTGGATCTCACAGAATCTACTATGTAAGGTGTATTTGGATTGGTAACATCGATGAAATAGGTTTGACGACTCGTCCCAATAATGGCATATTCCCTGTTTTTATCAGTTTGTGCCCAGCCCCAACACCCCGAATATTTTCTGTTATCAGAGCCCGAATTGTCTTTTTCAGGATCCAAATGGGCCAACATATTGATATTTAGCTGCGGATAAGTTTGAGCTTTACATATACTTATTGAAAATAAGATATTCAAAAACAGGAATAATCTAGGTAATTGTAGGCTCATGTTAAATATATTAAAGGTTAATATTTAAACTGTTATAGCATTTCATGAAACTAATGTATAAAAAAACAATTATAAAATGGGGGTATCGTAAAAAGTAAATACCAAACAAGTTCATTTGTCTGAATAACATGGATTTACTGTGAATAATTAACAAACTTTATTTAACAATAAAGCATATCTTGTTTCGTTTAATCGTTTACCTTTGCAAAGCTTGAAAAAAATTAGTTTATATATTATTTTATCGGTTTCCATTTTATTTGTCGGATGCGATGGGTATAATCGTTTACTTAAAAGTTCTAATTATGAACTTAAATTAGAAAAAGCTCAATATTATTACGGAAAAGGTAATTATGTAAAAGCCACAGCTTTATACGAAGAATTGATACCTGTTTTTAAGGGATCTGATAAATCTGAGGAAATTTATTATTATTTTTCTTATTGTAATTACTACCAAGGAGATTATAGTCTTTCTCAGTATCATTTTAAAAACTATTGTAGAAATTATCCTACCGGAAAACATGCTGAAGAATGTTTGTTTATGAATGCGTATTGTTATTATTTGAGCTCTCCTGAATACAAATTGGATCAAACGGATACTAAGAATGCGATGGCAGAAATGCAAAATTTTATTGATGTTTATCCGGAAAGCTCCCGAATAGATTCTTGTAATAGAATTGTGGATATACTTAGAGGTAAATTAGAAAAAAAGGAAAGAGATATTACCAATCAGTATTTTAATATTGGTGATTATAAGGCAGCTATTGCTTCATCTCGGAACTTTATGAAAGATTTTCCTGAATCAAATTATATTGATGAAATATTGTTTAAAACGATAGATTCTTATTATCAACTAGCCATCAATAGCTTAGAATCTAAAAAAGCAGAAAGATTAAATTTGGCTATGGAAAGTTATTTAAAATTAGTAGATTTGTATCCTAAAAGTAGTTTTTTGCCTAGAGCAGAATCTATTTATGAAAGTTGCTTAAAAATAAAAAATAATATCAATAATAAATAGTAAAATGGATTTTAAAAAAACAAACGCAGAGCTTAGCACCGTAACTCGTGATATTAGACAATTTGATGGTCCAACTGGAAATTTGTATGAATCAATTTCTATTATTTCTAAGCGTGCTAATCAAATCAGTTCTGAAATGAAAGAAGAATTATCAGCTAAGTTGGCAGAGTTTGCTAGTCATTCCGATAATTTAGAGGAAATTTTTGAAAACAGAGAACAGATTGAGATTTCTAAATTCTATGAAAAATTACCTAAGCCGTCGTTAATATCTATTAACGAGTTTTTAGAAAATAAAACTTATTACAGAAACCCGGCTAAAGAACAAGAAAAATAATTTTTTGTTTTTTGCTATTATACAATAAAAACCCATCTCTGTTTAGTTGATGGGTTTTTATTTTTACCTAAATTATGTTATTAAAAAACAAACATATCTTATTAGGAATTACAGGTGGAATTGCCGCTTATAAATGCGCACATTTGGTTCGGTTGCTTATAAAAGAAGGAGCTTCTGTTAAAGTGGTGATGACTAAAGCAGCCGAAGAGTTTGTGACTCCCAAAACACTATCTGTATTAAGTAAACAAGAGGTTGTGGCTGATTTTTTCGATTCTAATCATAATTGGAATAATCATGTAACTCTTGCTGAGTGGGCCGATTTGATGATTATTGCGCCTTTAACTGCTAATACGTTAGCTAAATTGGCAACAGGTGTTTGCGATAACATTGTAACAGCTTGCTATTTATCGGCTAGAGCTAAAGTGTTTGTTGCTCCTGCTATGGATTTGGATATGTTTCAGCATCCAACAACCAAACGCAATTTAGAAACTTTGCATCTTGATGGACTCAGAATCATTCCTGCCGAACATGGTGAATTGGCCAGCGGACTGATGGGCGAGGGGAGAATGGCAGAACCCGAAACGATTGTTGAGTTTATTAAAAAACAATTACAAGCCGATTTACCATTGTTAGGTAAAAAAGTATTAATAAACGCAGGCCCAACTTATGAGGCCATTGATCCGGTTCGTTTTATTGGTAATCGTTCGTCCGGAAAAATGGGAGTTTGTATTGCTGATGCATTTGCAAGGCTTGGTGCAGATGTGACTTTAGTCTTAGGGCCTTCAAACCAAATGCCTTCAGAAAAATCAGTGTCTATTAAACGAATTGAAAGTGCGGAAGAGATGTTAGCTGTTTGTGAACCATTATTTGCGGAATGTGATATTGCTATTTTATCGGCAGCTGTGGCTGATTACAAACCTAAAACAGTGTCTAATTCAAAAATTAAGAAAAAAGAGTCGGATTTTAGTATCGAATTAATAAAAACAGTTGATGTTTTAGAACAATTAGGAAAACATAAAAAACATCAGTTATTGGTTGGCTTCGCTTTAGAAACGGATCATTTAATTGATTACGCCAAAGAGAAAATCAGTAGAAAAAATTTAGACTTTATTATTGCTAATTCGGCAACTGAAGAGGGGAGTGGTTTTGGAGTGGACACTAATAAAATAACCATTATTGATAAACACAATAAATTGAATCAATTTGAGTTAAAAAGCAAGCAAGAAGTTGCTGAGGATATTGTTTCTTTCACGCTTAATTATTTAAAATTCTCCCATGCATAAAATAATCATTTTGTTTTTTTTCTTAATTGGGTATCAATTTACTTTTTCTCAAGAGTTAAATTGTCAAGTAAGTGTGGTTTCTCCTCAAATACAAGGAACAACGGAAAAACAGATATTTGAGCAATTACAAAAAGCCATTTTTGAATTTATGAATAATACAAAATGGACAAAGGATAATTTTACAACTGCCGAAAGAATTGATTGTTCGGTTTTAATTAATGTAACTCAAAAATTAGATGTAGATGTTTATAAGGGAACCATTCAAATACAAAGTAGACGCCCTATTTATAAAAGTTCTTATTTTTCGCCTTTGGTTAGTTATATTGATGAAAATTTTACTTTTAAATTTCAGCAGTTTCAGCAATTGGAGTTTAATTTGAACACCTTTACGGATAATATTACCTCCGTGTTAGCCTTTTATGCTTATGTGATTTTAGCAAATGATTATGATTCGTTTTCGAATTTAGGCGGTACGGATTATTTTCAAAAAGCACAACTCATTGTATCGAACGCACAAGGTGCCTCTGAAATGGGATGGAAATCGTTTGAGGGAAATAAAAACAGATATTGGATAGTAGAAAATGCTTTACAACCTGTTTTCCAGCCAATTAGGGAGTATATGTACAAATATCATCGAGTAGGACTTGATATAATGTATGAAAAAGCAGAACAAGGGAGAACTGAAATTTTAAAATCCATCGACTTATTACTAAATGTTTATAGAAATAGACCAGCTTCTTTTCCTATGGAATTATTTTTTGATGCTAAATCAGATGAAATAGTCAATATATTTTCGAAAGGTACACCTGAAGAAAAATCTAAATTAATTGAAATTCTTACCACTGTAGACCCCGCAAATTCAAATAAATATTTCAAAATTCAGGGTAATTAACAGTTTTATTGGAACATATGCTCTTTAATACGTTCAATCGTTTTCAGAATGACAGTTTTATGTCATCGCAATATCAAAAAATGAAATATATCTAACTTACTCTAACAGAGTCGGGAAATTTATGTTTTGTTGATGCACACATTCATTGTTGTTTTTAAAATGATTCAGCAACCATAAAATAGAAATAACCTCCTTCTCTTCCATATGCATAATCTAAACGTATGTTGAGTTTTTCTAAAGGATTAATAACAAAACGTAATCCTGTACCTACGGAATATTTTAATAAATTCCATTGTAAATCAGTTGGCTTTCCAAAAACATCTCCTACTCCTGCAAATGTTACTAATCCAAATCGCCAAAATAATGGAAAACGGTACTCAGCTTGAGTGCCTATAAAATGTTTATCTCTATATCTGTTTTTGGGATATCCTCTCAATATATCATCATTTCCTAATGTTGCTGCGTCAAGAAAAGGTACATTTCCATAGCTTAATTTATTTTTAAATTGAAAAGCAAGTACATGATTTTTTTTAAAATTCCAATATTTCTGGTAAGTAGTATTGATGTTAAAAAAATTGAAACTACTACCAACTATATTGTTAAAAAAATAGGTTGATAATTCAAATAGCGTTCCTTTTTGTGCGTTAATAATAATATCACGAGAATCGTATACCCCAACAAGCCCAATAGCCGATCCTATTCCTCCATTAAATCCGGTAATTGTTCCTTTTTCAAGTCTTCCTCCAGAGGTATATTTAAATCCGTATTCTTTTTCAAATTCATAATCAAAACCCATAAATAAATCAGGTTTTATTTTTTTCAGAAACATCGATTTAATCTGAATTAAATTATATGAATATTTTTCTAGTTGACTCACAGGTGTATTGTTCCCAATACCATAAAATTTATCTGGAAAATTTCTAAATCTTAAATCACCTTTTAATAAATAAGCTTCATTTTGGACAAAAACATTCCAAGTTGCCCATAAGTCGGCTTGTTTATTTTGTGTATAATCTGCTAATAATTGAATATTGCTTGTTCTTGTATCAAGCTGAGTGGAGTCTTTTTTCGCAATTTTAAAATAATAAACCCCTGCAGCTCCCGCTGCCCAGCGCGTATCAGGAGTATAGTATAAAAGAGGGATTAAAAAAGCCCCATTTTTAGAGGTTTCAATGGTGTCGCTCAAAGATGAAAAACCTAAAATTTTTTTTTGAGAAAATGAAACAGATGAAAAAATAAATAAACTGCAAAATAAAAAAAGAATAATTTTCCCCATAAATTAAGAACTTACATAAATTTATAAAAGTAGTTTTTTCACCAATTAAATCCAATTAAGCAATTGAAATTTAGTAAAAAGCCTTCGGTATGTAATCATAGAAATAGTTTCAAAATAAATACCCTATTTAATCAAGTTATTTTTAAATCTGGAAAATTTTCCTCATTATGTTTTATTTTCTAAGTTATAGCTTAAGGGCAATTCCAATAGACGCACGACCAATGATGTTTTGATTAGAATTTATATAAACTTGTTGAGTCAGTTGAATTTTCCAGTTTTTTGGACCTAAGTATAACCCTATACTAGCAGAAGGTTTTATTTGATATGTAGACGAGCCATAGGCCGATATAAATGTTGCTCCACTACCTATGGATAACCAACCTCTGATTATCGCAGTTAGTTCGGCATCATAATACTGAATGGGTTGTAAAGCGCTTGAATCCAGGGCTTGAGTTAAAAAGCGATTGGTTTGATTAGCACGAAACGTAACCCCTAATGAATTACTTCGATTAGCTTCACCGAAATTGACCCCCAACATCGTTTCAGCACCAAAACTCAGTAAATTCATATTGAAATTGCCAAGGTTAATTGGGTTAATATTTGGATAAAACGTATTTAGACCGATTTTAAAAGTAAGCTTACTATTTTTTTCTGATGTTTTTTTGTCTGATGATAGATTTGATTCATTCTGTAACTTTTGCTTTTGAGTATCCTTTTTTAATTTCTCATCTTGCAGGGTATTTACTAAATTATTCATATTAGTTTTTGCGGCATCTAATCGATAGTTCTCATTTTTTAGCGTTGAGATTTCGCGATTTAATTTGGCAATAGTTCCATCTTTTTCTGAAACTAGGCTACTTAATTGAGCCACTTTATTTTTCAATTCATTGAGCTCAACTTGTAAACTATTGGATATATTAGTTTGTGGTTTTGGAGTATTCTCATTGGTGGTTATTGATGTTGAATTGGTTTTAGAAAATGCTTTAGCATTATTGGTTTTGTCTGACATTGTTATAGGTTTTGGAAGCTGATCTAGACCTCCATTTGCATTTTCATTGACATCGTTAAACCACTGAAAAACCTGCGTGCCATATATCTTTCTATCATAATAGTAAGTGCCAGCCCCCATTTGTCTGGCTTTTATTGATAATATATTATCTTTATGGCCTGGAGAATTCATCCATTGAACCATAAGCTTTGTAGCAACTTGCAGATAAGAACTACCATTTTCAGGGTAATTATAAGCAATGTTTTCTGCAAAAGATGGATTAGACACCCCCGCAAGTTTTCCACGGTCCGATGGATTAAACCGTGAATGATCAACCGAATTTTCATGAGAAAAAAAATTGGTAGTTGCCATTTTCATAGAATGATTGTAAGCTGCCACTTCTAATAATTTGTGATACCGCAGTTCGGGTACACCAACTTTTGAACGTTCTTCATTTGTCATATAAAACAAAGCAGCGTCTAGCAATAAATAATCGGGATTAAAGGTGGAAAATGGCTGATAGAAAATATTGTTTTGGCGAAAATTAGTGTAATCCCATTTCGAATAGTCATCCAATTGCCAAGTGCTTTGAGCAAATGAAACGCAACAAGAAATAAGTGACATAAGCAGAAAGAGAATTTTTTTCATTATTTAAAAGTTAATTTTTTCGATCTTTGGTTACGACCCCAACGCATCTTTTTAAAAAACTAAGATAAATATTTTTTAATCAGCTACTTAATCGAAACAAATTTCAATTAAGCCATTCTTAGAGATTCCATTTCAGGTTTTTTATAACGTTTTGCGGATACCCGAAACGGGCTAAGCATCTAGTACTTTTCGCCCGTTTAGGGTATGCGCTGTTATATGCTGAAAAGTTCGGGAGTAACCTACTTTGTGTTTCCGAGTTAGTTAATCTCTCGATTTCAACTCATTGTCCGTTTTAGCATACATTTTTGCACTTATAATTTTATTTCCTTTTGTATAATGATTTGGAAGG